>NZ_NSGC01000007.1:0-346230 GCF_002294795.1 Mesorhizobium sp. WSM3866 | reverse complement strand
TCGCGCCGGCCACTTCCTCGCCTTCATCCATCTCGCCGCAGCTATGTTATGGATGCGCTGAATGTCGATTCAGCCTAGTTACGGCGACGATGCTTGCAATAGAATTGAAGAGGGTGCGAGCAATGCCAGCCTGACGGCTGCTGCCTCGACCTTCGTCGCGACTACGCTAAAGTTCTGGCGGCGTCTTTGCCTGGGCGTTGGCGGAGGGCGGGAGCCGGCAATTGTCCGGCTTTGGCGAGGACCTGCAAATGGCGGGGCCAGTCAGCGTGTCCGATGTGTCCGGCCCGGTCACCAGCCCGACCTTGAGCATTACATCGGGTTCAAGCTGACGCTCGACCGAACTCTGATCTATCGCTGCGAACAGGCCTTGGCTGATCGCCATCTCGTCCAAATAGGCTTTGACAATCCGCTTCTGTCCCATTGAGGACACGCTGAGCCGCGCCTTGGGGTCGACCAGCCGCCTGGCGCCGCCGGCGAGCATGAGTGCGCAGGCTGAATCGCACTCCACTCCGAATTGGCTGATCAGCCCGACATAGGCGCCATTGTCGTCAAGACAGCCCGCCCCGGGCGGGTTGCAACCCAGGATATTGGTGCGGGCGACGACGACGTCTAGCTTGCGTTCGTGGATAAGCCGCCCTGCGGCCAAGGCGCCGAACAAGTCGCCGCCTCGTGAACTGATCACAATGGGAAGTCGCGGGTTGTCGAGCGCGGCGAGCAACTGGCGAAGTTTTTGCGGGGTTCGAGGGGTGACCGCGCCTTCCGCCGAAATCCATTCCGGGCAGTCGGGATCGCAGAGCGGATCGCTGCCGCGAACGACCACGAAACGCATCTCCGGCGCGGCATTTCCTGCCGCTCCTCGAAACGGCACGGCAGTCGGGGCTTTGGCTGGCTTGGAAGATGGAGCTTCCGCCTGTCGAGAAGGTGCCGGCTTTGCCGTCGTTACAGCGGCCGGCCGGGCATCCTCCGCTATTTCCCGGCAATTCGGAGCCGGTTTGTCACCCATGCACAGGATCACTCCGGTGAACAGCTCCACGGTGTCTGTGCTGGTGGCCAGTTTCATCGTTAGCATGTCGTGGAGGGTGATCCGCTGAATGTCGCTCGCCGGCGTGGCTTTCATTTTGTCGAGGACACCCTGCCCCACGCCCATCTCTGCCAAATAGGCCGAGATTTTCCGCGCGAACCCCTTGCTCATCTTATAGGTCTTGTAGCTTCGGCCTTCGGTGACGGTCTCCGTTGTGACCTGATATCTTTTGCCCCGAATGGTTTTATAGGTGGTTCGAAAATGCCTTGTGGAGGGGAACCAAGTGGTGGTGATCTGATGAACACCCAGATAGGCCCAGCCACCGGCTACGCGGCGAACGCCACCTGCGAACATCAGGGGACATGCAGAGTTGCAAATGGCGCCGCCATCAGACGCCACGCCGAAATAGGCAACGCCCTTGCCGAAGCTGGCCCCGCAGCCCTCCGTTCCCGGCCAACAATCGGAAAACTCGGTCTTGCCGATCGCGATGTCGAGCCCGTTCTTCCGTATGATGCGACCAAGTTGAAGTGCGGCGTCGACATCGCCGCCAGGGGAATTGACAATGATCGGCAGTTTGCGGGTGCCGAGTTTTTTCAGCACTCGCTTGAGCAGAGCCGGCGCGTCGGCAGTGATGGCGCCTTCCGCTGAAATCCATTCCGGACAATTGGTCTTACAGCCGACTGCACTGCTACGCGCAAAGATGAACCGCATGTCCGAAAAGCCGTCGGAAGACGGGCCGTTCAAAATGAACGTATCGGGCCATGCCCGTATGAGGACGTCATCGGCCTTTGCTGCAAAGGCCACCACCACAATAGCAAGCACCGGTGCCCGGCGAACCAGTATGCGAAACCATCTTGATGTGCAGTTTAAATGATGCCCCGAAATCATGATTGGCGACGCCCCCTGCCGCAATCGATAATAATTGCGGCAGTGGTGCATGCAATAGCTTCGAAGCAACCGTGCTGCATTTATGCTGCACTGTGCAAGTAAACGAAAAAGGGCGGCCCGAAGACCGCCCTTTCCTTGTCGAGCCGGCAAGTGCCGGATCGATCATTCTTTGATGGTGACGACGATGCCGGCACCGACGGTGCGGCCGCCTTCACGGATGGCGAAGCGCAGCTTCTCTTCCATCGCGATCGGCACGATCAGCTCGACGTCGACGGTGATGTTGTCGCCGGGCATCACCATCTCGGTGCCGGCCGGCAGCGTCACGATGCCGGTCACGTCGGTGGTGCGGAAGTAGAACTGCGGCCGGTAGTTGGTGAAGAACGGCGTGTGCCGGCCGCCCTCGTCCTTGGTCAGGATGTAGGCTTCGGCCACGAACTTCTTGTGCGGCTTCACCGAACCCGGCTTGGCCAGAACCTGGCCGCGCTCGACACCCTCGCGGTCGATGCCGCGCAACAGCGCGCCGATGTTGTCGCCGGCCTGGCCCTGGTCGAGCAGCTTGCGGAACATCTCGACGCCCGTGCAGGTGGTCTTGGCCGTCGGACGGATGCCGACGATCTCCAATTCCTCGCCGACCTTGACCACGCCGCGCTCGACGCGGCCGGTCACGACCGTGCCGCGGCCCGAGATCGAGAACACGTCCTCGATCGGCATCAGGAACGGCTTGTCCAGCGGACGGACCGGCGTCGGGATGTAGGCGTCGACCTGCGCCATCAGCTCGCGGATGGCGTCCTCGCCGATGGTCTTGTTCGAATCTTCGAGCGCAGCCAGAGCCGAACCCTTGACGATCGGAATGTCGTCGCCGGGAAACTCGTTCTTGGTCAGCAGCTCGCGAACCTCGAGCTCGACCAGCTCGAGCAGCTCGGCGTCGTCGACCTGGTCGACCTTGTTCAGGAACACCACGATCGAGGGCACGCCGACCTGGCGGGCAAGCAGGATGTGCTCGCGGGTCTGCGGCATCGGGCCGTCGGCGGCCGAAACCACCAGGATCGCGCCGTCCATCTGGGCGGCGCCGGTGATCATGTTCTTGACATAGTCGGCATGGCCGGGGCAGTCGACATGGGCGTAGTGACGGTTGGCCGTCTCGTACTCGACATGCGCTGTCGAGATGGTGATGCCGCGCGCCTTCTCTTCCGGCGCCGCGTCGATCTGGTCATAGCGCTTGTATTCGCCAAAATACTTCGTGATCGCCGCCGTCAGCGACGTCTTGCCATGATCGACGTGGCCGATCGTGCCAATGTTCACATGCGGCTTGGTGCGCTCGAATTTACCTTTTGCCATAGTCTCTTTCCTTGGGCGGCCTTGACCTTCAGTTCAGTCGAATGCGGGGCGATTAGCGACAACGGCCGCAAAACACAAGTGCCTTGTGGTTGAGCGTTGTCTCGCTCGAGCCGAACCAATGATCTGATTTCAGGGTATGGCGCGGATATAGGATCGCGACAGGCGAATTCAAATCCGCGCGTCTTGCCTCGGCTAGCTCATCGACAGTTTCGCGCGGGTAGACGCCCGATCGGCCGGAACTGGCCCATTGCCGCCCCGATCCGCCTCTGATTTCTTCAGCCAATGCAATTCCTTCCGGCAAATATCCGCGGCCCGCTGTTCATGATCGTCTCGACGGGATCCTACCTCGTCAATGACACGATGATGAAGCTCGCGACCGCAGGGCTGCCGCCTTATGAGGTGCTGCTGCTGCGTGGCGCGGCCGCCACACTGTGGGGCATGCCGCTTCTGCTGATGCTCGGCTATGGCAGGCAGATCCCGCTGCTGTTCGAACGCAAGGTGCTGCGCCGGAACCTTTGCGAGCTGGCGGCGATCCTTTGCTACGTCGTGGCGTTGGCCAACATGCCGATCGCCGATTCGACGGCGCTCGGGCAGATCACGCCGCTCATCGTGCTGGTCGGGTCCTCGCTCCTTTTCGGCGAGAAGATCGGCGCCGTGCGAATGGCGCTGATTAGCCTAGGCTTTGTCGGCGCCGTCATGGTGGCGCAACCGACGATGCAGGGCATTTCCATCTATGCCTTGCTGGCGCTGGGCAACGCGGCCCTGGCCGCGGCGCGCGACCTCGCCGGACGTAAGGTGGGCGCCGAGGTGCCCGGCATGATCGTCGCCATCTCCGCCGTGGTTGTCGTGCTGCTCGGCTCAGGTGTCGCACACCTTGTCTCGGAACAGTGGGTGATGCCGGAGGGCCGTCATCTCCTTTTGCTTGCCGGCGCCGGCCTGTTCCTGATCTTCGGTCACTTCTTCATCTTCATGGCCTATCGCGCCGGACCGACAAGCGCGGTGGCGCCCTTCTACTATTGCTTCACCGTCTGGGCGGTGATTTCCGGCCTTTTGGTGTTCGGGCAGCTCCCCAACACGCTCGCCGTCTGCGGCATTCTCCTGGTGATCGGCAGCGGCCTCGCCATCGTCTCGCTCGACGAGCGAAGGAGGCGCTTGAGCGTTGTGGCCTGAGGTCGTCCGGACTGAAAAGCTGAACGCTACAGCCCCACCCTTTTCTTCAACGGACGTTTGGCAAGGAATCCGACGAGGTTGCGCAGCGTCCGCGGGTAGACCAGACGGCCGTTGCGAAAAGCGGTCAGATCGCCGGCGACATGCAGCGAGGACGTCTCATCGGGATCGCCTTGGGGGATGCCTCCCCATCGTGCCGGATCGTAATAGTCGACAAGGAAACCGTAGTCGTAGCGGCAGAAGCGCATCGCCTTTCTGAACGCCGCGGGGGACAGATCCGATGGACTGACCTTGCCCCGGGCTGCCTGCAGCCGCGGCATAGAGACTGTCCTGCCGCTGACCGTGGACAGGAAGGCGCCGACCTTGTCCATGTCCTCGAATTTGAAGACGTGCTCGAACAGGAACAGGCTGGAACCGATGAACCGGCGTGGCGAGGCGACGTGAAAGTGGATGTCCCCTGAGCATGCGCAGTATTTTTCGATGTTGAGGATGAAGGTATCGGGATCCGGGTTGGTCGGCAGCCCAAAGCTCTCGAGCAACTCGAGGTTGGGCGAGCGTGACCGTAGGACATCGGTGTCCAATATCCTGCTGGAATAAGCCGAGAGCAGCCGCTCCAGCGGATCACGAACGATCGTGAATTTGCCGCTGAGCCCGTCATAGACCGGCTCGAACGGATCGGCCCAATTGGTTGCAATTTGACTGTGGACGTCGTTGTCCGGGTCAACCAGAGCGGCTTCCTTGCCGCCGAGCGCCATCAGCGCGTATTTGACGCTGCTGGTGCCGCTTTTCGGGATTGGATAATAGGTGACCGGAAGGCCTTGAATCTGGACCGCCATCGCCGTTCCGCCCCACGCCATCCAATGCCAATACGCAGCGCGGTCGCGTTCGACGACCAGCGCTCGGCTGACGATCCCACCACGGCGATCGAGCCGTGGTTTCGCCGATCGTTTGACCGTTCTACAGCGTGCGCCTGCCGGAGAACTGGTGATAGGCCCAGAGCACGACGACCGAGCCGATGACGGCGACAATCAGGCTCCAGATGTTGAGGCCGGTGACGCCCGATGCGCCGAAGGCGCTGAAGATCACGCCACCGACGATCGCGCCGACGATGCCGAGCACGATGTCCATGATCATGCCCTGACCGGTCTTGTTGACGATCTTGCTGCCGATGAAGCCGGCGATCGCGCCGAGAATGATCCAGCTGATGATGCCCATTTCTTCCCTCCAATCCCCCCGCTGCCAATCATTTTCATATGATTGTCAAAAGCTCAAGACAGCTTGAAAATCCCCCCGCTTGAGCCATTCTGGCGCCGGGTGGACTTGGTTGATAGGAGATCCATGATGGGCCTTTTTGACAACGCCGTTCCCGGCGGCAACATCACCAAACCCCTGATGATCGCGCTCGGCGCGCTGCTGGTCGGCAAGATGCTGAGCGGCAGAAGCGAGGAACAGCCGGCCGAAGCTCAGGCCCCCGCCCCAACTCCCGCCGGAACCTCCGCCGATGGCGGCCTGCTCGGCGGACTGGGCGGGCTGCTCGACAGACTGCGAGACGCCGGCCACGGCGGCGTAGCCGATTCCTGGGTCGGCACCGGCCAGAACCGGCCGATCAACGCCAACGATCTCGGCTCGGCGCTGGGGCCGGCGGTGATCCGCGAGATCGCGCAACGTACCGGTATGAACGAGCAGGAGCTGCTGCAGCAATTGTCCACGGCGCTGCCCGGCGTTGTCGACAAGCTGACGCCGAACGGCCAAGTCCCGCCACAACATCAGGTGACATCGGCTTTCAACAGCTAAGCACAAGGCAGATCGAACACGCCGCGCGCCACGGGTGCTCGGCGTTTTTCTTTTGAGGCCTACGACGAAGAAAATCTGGAGCGGGTAGCGGGAATCGAACCCGCATATTCAGCTTGGAAGGCTGCTGCTCTACCACTGAGCTATACCCGCCTGCGCTAGCATCGGAAAACAGTGGCACACTTCCGGTGCTTTTCGTTTCAGGGCTTCCGGGCCGGCAGTGGTGGAGAGGGTTGGATTCGAACCAACGTAGGCTAAGCCAACGGATTTACAGTCCGTCCCCTTTAACCACTCGGGCACCTCTCCAGTCTGCCGCCGGAGCCATGCAACGAGGCATTTCAGCCGACCCGGAGCCCGAGTAAGGATCTTCTCCGAAATCAGCGATGCGCCTTATGGCGGCAAGGCCGGTGGGTGTCAACCGGCGCGGCCAGGGTTTTTCGAGGATGTTCGGCATTCGTCGCCGCAGCCCGTATCCTTAGCCGGCCGGGACGGTTATAGAGGTCGGCATGAGCGACAACAAAAGCAGCAAACCGGGCACCCCGAAGGACACCCACTACGCCAAGCTGAGGCGCGCGCATCGCGACCAGAAGGCGGGCGGCGCGCCGGCATTCCGGCCGCGCCAACCGGTGCCGCCGGGCGAAGGCCCCGCCGACGGACTGGTGCGGCTTTACGGCCTGCACACGGTGCGGGCCGCACTCGACAATCCGCGACGCAAGATCAAAAGAATGCTGGTGACCCGCAATGCCGCCGAGCGTCTGGCGATCGGCGATGTTGCCGCCCTGCCCTTCAAGGCCGAGTTGGTCGAGCCGAAAGATATCGACAAAATCACCGGCTCGGACGCCGTGCATCAGGGCGTGCTGATCGAGGCGGAACCGCTTAAACCCAAGCGCCTTGACACGCTCGGCGACACAAAGCTGGTGCTGGTGCTCGACCAGGTCACCGACCCGCACAATGTCGGCGCTATCCTGCGCTCGGCGGTGGCTTTCGGCGCCGGCGCGCTGATCACGACGGCCCGCCACAGCCCGCAGGAATCGGGCGTGCTGGCGAAATCGGCCTCGGGCGCGCTGGAGCACATCGACCAGATCGAGGTGAAGAACCTCGCCGACGCGCTGGGTCAACTGCACGATGCCGGCTTCCAGACGATCGGGCTCGATTCCGAGGGATCGGCGGAGCTGGAAAAGAGCTTCGCCGGAGGAAAAATTGCGCTGGTTCTGGGGGCGGAGGGCAAGGGCCTGCGCCAGAAGACGCGCGAGACGGTGACCGCGCTCGCCCGCCTCGACATGCCCGGCGCCATCCGCTCGCTCAACGTGTCCAACGCAGCGGCGGTGAGCCTTTATGCGGCCAGAAAATTCATAGCGAATAGCGAATAGCGAATAGCGAATAGCGAATAGCGAATAGCGAATAGCGAATAGCGAATAGCGAATAGCGAATAGCCGAAACACGGCGGCCCGTCGGCCTGCAATCCCTATTCGCTACTCCCTATTCGCTATTCGCTTCTAGGCCACTTCGTGGCCCGCCATCCGCTCCAGCGCCCTGACCAGCGCCGAGTGATCCTCCTTCGCCCCACCATTGGCGGCGCAGGAATTGAACAGTTGCTGCGTCGTCGAGGTGTTGGGGAGCGCAACGCCGAGCGCCTTGGCGCCTTCCAGCGCGAGGTTGAGGTCCTTCTGGTGCAGTTCGATGCGGAAACCGGGCGCGAAGGTGCGCTTGATCATGCGCTCGCCATGCACTTCGAGGATTCGCGAGGCGGCGAGACCGCCCATCAGGGCTTGGCGAACCTTTGCAGGATCGGCGCCGGCCTTCGAGGCGAAGACCAGGGCTTCGCCGATCGCCTCGATGGTGAGCGCCACGACGATCTGGTTGGCGACCTTGGTGGTCTGGCCGACGCCGTTCGGCCCGACCAGCGTGATGTTCTTGCCCATCTTCTCGAACACCGGCCTGGCGCGCTCGAACGCCTCTTCCTCGCCGCCAACCATGATGGTAAGCGAGGCTGCCTTGGCGCCGACCTCGCCGCCGGATACCGGCGCGTCGAGATAGTCGCAGCCGAGATCGTTGATCTTCTTGGCGAAGTCCTTGGTGGCGATCGGCGAGATCGAGCTCATGTCGATGACGAGCTTGCCTTTCGACAGAGCTGAAGCGACGCCGTTTTCGCCGAACAGCACATCCGTCACCTGCGGCGTGTCGGGCACCATGGTGATGATGATGCCGGCGGCGCTGGCCACCGCATCATGGCCGGTGACGGTCTTCAGCCCCTTGGCCGCGAGAGCGGCCGGCGGCTTCGAGCGATGGTCGCTGGCGATGACCGGGTAGCCGGCGTCGAGCAGATGCCCCGCCATCGGCGCGCCCATGATGCCGAGGCCAATGAAGCCGATGGTTTCCATTTTGCGGTCTCCTGAAGGTCTTTGTCCGAATGGATCGAAGGCTGGCGCCGCCCCTCATCCGCCTGCCGGCACCTTCTCCCCGTGAAGGATGGGGAGAAGGGGGACAAGCTCCAGCGCTGGCGACCCCCCTCTCCCCCGTTTTTCACGGGGAGAGGGTAAGGGTGAGGGGCAGCGCCGAGGCTGGTTGAGAAGCGCCTAAGCCGCCGCACTCCCCTGCCCGGCGAACTGCCGGAACCAGCCGAGTCCCACCTCCGTGCCGGCCTTCGGTTTGTATTCGGCGCCGATCCAGCCGGAATAGCCGAGCCGGTCGATATGGTCGTAGAGGAAGGGATAATTGATCTCGCCCGTCCCCGGCTCGTGACGGCCGGGATTGTCCGCAAGCTGGATATGCGCGATGCGGCCAAGGTTTGCCTCGATGGTACGGGCGAGATCCCCCTCCATGATCTGCATGTGATAAATGTCGTATTGCAGGAACAGGTTCTTCGAGCCGATGCGGTCGATCAGCGCCAGCGCCTGATCGGTGTAATTCAGGAAGAAGCCCGGAATGTCGCGAGTGTTGATCGGCTCGATCAGCAGCTTGATGCTGGCCTGCTCCAGCTTTTCGGCCGCGAAAGCGAGATTTTCGGCAAAGACGTTTTCCAAAGTAGTGCGATCGGCACCCTGCGGCGCGATGCCGGCGAGGCAGTTGACCTGCTCGCAGCCAACCGCGTGCGCATAAGTGATCGCCTTGGCGACGCCCTGGCGAAATTCAGGCACGCGGTCGGGCAGCACGGCAATGCCGCGCTCGCCCTTTGCCCAGTCGCCGGCCGGCAGGTTGAAGAGAACCTGCGTCAGGCCGTTCTTCTTGAGGCGAGCGGCAACAACGTCCGGCGCATGGTCGTACGGCCCGATATATTCGACGCCCTTGAAGCCGGCGCGGGCAGCGGCATCGAAACGATCTAGGAATTCGTGCTCCCCGAAGAGCATCGAAAGATTGGCTGAAAAACGCGGCATTCTTTTTGCTCCTTCTTTCCGCCGGACCTCAATCGAGCATCACGATCGCCGTCGGCGCATCCTCGTGGCTTTCGGCAAGCTCCTCGAATTCGGTGATCTTGTCGATTTCGGTGCCCATGGAAATGTTGGTGACACGTTCAAGGATGAATTCGAGAACGACCGGGACCTGGTGGTCCTTCATCAGCCGCTCAGCCTCTTTGAAGGCGCCGGCGAACTCTTCCGGCTTGCGCACGCGAACCGCCTTGCAGCCCATCGCCTCGGCGACCGCGACATGGTCGACGCCGTAGCCGGCCTCGGGATCGTTTGCCCGGTTGACGTTCTCGAAGGCGAGGCTCACCTCGTAGTCCATCGAGAAGCCGCGCTGCGCCTGGCGGATCAGCCCGAGATAGGCGTTGTTCACGACGACGTGGATGTAAGGCAGGTTGTGCTGCGCGCCGACCGCCAGCTCCTCGATCATGAACTGGAAGTCGTAGTCGCCGGAGAGCGCGACGATGGCGCGATCGGGATCCGCGGCGCGCACGCCGAGCGCGGCCGGCAGCGTCCAGCCGAGCGGGCCGGCCTGGCCGCAGTTGATCCAGTTGCGCGGCTTGTAGACATGCAGGAATTGCGCGCCGGCGATCTGCGACAGGCCGATCGTGGTGACATAGGTGGTGTCGCGGGCAAAGGCCTTGTTCATCTCCTCATAGACGCGCTGCGGCTTCAGCGGCACCTGCTCGAAATGCGTCTTGCGCTTCATGGTTTTCTTGCGCTGCTGGCATTCCTTCGCCCAGCCCGACCAGTCGCGCAGCTTGCCGGCCGTACGCCACTCGGTGGCGACGTCGAGCAGCATCTTCAGCGCCGCGCCCGCATCCGAGACGATGCCGAGATCCGGCGCGAAGACGCGGCCGATCTGAGTGGGCTCGATGTCGACATGGATGAATTTCTTGCCCTTGGTGTAGACGTCGACCGACCCGGTGTGGCGATTGGCCCAGCGGTTGCCGATGCCAAAGACGAAGTCGGCTTCAAGCATTGTCGCGTTGCCGTAACGGTGCGAGGTCTGCAGGCCGCACATGCCGGCCATCAGCCGGTGATCGTCGGGGATCGCGCCCCAGCCCATCAACGTCGGAATGACCGGCACGCCGGTGACTTCGGCGAACTCGATCAGCAAATCGGAAGCATCGGCGTTGATGATGCCGCCGCCGGCGACGATCAGCGGCTTTTGCGCCTGGTTGAGCATTGCCAAAGCCTTTTCGGCCTGGGCGCGCGTCATTGCCGGCCTGAAGGGAACCAGCGGCTCATAGGCCTCGATGTCGAATTCGATCTCGGCAAGCTGCACATCGAGCGGCAGGTCGATCAGCACCGGGCCCGGTCGCGAGGAGCGCATCAGGTGGAACGCCTTCTGCAGCGCCATCGGCACCAGATAGGGTTCCATGACGGTGACGGCCCATTTGGCGACGGGTGCTGCGATCGAAGCGATGTCGACGGCCTGGAAATCCTCCTTGTTGAGGCGAGCGCGCGGCGCCTGCCCGGTGATGCAGAGGATGGGAATGGAATCCGCCGAGGCGGAATAGAGCCCGGTGATCATATCGGTGCCGGCCGGACCTGAGGTGCCGATGCAGAGCCCGATATTGCCGGGCTTGGCGCGGGTAAAACCTTCAGCCATGTGCGAGGCGCCCTCGACATGGCGCGCGAGAACGTGGCGGATGGTGCCGCGCGCCTTCAGCGCCGAATAGAGCGGGTTGATCGCCGCGCCCGGCACGCCGAAGGCATTGGTGATGCCTTCCTTTTCTAGAACGAGAACCGCCGCGTCGACAGCGCGCATCCTGGCCATGTTCAGCCTCCACTTCGTTGGTTGGCTTTAGAATGCCAACGCGTTCTCGATTTTTCAATTTTTTCAGAATATTTTTTCATTTCTAGAAAACTGTTGTACCTGGCTGAATTCCCTGATCTTTTCCTTTTCCAGAAAATCGCCACGACGGGCTAGTGAAAAACTTTTTCATTGTGCTCCGCACGAAATTGCGGAGAATGCGTGCATGGAAACCACGGAAAAACGCCAACGCGGCCGGCCGCGTGCCTTCAACGGCCCGCAGGAAGCGGCTTCAGTGCAGTCGCTCGACCGCGCGCTGCGCATCCTGGCGATCGTCGCGGACGCCAGCGGCTTGTCCTTGAGCGAGATCGCGGCGCGCAGCGGCATCGCCGCCTCAACGGCCTACCGCATGCTGACGACGCTGGAGAACCACGGCATGGTCGAGTTCGACTCGACCGACCAGCTCTGGTCGATCGGCGTCGAGACCTACCGCATGGGCGCCGCCTTCCTGCGCCGCCGCAAGCTAGTCGACCGCGCCCGCATCGTCATGCAGGAACTGATGGAAAAGACCGGCGAGACCGCCAATCTGGGCGTCGCCGAGGACGATTGCGTGGTTTTCGTCAGTCAGGTCGAGACGCATCAGGCGATCCGGGCCTTCTTCCGGCCGGGCACGCGCAGTTCCTTCCATGCATCAGGCATCGGCAAGGCGGTGCTGGCGCATCTCGAGCCGGAGCGGGTCGCCGCCATCCTGCGCAAGGCCGGCCTGCAGCGCTTCACCGACAAGACGCTCTCCGACATCTCGGCGCTGGCTCATGATCTGGCGACCATCAAGCATCGCGGCTGGTCGGTCGACGACGAGGAACGCCATCCCGGCATGCGCTGCGTCGCCGCTGCCATCTTCAACGAGTTCGGCGAGCCGATCGGCGGCGTTTCCGTGTCCGGCCCGACGGTGCGGGTGACGCCCGAGCGCCTGGCCGAGATCGGTCCGCTGGTGCGCGAGGCCGCGGCCGAGGTGACGAAGATGATCGGCGGCGTGAAAGTCTACTGACTGCGACAGCTTTTGTTTGCGCATGACCCCGGCGTCATGCGCCGGGCAGCGCGCTCTTGGCCACCATCTCGGGACGGCCGGACTAAACGTATCGCTGTACACCCTCGGCTGCATGGGCCCTGCCGTCTTGCCGAGGCGTTCGAATGCATGCGAAAGGGCGTGGATGCGGAAAACGGTTCAACTATTGCTCGCCGCTTCACTTTGCGGATGCGCTGCCACGACACCGGTGCCGGACTCGAACGGGCAGCGCGTCGATTCCATACCGATCTCGCTTGCCCTCGAGGAGATCATTACCGCCGGCGTCCGCCAGCACTTGAAGGATCCAGTCTCGGCGAAGTTCGGGACGATGCTTGCCGGTGAGCGGACGTTGAACGGCCGCCATGAGATCGTGGTTTGCGGCTTTGTCGACGACAAGCGCTCGGCCGGCGGCTCCAGCGACGGCAAAGCCTTCATTGCCAAGGTCAACCCGGATGCCGGAAACAGCTTCGAACTTGTCGCGATGAGCGGTGAAACGTCTAATGCCGGGCTTGCCGTTGCCGGCGCTTGCCGCAGCGCGGGATTGGCGATCGAGGCCAAGACTTCGTAGCACCAAACGAAAAAGGGGCCGCGAAGCCCCCTTTCCGGACGGTGGCTCTCCTCTGTTTTACGCAATTCCGGACGGAAAACCGCTATGCGCTTTTCCTGGAATTGCTCTCAGAGGCGGCAGTAATGCGGATAGCCGTCGTAGCCGATGTAGGTGTTCGAGCCCGGATCGTAGCTGGCATAGCGGGCCATGCAGCGGCGAACATGCCAGGAACCGTGGTAGCCATCCTCGACATAGACCGTCCGCGGCTGCTGAGCGAGCAGGTTGCCCAGGACGAAGCCGCCAACGCCGGCGGCGATGCCGATGCCGAGCTCGCGGCGGTGATGATGGTCGTGAGCGGCCGAAGGCTGGACGGTGCCGGCCAGCGTGCCGGCGGCGACAGAGGTGGCGATAAGGGTCGAAACGAGCGTGCGCTTGAACATGATGATCTCCTTGGTTCCTGACCGAGGCGATCCATCCGCCTCTTGATCATCTGTCGTTGCAGCGCGGAAAAGGTTCGAAGTTTTTTTCTGATTTTTTTGAGTGCCCGGAAGCGGCTCAAATCTTTCGGGACTGCTCCTATCTCTGATCGAGGCGACCATTCGCCTCTGGTGATCAGTTGTGGCGGAGCGGCGGCAAAAGGTTCGATGGATGGGTGAATGAGTGAATGGTCGAGAAAACGCCGCCTTTCACCATTAACCATTCACTCCCCTTCACCCCATTCCCGTCACGTGCCGCAGCCAGAAGGCCAGCACGATGAAGCCGATGATCGTGGTGACGCCCGTCCAGTCGATGTTGGCCTTCTTCAGATCGCTGACGGCCTTCATCAGGAGAAGCCAGGTCACGACGATGAGCGGCAGGATGATGACGAATCTGATCATGCGACACCCCGTTCGACGCGATTGCACCCGACAGAGATGTAGGAAGCGGCGCGCCTCTTTCAGCATGCCGACTAAGCCAAGCGGTCCATTAGCAACCCAAAACGGAGTTTTGTCTTTACTGGCGCACGAAATGTGCTACCGGAGCGCCGTGCCCTTGTAGCTCAGCTGGTAGAGCAGCGGTTTTGTAAACCGAAGGTCGCGGGTTCGATCCCTGCCGGGGGCACCATCCTTCGCTCTGCCAGCTTTCGAAGCATCACTATATTCTGGCAATGCGCTATTTCCGGCAGGTGCTGCCATGTCGCGAACTCTGATCGTCATTGGCCTCAGCATAGTTGCCGCTGGCCTGCTGTGGCCATGGGTGACCAGGATCGGCCTCGGCAGGTTGCCCGGTGATATCGTGATCGAGCGCGAGAATTTCAGGCTCTACTTTCCCATCACCACGGGAATTCTGATCAGTGTCGTTCTCTCGACCATTCTGTGGCTGATCAACCGTAACTGAGTAGTTCGGCCGCAGCGCTTTGCTGAAAGCCCTCTACCCGCTCGCTCTTGATCTTCTATACGCCGATCGCAGCCACCAAGATCCGGTTCTGCCGCTTTATCGCCGCGCGCAGCTCCGGGATTTTCGCCTCGTCGCGCTTCACGAACTCGATGAACATCATGTTCATGTTGTTGAAGATCAGCTCGCCCACCGCCGGGCCATCGATGTCTGACCGCACCAGGCCGATCTCCTGCAGGCGGGCGATCAGCGCCCGGATCTGTTCGGTCAAGGCGCGGTCGAGCGCGGTATAGGCCTGGCCGAAAGGGCTGTCGGGCAATTGGGTCGAGATTGCCATCGCCTGCCGCCACATCTCCTTGCTCAGGTAATTGAGCGAGTGCTCGATATAGATGCCGATCAGCCTGTCGAGCGCGTCGCCGACATCGGCCGGCGGGCTGCCGACCACGCCTTGCCCGGCATTCAGCACCTCGTTGACCTCCATAGCGACGATGGCGCCGAGGATGTCACCCTTATTCTGGTAGTAATTGTAGATCGTGCCGATCGAGACTTCGGCTTGCGCAGCGATGGCCTCGATCTTGGCGCCTTCATAGCCGGCCTCACGAAAAAGCTCCGTCGCCGCATCGATGATGCGGCGGTGCCTGTCCGCCTTCTGGCGTGCGCGCAATCCGCTCATATCGGCCTTTCTGCCATAAAATCATAATTGACTCAATTTTAGAATTGGTTCAACTTTTCCTCAACAAGCCAGCAAGGCAGGGAGAACACTCGATGACCGTCAATGTCCGGAATCTGCTTTCCAGCCTCAAGTCCCGTCTCGGAGCCGCCTGCGCTGCTGTGGCGCTGCTCGCCGCGGGCGGCGCTCAGGCCGCCGATCTCAACGCGCTGATCTGGTGCGACCACTCCGATCCGGCGCTGCTGCAGCCCTTCGAGGAGGCCAACAACGTCAAGGTCAACGTCAAGGAATTCGAGGGCACAGGCGCAGGACTTGCGATCGTCGATCAATCGCAGCCGGGCGATTGGGACGTGATGGTGATCGATTCCATCGACGTGCCGCGCGGTGTCGAGAAAGGCCTGTTCGAGCCGCTGCCGGAGAAAAAGCTGCCTTTCGCCGACCTCTTTCCGGAAGTGAAGATGGACAAGTCCACCGTGGTCGACGGCAAGCGCTATGGCATCACCGAAAAGTTCGGCTACAACACGATCGGCTTCAACAAGACCAAGGTCGATCCGGCCGACATGCAGTCGCTGGCTTCGCTGACCAGCGACAAATACAAGGGCAAGATCGCGATCTACGACTATTACCTGCCGGTCATCGGCATGGCGGCTCTGGCGATCGGCAAGAAGACGGCCGACCTCACCGAGGCAGACCTGCCCGCTCTCAAGGCCGAGCTGCTCAAGATGAAGGCCAACGCCAAGCTGGTCGGCGAAGTCACCGCCAGCCAGACCGCGCTTGCGACCGGCGAAGTGGACGTCCTTGTCGGCGGCGGCGAGTGGGTGACGGCGGGGCTCGCCAAGGAAAACCCGGCGCTCGACTTCTCGATCCCCAAGGAAGGCGCGGTGCTGTGGTCGCAGTCGCTCGCCATGTTCAAGGATTCCAAGAACAAGGACATGGCGCTAAAATTCATTCAGTACATTCTGAGCCCGGAAGGCCAGGCGCGCCTTGCCACCTCCTCCTGCTACTGGGGCATGCCGTCCAACAAGAAGGCAGCGCTCACCGACGAGCAGAAGAAGATCCTGCGCTTCGACGAGCAGCCCGGCTTCCTCGCCCGCGCCCAGGCCTATCCGGCGCCGAACGCCGATCTCGACAAGAAGATGCAGGACATGTGGACCGAAATGCTGCAGGCGCAGTAATCGGCCGATGAGCGTTGCCGGAAGCAACCTGCGTGCCCTGCCCTGGGCGCTGGTCACGCCGGCGCTGGCGTGGACGCTTCTGTTCTTCGTGCTGCCCTTCGTCGCCATGGGATTGTCGAGCCTGACGGCGCATGAAGGCGGCGGCTTCACTTTGGCCAATTACAGCCAGTTCTTCACCGATCCATCCTACTGGCGGGCGATGGTGAACTCGTTGGAGGTGACCGCAATCGTCACCGTGATTTCGATCGTGCTCGCCTATCCATTCGCCTGGATCCTCGCCGAGCAAGTGCCGGAGCGCTGGCAGCGATTGGCACTGATGCTCGCCGTGCTGCCGTTCTGGACGTCTTACGTCGTGCGCTCCTATTCCTGGCTGCTCGTGCTGGCGCAGAACGGCGTCATCAATCGGGCGCTCACCGGCGTCGGCTTGGTCGCAGAGCCGCTGCAGCTTGCGAACACTCGGTTCGCTACCGTCACCGGCTTCGTCCACTTCTTCGTCATGCTGCTGACGCTCACCATATTCGCCAATCTGAAACAACTTAGCCCGAGCTATCGCAAGGCGGCCGCCGACCTCGGTGCCGGGCCGGTGCGGACCTTCCTGCATGTCGTGCTGCCGCTGACCCTGCCCGGTATCATGGTCGGGGCTTTCCTCACCTTCGTACTCTGCATCGGCGACTACATCACGCCGCAGATCCTCGGCGGCAACAACGAGCTGGTCATGCCGCAGCTGGTCATGATGCAGATCGGCCGGCGCGGCGATTTTCCGCTGGCCTCGGCGCTTTCGATCATCCTGATGGCCGTCGTCACCGTCGCCTATCTCGCCTGCGCCCGCTGGCTGAAGATCGAGCGGGCTTGACCATGCGTGCTGCCGTCCGCCTCGCCGCCTGGCTCTACGCGATCGCCGTCTACGGCTTCATCTTCCTGCCGGTGGTCGTGCTGATACTGTTCTCGCTGCAGGCGACCTCTTTCCCGATCCCGCCTTTCACCGGCCCGTCGCTGCGCTGGTACCAGGCGGTGCTGTCCGATGCACGCCTCACCTCCGCGCTGGTCAATTCGCTGCTGGTGGCGGTGCTGTCCTCGCTCGCATCCGTCACGCTCGGCTTCCTTTCCGCCTGGGGTTTCGCGCGCTTCGTGCTGCCGGGCTCGGCCCTGCTGCGCGGGTTGATCACGCTGCCGCTCACCGTCAGCTATCTGATCATCGGCATGGGGCTGCTGGTGCTGTTCAACTGGGCCGGCGTGCCGAAATCGCTCATCGCCGCCGGCATCGGTCATGTGGTGATCAACCTGCCGCTCTGCTTCGCCATCATCTACAGCCAGATGGGCGACCACCAGATCAACATCGAGCGCGCCGCGCGCGACCTCGGCGCTCCCGAATGGAAGGTGCTGCTGATGATCACGGTGCCGGTCATGGCGCCGGCGATCTTCGCCGGCTTCTTCCTGTCGATGACCTTTTCCTGGGACGAGTTCGTCATCTCCTTCCTGCTCACCCGTTTCGAGACGACGCTCCCGGTCGAGATCTGGAACCTCTTGCGCTCCGGCCTCAACCCCAAGACCAATGCCGTCGGCTCGCTGGTCTTTGCGGTCTCGATTGTGCTCGTGGTGCTGTTCGAATTGACCCTGCTGCGGAGAAAGCCGGCATGAGCGCCCCATTGGTCGACATCCGCAACGTCTCGCATCGTTTCGGCCTCCTTCCCGTTTTGAAGAACGTCTCGCTCGCGATCGAGCCCGGCAGCTACACGATCCTCCTCGGCCCGTCCGGCTCCGGCAAGACGACGCTGCTTTCGATCCTTGGCGGCTTCGTCACCCCCAGCGAAGGCAAGGTGTTCATTCGCGGCGCGGATTGCACCGCCGTGCCGCCGGCCAAGCGCCCGACGACGACCGTCTTCCAGGACTACGCGCTGTTCCCGCATATGAGCGTCGGTAAGAATGTCGGCTTCGGGCTGCGCATGCAGGGCGTCGATCGCGCGACGCGGATGGCAAAGGCGCGCGAAGCGCTCGCCCTCGTCGGGCTTGCAGACTCCTTCGACAAGAGGCCGCACCAGCTCTCCGGTGGCCAGCGCCAGCGCGTGGCGCTGGCGCGCGCGCTGGTCATCGAGCCGGCGGTGCTGTTGCTCGACGAGCCGCTCGGCGCGCTGGATCTTAAGCTGCGCCGGCAGATGCAGGACGAGTTGAAAGCGATCCAGAAGCGGGTCGGCACCGCATTCGTCCATGTCACGCACGACCAGGAAGAAGCGATGGCCCTGGCTGACCATTGCGTGGTGATGAATGACGGGCGCATCGAGGACGAAGGACCGCCCGAGCGAGTCTATGCGCGGCCGAAGACTCGCTTCTCGGCGACCTTCATGGGCGAAAGCACCATTCTTGCCGGCAAAGCCGGCGAAACACAGGATGGACGCTTCGCAGTGGCGACCAGGCTCGGGCCGATCTCGCTGCCCGGCACGGCGCCGGCTGGCGCGGCTGTGGCGCTTGCCATCCGGCCTGAGCACCTCATCCTTGCGGGAGCGAAAGGCGACGTTGCGCTCGGCACCGCGAGGGTCAGCGACGTCGTCTTCCAAGGGAGCTTCAAGCGGGTGCTCGCCACCTCGGCGCAGGATCCTGCATTGCAGTTCATCGCCAAGGCACCAGCTCCCGCGACCGTCCAAGCCGGCGACACGGTCGCGGTTTCATGCGACGCTAAAGACATCATCCTGCTGGCGGACTGATCCATGAGCATGCTTCCGGTCATCGAGGCTCCGGACTGGTACGAGAGCATCCGCATGGGCGACGACGTCACGCTCATCCATGAGCCATGGATAAAGCCGTTCTTCCGCTGCAACATCTGGCATGTGCGCGGCCGCGACCGCGATCTTTTGTTCGATACCGGCCTCGGCCATGTCAGCCTGCGGCGCCATGTGCCGCTGGTCACCGAACGCAAGCTTGTCTGCGTCGCCAGCCACACGCATTTTGACCACATCGGCTGCCACCACGAATTTCCGGATCGCTGCGTGCATTCCGCTGAAGCCCAGATCCTCGCCGATCCGCGCAACGAATGGACGGTCGCCGACCGCTACGCGACTGACGATATGTTCGACGGCATGCCCGACGGATGGGATGCGGCCAGCTACCGCATCCCGCCTGCGCCGGCCAACCGGCTGCTTGAGCATGGCGACGTCGTCGATCTCGGCGATCGTGCCTTCGAGGTCATCCACACGCCTGGCCACTCACCCGGCGGCATCGCGCTCTACGAGCGAAAGACCCGCATCCTCTTGTCCGGCGACATCGTCTATGACGGGCCGCTGATCGACGACGTCTACCACTCCGATATCGGCGACTATGTCGAGACGCTGCTTGCCATGCGCGACCTCGACGTCTCGGTCGTGCATGGCGGCCATTTCCCGAGCTTCGGCAACGTGCGCTACCGCCAGTTGATCGACGAGTATCTTGCGCAGAAGCGGCAGGCGGGCTGTCACCTGCTGCAGAACCGCTAGCGCTTCAAAGCGCCCTTTGCGGACAAGGCATCCCGGCGGCGTCGCCGCAGCGGGAGGCCGTCGGATGCGGCCGCTGGCTCATCTCCTCCGAGTGGCGCACAAGCTCGGCGAACATGAGGGCGAAACTTCCCATCATCAGGAAGACTATGATCAGACGCGTCACTGGCAATAGATAGGTCTCTCGACTGGCCAGCCCCCGCCAACCCATCCACTGCCGGCTAACATGATCGATCCGGCTTTACGAGTGTTTAAGCCTGGTCTTAACCATTGCAGCCATCACATTCGTTGCATGGCTGTCACGAAGCGCGAGCGCCAACGCGTATCCGCATGGCGGGGCGCACCGCCCTTTGCAGATGCGGTCGGCGCATGCTACGCCGTCGCCTGCGCGACCGGCAGGCGGTAGCGGTCGCCGTTCGGGATCCATGAGCAAAGAAACCAGCCGTTTCGCCTTCGTCTCTTCCGACACCGACGACGCCCGCGCGGCGCTGGAAACCTTGTCGGCGCGTTATGGGCAAATACCTGTCGCCGAGGCGGAGATCATCATCGCGCTCGGCGGTGACGGCTTCCTGCTGCAGACGCTGCGCGACACGATGAGCACGGGCAAGAAGGTCTACGGGATGAACCGTGGCACCATCGGCTTCCTGATGAACGAATATCGCGCCGGCGGTCTCGATGAACGCATTTCGAAAGCGGTATCCGAGACGATCCGCCCGCTGGAGATGCAGGCGGTGACTCACGAGGGCGAAACGATCTCGGCGCTGGCGATCAACGAAGTGGCGCTTTGGCGCCAGTCCTATCAGACGGCGAAAATACGCATCACCGTCGACGAGCAGGTGCGGCTGGAGGAATTGAACTGCGACGGCGTCATGATCGCGACACCCGCTGGTTCGACAGCCTACAATCTGTCGGCGCACGGGCCGATCCTACCGCTCGACGCGCCGCTTTTGGCGCTAACGCCGGTGAGCCCCTTCCGGCCTCGGCGCTGGCGCGGCGCGCTGCTCTCCAACAGAGCGATCGTGCGCTTCGACATATTGGAGTCGGAAAAGCGCCCGGTGAACGCAGCCGCCGACCACACCGAGGTCAAAGCGATCGCCTCTGTCACGGTGCGGGAATCGCCGACCGCGACGGCGACGTTGCTGTTCGATCCCAATCATTCATGGAACGAGCGTATTCTTGCCGAGCAATTCCGCTATTGAGCCGGTAGAAGACAATAACCCCGATTAAGCATCGCAATTAAGGTTACGTGTTCACAATCCGCCGGATTCCCGGCCGTTTCTGTTGACAAATCGCGGACTTGCGCCTAACTGCAACCCGATCTTGCAGGCGCGCGGCGCCCGCCGCAACGCGTGTTGCGATTTTTCCCGAACCAGCCAAAGACAGCCACAACTTGTCCGCAGACACTCAGACCGCTCAAGAAGCGTTGACGTTCACAGACCTCGGCCTGTCGCCGAAGGTCCTCTCCGCAGTCACCGATGCCGGCTACACCAAGCCTACCCCGATCCAGTCCGGCGCCATTCCGCATGCGCTGCTTGGCAAGGATGTGTTGGGCATTGCCCAGACAGGCACCGGCAAGACCGCTTCCTTCGTGCTGCCGATGCTGACCCGGCTGGAAAAGGGCCGTGCGCGTGCCCGCATGCCGCGCACGCTGATCCTCGAGCCGACACGCGAGCTCGCCGCCCAAGTCGAGGAAAACTTCGTCAAATACGGCAAGAACCACAAGCTCAACATCGCGCTGCTGATCGGCGGCGTCTCCTTCGAGGAGCAGGACAAGAAGCTGGAGCGCGGCGCCGATGTGCTGATCGCCACGCCCGGCCGGCTGCTCGACCACCGCGAGCGCGGCAAGCTCTTGCTCAACGGCGTGGAGATCCTCGTCATCGACGAAGCCGACCGCATGCTCGATATGGGCTTCATCCCGGATATCGAGCGCATCTGCGAGATGATCCCGTTCACGCGCCAGACGCTGTTCTTCTCGGCGACCATGCCGCCGGAAATCACCAAGCTCACCGAAAAGTTCCTGCATGCGCCGGTGCGCGTCGAGGTATCCAGAGCCGCTTCCACCGCGACCAGCATCACGCAGCGCCTGGTGAAGTCAGGCTCCAAGCCGTGGGACAAGCGCGAGACGCTTCGCAATCTCATGCGGGCCGAAGAGTCCGATCTGAAGAACGCCATCATCTTCTGCAACCGCAAGGTCGAAGTGTCGGAGCTTTTCCGCTCGCTGCTGAAGCATGATTTCGACGCCGGCGCGCTGCATGGCGACATGGATCAGCGCGCCCGCATGCAGATGCTTGCCAATTTCCGCGATGGCAAGCTGCGTTACCTCGTCGCCTCGGACGTCGCCGCCCGCGGCCTCGATATTCCAGACGTCAGCCACGTCTTCAACTACGACGTGCCGATCCATGCAGAGGATTATGTCCACCGTATCGGGCGCACCGGCCGGGCCGGCCGCTCCGGAAAATCCTTCACCATCGCGACGCGCTCCGACACCAAATATGTCGACGCCATCGAAAAGCTGATTGGCACCAAGATCGAATGGCATGACGGCGACCTGTCAACGGTCGCCGAGAGCGAAGACGAAGAAGCGCCTCGCCGTGGCCGCGGCGCGCCGCGGCGCGCCGGTCGCAAGGACGAGGACCGCAAGAGCCGTGGCGAGCGCAAGAAAAGCGCGGACCGCCACGCCAGGCACAGCGACGACGAGACGCCGGAGACACCACGCGAAGAGCAGCCGGTGGCCGAGATTGCCGACATTGCCGAGCGCCGCGCCCGCAAGGATGCGATCCGTTCCGAGAACGACCGCAAGGGTTTCGACAACCGCAACGAGCAGCGCGGGGCTTCCCGTCCTCAGCGCGACCACAGCCGCCCTGGCCGCCACCGCCATGAAGAGGACGACGCGACCGTCGGCTTCGGCGATGACGTGCCCGCGTTCATGCGCATCGTCGCGAAGGTCTGACCTCAATACCGCGTCGGCAACAACGAGGCGGCCCCGAATGGGGCCGTTCCTCTACTGCCGCTTCGCTTGAAGGATACAAGCGCTTTGCCGGGATTGTCCTGCTGCTGCCTACATCGGCCCGGGCATCATCTTGGTCGGCTTCTCCAGCATCGGAAACTCGGCGTTGCTGCATTTCACCTTCGGGTTGGTCGGGCTGAACATGCCGTTCGGATTGTCCCTGAACAGCCAGGCGTGAAGATCGTAATGGACGAACTCCTTCGGGATGAGCGGATAATGCCCCTCCATCGGACCCATGAATTTCTGGCCAAATAGGCTCGGTGGTTCCTTGACATCCGGGGTCAAGGGCACCAGCCATTCTACGCCGACCAATTTCAAGCCTTCCTTGGTCGGTTCGTAAATGAGCACGTTGGGCTTCATCGGGTCGAGCTTCTGGCCGACGCTCGGAACGTTGACGAAATGGATGCCCATGGCGCCCTTCGGATATTCCATCGTGCCCGGAATCTTCTCGCCCGAGTAATAGACGCAGCCGACGGTCGACAGATAGAGGTCGCGAACGGCGGCCGTGTAGTCCTCATATTTGGCCAGCGATTTTTTCAGAGCTTCGATGTCGGCCTTGTTGGCGTCTTCGGCCCGGGCCGTGGCGGCTCCAACCCATGCGCCCAAGAGGCCAGTTAAAACGAGGACGCCGCAGCGCCCAAGGCGAGTCGTTCTTGTCATGCATTCCTCCCAGATTCTTGAACTGGCCGTGCAAGACCGAGGCGGAAAAATGCTGATTGCGCGGCCGGTTGTACCGCCTCGTCCCCGCTGGACAGCGTCGATGCTAGTCCTTTCCAAGGCGATGGAAAGGCATCAATTAGAACTAGCCCCGACGGCTTTTCCCATCTCGAGGTCAAACAAAACGGCCCTCGCGGGGCCGTTTTGCATAGTAGAGTAGTTCTCCTGGCAGCAGCTTCTATCAGGTCAGCGGCGACAGCTGGATCTCGACGCGACGGTTCTGGGCGCGACCGGCAGCCGTCGCGTTGGAAGCAACCGGACGTGTCTTGCCGAAGCCGGTGACGGCGAAGCGGCGGGAATCGACGCCCTGGCCCGACAGGTAGTTGGCGACGGCCAGCGCACGGCGCTGCGACAGGTCGAAATTGTGCTCGTCGCCGCCGGTCGAGTCGGTGTGGCCGAAGACGTCGACGGTCGTCTGGCGGAACTTGTTCAGCACCAGCGCCACCGAGTTCAGCACCGGATAGAAGCCCGGCTTCACCGCGTCCTGGTCGACGTTGAAGGTGATGTCGGACGGCATGTTGAGAATGATCTGGTCGCCGCTGCGGGTGACGCTGACGCCGGTGCCCTGCAGCTGACGGCGAAGCTCGGCCTCGTTCTGGTCCATCGTCGCGCCGATCGCGCCGCCGGCAAGGGCGCCGATGCCCGCACCGATTAGCGCGTTGCGGCGGTCGTTGCCGCCGGCCAGCAGACCAAGGCTGGCACCCGCCAACGCGCCGAGGCCGGCGCCGGCCGCGGTGTTGGAGATCTTCTGGTCGCCGGTATACGGATCGGTGGTGGTGCAGGCGCTCACGAGCACAGCCGTCGCCACGGCGACGAGCACGGTCTTCTTCATAAGATTGTCCCTCTCCAAATCGCGGCCGTTGCAGCCGCGCCAAATCAGCCCTTCCGCACGCGTTGTACCATGAATTGCGGCAAAAAGCGGAACGGCAAAGCTACCAGAGGTTCTTGCCGTCGATCACCACCACTTCGACCCTGTCCAGGTCGAAGTCGTCGAACAGGCGAGAGTTGACGCTGATCCTCGGGTTGTCGAAGTCGGGCTGGCCCGTCGACCAGTCCGGCGTTTCGGTGAAGGTGCCGCAGCCGCAGGTCGAGCAGAAACCATGCTTTATGGTTTTCGAGCCCCAGCGGTAGAAGGAGACGTTCTTAGGTGGGCTGGTGAGCTTGAATTGCGACGGGACGTAATAGGCCCAGAGCGACCCGCGCTTGGAGCAGAATGAGCAGGTGCATTGCGTCACCGTCTGCGGCGCCTCGGAGACTTCGAAAGTCGTGGCCTTGCAGTGGCAGCTTCCCTTGATCATCATGGATCTCTCCCTTGTCCGCCTGCCCCGCACAGTTCCGTGCGGAAGACGCCGCGGAACTTCTGTGGCAGCAAGGCAACATAAAGAAGTCGTCCTGACAACCGTCCGTCAACAGGCGCGGTAGCGCCCGGTCGAGAGGCTCACATTGCTTTCGGCACTGCCTGGCCGCGGCAATCCTAGTAAGAGGGCGGCGGCACGAACAGGCAGATGGTCTTGCCGGCGTCCAATCCGGCCTGGTGCGCGCACCAGTGATATTCGCCATCAGGCGAATCCTTGACCCGCTTGTCGCTGTAGGCGACCACCTCGCCCGTGCCTTTTATCACATAGCCTTCCGGCCGCTCGCCGATCGATGTCTGTGGCACCTCCTTGCAGTCGTAGTTGGCGCAGCAGGCAAAGGGATAGCTCCAGGCTTGCGGAAGCACCGCCGTAGGTTTGGCGTCGTGCGCGACGGCAGTAGCGGTCAGCATCATGGTCCCGAAGGTGGCGAACAGGGACAACAGGAGCCGGCCGGCCGGGCGAACGGCTCGGGCCGATCTTGACTTGGCAGCAGACATCGAAGCGTTCCTTTCGAGCATCAAGCGTTTTGTCGCTTGCCCGTTCCCGGAACGTGTCTTCCCAGTGGCCGGATCGTCAGTCGCAGATATGCCGCGTCCGGCCATACATGCTTCTATACCCAGCCCGAATGCTGGGCTGATTCCTTGGCCGGCGCAAGAACTGGGCGTGCCCTCGGAATCGCACCGGGGTTCAGCAGCGGCCGCAGAAAAGGGTGCGCCGACTTGGTTAACAATAACTACGACAAGCCTGCGACCAGGGGTGCCTAAGAACGAAATTCTGCCGACGGAAGTTCCGACCGTCAGCCGGTGACATGTTCACGATATTGCGGCAGGTCGTCCGTAATCGTGAACCATGGCGCCTTGGAACCGACGAAGATATGTGCACTTGGGCGAATGCTCGGATCGCCTGTCAGGGTCCCCATGGCAACATGGACGTAGGCACCCTCCCGCACCAAGGAGTAGAGCAAGGAGCCGCACTGCCCGCAATGCGCATCGTGGCCGCCGGCATCGCCATAGATCAGCAGCCTGTCGTCGCCCGCGGTGAGATGAAACTTGTCGCGCGCGATGCCGGCAATGGGCTTGAAAGCCGACCCTGTAGTACGGCGGCAGTTCGAGCAATGGCAATTCACCGCGTAGGCGAATTCATCGGTCACCTCGTAGCGGACGAGGCTGCAGAAGCATTGCCCGGCAAGCGTACGAGCACCTGGCCTTTTCCGGATTTGCCAAGGTCTCACCCCCTGCCAGCCGCCACCCGGCGGAAAGTTTTCGGAATACCTAGTCGAGGTCCGCCATCGCCTCACCTGCACCGCCCTCGATGCGATGCGACAGCGAGGCCTCCATGAATTCGTCGAGATCGCCGTCGAGCACGCTTGACGGGCTGGTGTTTTCGACGCCGGTGCGCAGATCCTTCACCAGCTGATAGGGTTGGAGGACGTAAGAACGGATCTGGTGGCCCCAGCCGATATCGCTCTTCGACGCCTCGGTGGCGTTCGCCACGGCCTCGCGCTTTTTCAGCTCTTCCTCGTAGAGCCGCGAGCGCAGCATCTCCCAGGCCTTGGCCCGGTTCTTGTGCTGCGAGCGTTCGGCTTGGCAAGCAACTGCGATGCCGGTCGCGAGATGGGTGATGCGGACCGCCGAGTCGGTGGTGTTGACGTGCTGCCCGCCCGACCCGGATGAACGGTAGGTGTCGATGCGCACGTCGGATTCCGAAACGTTGATCTCGATCGTGTCGTCGATGACGGGATAGACCCAGACGCTGGCGAAGGAGGTGTGGCGGCGCGCATTGCTGTCGTAGGGCGAGATGCGCACCAGGCGGTGAACGCCAGATTCTGTCTTCAGCCAGCCATAGGCGTTGTGCCCCTTGATAAGCACGGTGGCCGACTTGATGCCGGCCTCTTCGCCTTCATGGACTTCCAGCACCTCGACTTTGAAGCGGCGCCGCTCGGCCCAGCGCGTGTACATGCGCAAGAGCATCGAGGCCCAGTCCTGGCTCTCGGTGCCGCCGGCGCCGGCATGGATTTCAAGATAGGTGTCGTTGGCGTCCGCCTCGCCCGACAGCAGGGTCTCGACCTGACGGGCCTTGGCCTCGCCCTGCATCGAACGCAGCGCCGCTTCGGCTTCCGCGACGACGCCCTCGTCGCCCTCTTCCTCGCCGAGTTCGATCAGGCCGATATTGTCCTCGAGCGCCTGGGTCAGCCCTTTGACCGCCGCGATCCCCTCATCGAGGCTCTGGCGCTCCCGCATCAGCTTCTGCGCTTCCGCGGGGTCGTTCCAGAGGCTGGAATCCTCCGCGCGCGAGTTCAGATATTCAAGCCGCTTGAGGGCCGCATCCCAGTCAAAGATGCCTCCTCAGCAGGGTTATCGCCTGCCTGATCTCGTCGACAATGTTCTGCGTTTCCGCGCGCATGGCTCTTCGTTCTGTCCTGTACTTGTCGTTCTTTTCGGAATCGGCGCGATACATAGGCACGGCACCGCCGCCTGTAAAGCGAAATGGGCCGGCGTTGAGCTGCCGGCCCATTCGAAACCTGGGGAAGTCAGTAAAGGCCGCCGCCACCGTCCTGGATGGCCTGATTGGCCTGCGGCGACAGCGCGCCGCCGGCACCATTGGAGCCGTCCGCGCCCATGCCGATGACCCAATAGCTATCGGCCGGGCCGGTGCCGGGCTTGAACGCCTCGATGATGGTGTTGGGGTCGCCTTCGGCCGCGCGCATGCCGGTCTTGCGGTTGATGGCGATCAGCTTCATGCCTTCCGGAACCTGGAAGTCGACATTGGGCGTGCCGTCGAGCGCGACGCGCATGAAGTCCTTGAAGATCGGCGCGGCGAGGCCACCACCCGTGGCCCCCTTGCCCAGGCCGCGCGGCGTATCGTAGCCCATATAGAGGCCGACGACGAGGTTCGGCGTGAAGCCGATGAACCAGGCGTCCTTCTCGTCATTGGTGGTTCCGGTCTTGCCGGCGATATGGCGGCCGAGCTCGGCGATGGTGGCGCCGGTGCCGCGCTGCACCACGCCCTCCATCATGGAGGTGATCTGGTAGGCGGTCATCGGATCGAGCACCTGCTCGGAATTGTCGACCAGTTCCGGCTCGGGTTGGTTCTTCCATTCGGCGGCGTTGCAGCCCTCGCAGCCGCGTTCGTCCTGCTTGAACACGGTCTTGCCGTAGCGATCCTGGATGCGGTCGATCAGCGACGGTTTGATCGACTTGCCGCCATTGGCCATGATCGAATAGGCCGACACCATGCGCATGACCGTCGTCTCGCCGGAGCCCAGAGCCATCGGCAGATAGGGCGCAAGATGATCGTAAACGCCGAAACGCTCGGCATATTCGACGACCAGCTTCATGCCCATGTCGTTGGCCAGCCGCACCGTCATCAGGTTGCGCGACTTCTCGATGCCCGAGCGCAAGGTGGCCGGGCCGGCGGCCGTGCCGTCATAGTTCTTCGGCGTCCAGGTCGTGTTGCCGCTCTGGATGGTGATCGGCCCGTCCATGATCACGGAAGCCGGCGTGTAGCCGTTGTCGAGCGCCGCCGAATAGACGATCGGCTTGAACGAGGAGCCCGGCTGGCGCATCGCCTGGGTAGCGCGGTTGAACTCCGACTGCGCGTAGGAGAAGCCGCCGACCATGGCCAACACACGCCCGGTATGCGGATCCATGGCAACCAGGCCGCCTTCGACCTCGGGCACCTGGCGCAGGCTATAGGCGTTGTCGGAGCCCTCGTTCTTCTGCACGAAGATGACGTCGCCGGGTTCAAGCACTTCCGCCGGAGATTTCGCCCTGACGGACTTGCCGTTGACGAAATGGCGCATGGCAAAGCCCATGTCGTCCTTGCTGACGGTGCCCTCGACGCGGTCCTTGACGAGGTCGCCGGAGACCTGACGCGCCGGCTGCATGCCGATCGTCAGCCCATCGGCCGAACTGTCGAGCACGACGGCGAGCGTCCACTCCGGCACGTCCTCCAGCCCCTTGACCGCACCGAGCGGCACGCCCCAGTCGCCGGAAACGTCGATATGGGTCACCGGTCCGCGGTAGCCGCGCAGCGTGTCGTATTTCAGCAATCCGTTCTGCATTGCCTTGCGGGCGATGAGCTGGATTTTCGGATCGAGCGTGGTGCGCACCGACAGGCCGCCCTCATAGAGCGCATTCTCGCCGTAGCGGGCGATGATCTGGCGACGCACCTCCTCGGTGAAATACTCGCCCGCGAACAGGTAGGAGCCGTTGCGGCGCGGCTTCACGCCGAGCGGCTCGGCCTTGGCCTTGTCGCCCTCCTCGCGCGTGACGTAGCCGTTCTCGACCATCTGATCGATGACCCAATTGCGGCGCTCGATCGCCCGGTCGGCATGCTTGAAGGGATGATAGTTGTTGGGGCCCTTGGGCAGCGAAGCAAGGTAAGCGGCTTCAGCGACGGTGAGTTCGTTGACCGACTTGTCGAAATAGGTCAGCGCGGCGCCGGCCACGCCATAGGCGCCGAAGCCGAAGAAGATCTCGTTGAGATAGAGCTCGAGGATGCGGTCCTTCGAATAGGCCTGTTCGATGCGGAAGGCCAGGATCATCTCTTTGATCTTGCGCTCGTAGGTCTGGTCGGAGGTCAGCAGGAAGTTCTTTGCAACCTGCTGCGTGATCGTCGAGGCGCCGACCTGACGCCTGCCGGAGCCGAAATTCTGCAGATTGACGATGATGGCGCGGCCGAGGCCGGTGATGTCGATGCCCGGATGGTTATAGAAGTTCTTGTCCTCGGCCGACATGAAGGCTGCCTTGACGCGGTCCGGGATCGCCTGGATCGGCAGATAAAGGCGCCGCTCGCGAGCATATTCGGCCATCAGCGAGCCATCCGAGGCATGGATGCGCGTCGTCACCGGCGGCTCATATTTGGCCAGAACCTCGTAGTCGGGTAGATCCTTCGTCAGATGGCCGATGTAGATGGCAAGGCCCGCAGCGACCAGCAGCGCCAGCGTCGTGCCGATGCCGAAGAAATAGCCGATGAGACGAATCATGCCCGCTCCAGTCCGAGGTCCGGGATTTCCTAAACGAAGCCGACAGTCGCGCAAGCTTCAGGAGCGGTCCCAATCCGCAATGGAAACCCATTGTCGCGACCATGTGGACAAAATACGGCAGCACGAAGTTTCAGGAACTCAGTCCGCCAAATAATAACGCCACGTGTTGTCGTCGCGCAACGCTGCTTGCGGTTGTAGGACGGCTCAAGGTTGTGGGCAGGTGGGTCCCGTCAGCCCCCGGCCCTGGCTCCCGCTTTCGCTGCGGCAAACAGGGCAACGGCATTGGTTATGCTCTGAGCCGCCTTGCCGCGCCAGTCGGCGCTGAGCAATTGCGCCTCGTCCTTGCTGTTGGAGAGGTAACCAAGCTCGACCAGAACCGAGGGCACGTCGGGCGCCTTCAGCACCTTGAAGCCGGCCGAGCGCTGCGGATTGTTGATCAGACCGACGCTGGTCGACAACTGGCCGACCAGCGTGTGCGCAAAGCTCATCGAAAATCCGTGGGTCTCGCGGCGGATCAGGTCGATCAGGATGTCGGTGACCTCCTTGTTGTCGTCCTCGATCTTCAGACCGGCGAACTGGTCGGACAGGTTTTCGCGATCGGCGAGCGCCTGTGCCTCGGGATCGGAGGCCTTGTCCGAGAGCGTGTAGACCGTGGCGCCGCGGAGTCCCTTCACTGCGATCGTATCGGCATGGATGGAGATCAACAGATCGGCTTCGTGCTGGCGAGCGATGCGCACGCGCTCGTCGAGCGGCAGGTATACGTCACTGTCCCGCGTCATATAGACATCATAGCTGCCGACCGCGGCCAGCTTGTCACGCAATTCTGTGGCAAAGGCGAGCGTGACGTTCTTCTCGACCGTGCCGCCGGCGCTCTCCGCGCCGCCGTCGACGCCGCCATGACCCGGATCGATGACCACTGTGAAGCGGTGCCCAGGCGCCGAAATCGGCCCGGTCCCGACACGGCCGCCCTTATCGGTGGAAACGGTCGAGCCGGTCGTCAGCGATTGGTTGGCCAAAGCCTCGTCGAATTCCCTTTCCGATGCGGCCGACATGTCGATGGCGACGCGATAGCCGCTGCCATCGTCATTCTTCAGCACCTCGAGCTTGTCGACGGCAAATGGTCCTTTGCCGGTGAGGATCAGCCGCGAGCCTTTGCCCTGATCGCCGTAGCGAACGGCGCGCACCAGCCCGCGCGGCTTCACGTCCTTGGCGTTGAGGGCGAATCGCGTGCGCGGCAGATCGACCACAAGGCGGCTGGGACCGCGCAGCAGGAACCACTTCACGTCCGGTTCTCTGTCGAAGCTCACGACGATGCGCATCTTGGTGGCATCGCCGGCCATCTTGTAGCCGGTGGCGCCAAGCGACCCGTCGGCCCGCGAGGCGGCGGTCAGGCCAAGCAGGATCACCAGCAGGAAAACAGCCCTTGCCATGAGCCGCAGATGCCCGGCGGCGCCACGCTCCTTGTCTGCGGTGCCTGCCAGTCCCATCTCTATTCCAGTCGCTCCCCGTTAGGCGCCTCGCGCCGGCCTGTTTGGCAGAACGGCCTGTCTGGCGGCCAACCCGATTAACGATTGGTATCCAGAGAAGGTTAACCAAGCCTTTTCATGCAGCAGGTGGAGCGCGACCTTCCCCTGCGGAAGCGCTTTTTGCCGGCATCCGAAATCGGGGTTGCCTTCCACCCCGCCAAATCATAAAAGCGACATTGGATCACTGCAATCCCGGAACCGCCCGCCCTGCAGCTTCCCGCCAGGGTAAGATGTGCAAGGCGCTTCCGGGTTTCAGGTGATCGCGACGATTTTCGCAGGCGTGCTCCCGTGGCGGGGGAATCGCTTGCGCGATGAAAACGGCCGGGATCTCCCGCGCCGGCTCTGTGCGAGCAAACAAGCTGGTCCGGCCAAGCCCGGGCTTTGGTTCAAAAGGTTCTGCTGGGTGCCGATGGCTTCAAGCGCAATCATGGAAAGGTCCGCATCGAACCGCGCCATTGTGGCTGCGGGCGGCACCGCCATCGCGCTCAAGCTCCGGCCGGCGGACATTCAATTATCCGGCAGCCACACAAATCCAGGCACACAGCGGCGGGGTCTGCCTCGCCAGCTGCGGCTGATGGCTGCCGGGAGGAAACGAAATAATGCCCAACAAGATGCTGATAGACGCCTCCCACCCGGAGGAAACACGCGTTGTTGTCGTTCGCGGTAACCGCATCGAAGAATTCGACTTTGAATCCCAGGACAAGAAGCAGCTCAAAGGAAACATCTATCTCGCCCGCGTAACCCGCGTCGAACCTTCCCTTCAGGCAGCCTTTGTCGAATATGGCGGCAACCGTCACGGTTTTCTCGCCTTCAGTGAAATTCACCCCGACTATTACCAGATCCCGGTAGCCGACCGTCAGGCCCTGCTGCGCGCCGAAGCGCAGGAGGCGGACGACGAAGAGGACGAGGAGGCCGAGACCGGCGAGGAACAGCAGGCGCGCGATCGCGGCGGCCGCCGCAACCGCCGGCGCGGCGGCAAGAACCGCGACCGGGCCGAGCAAAAGCGCGGTTCCGATGCTGCCGGTGCCGACGAAGGCGGCGAAAGCGCCGATGAGGTCGCAGCTTCCAGCGCTTCCGCTGATGAGCCCGGCGATGCGGCCGATACCTCGACCGAAGCCACCGAAGGCTCCGAAACCGTTGAGACCGTAGCCGAGGCAGCCGGCGAAGAGGAGAACAAGGCCCCCGAAGCCGGCAGCGACACCGAAGACGCCGATGCGACCGACAGCGAGAATCGCCAGCCTTCCGAGAGCGGCCCCACTTCGATCGCCGCGAGCATCGATGCGGATGTGATTTCGGAACCGGTGCAGGCCGAATCGACCAGCGAGGTCGCTCCGGCCGAGGAAGCCGCTCCCAGCGACGATGATCGCGGCATGCTCGAAGAAGTTTCGTCCGCACATTCGGACGAACACGAAATCGAATCGGTCGGCGCCGAGGATGCGCTTGAAGAGGTCCGTAACCGCCGCAAGCCGGTGCGCCGCCAGTACAAGATCCAGGAAGTCATCAAGCGCCGCCAGATCCTGCTGGTCCAAGTCGTCAAGGAAGAGCGCGGCAACAAGGGCGCGGCGCTGACCACCTATCTGTCGCTCGCCGGGCGCTATTCGGTCTTGATGCCGAACACCGCGCGTGGCGGCGGCATCTCGCGCAAGATCACCAATGCCCAGGACCGCAAGCGGCTGAAGGAGGTCGTCGCCGATCTCGAGGTGCCGCAGGGCATGGGAGTCATCCTGCGCACCGCCGGCGAAAGCCGCACCAAGGCCGAGATCAAGCGCGACTACGAATATCTGATGCGGCTTTGGGAGAATGTCCGCAATCTCACGCTGCAGTCCACGGCCCCTGCCCTGGTCTATGAGGAAGGCAGCCTGATCAAGCGCTCGGTCCGCGACCTGTACAACAAGGATATCGACGAGATCCTGGTCTCCGGCGAGGACGGCTACCGCGAGGCCAAGGACTTCATGCGGATGCTGATGCCGAGCCATGCCAAGGTGGTTCAGCCCTACCGCGACACCACGCCGATCTTCGTGCGCAACGGCATCGAGGCGCAGCTCGACCGGATGCTGCAGCCGCAAGTGACGCTGAAGAGTGGCGGCTACATCATCATCAACCAGACCGAGGCGCTGGTCTCGATCGACGTCAACTCCGGCCGCTCCACCAAGGAGCATTCGATCGAAGACACCGCGCTCCACACCAATCTGGAGGCCGCCGAGGAAGTCGCGCGGCAGCTCAGGCTGCGCGACCTTGCCGGCCTGATCGTCATCGACTTCATCGACATGGAGGAGAACCGCAACAACCGCGCGGTCGAGAAGCGGCTGAAGGATCACCTCAAGAACGATCGCGCCCGCATCCAGGTCGGTCGCATCTCGCATTTCGGCCTGATGGAGATGTCGCGCCAGCGCATCCGTGCCAGCGTGCTGGAATCGACGATGAAGCCCTGCCCGCATTGCGGCGGCACAGGCCATGTGAGATCGGACTCCTCGGTGGCGCTGATGGTGGTGCGGGCAATCGAGGAATTCCTGCTCAAGGATTCGCGCAGCCACATCACAGTGCGCACGCCGGCGGCGACCGCGCTTTATGTGCTCAACCACAAGCGCGCCAATCTGGTCGAGCTCGAGGCCCGGTTCGGCCTGAGCATCACGCTCGAAGCCGACGAGACGCTGGGCGCGCAACACTACGCGATCTTCCGCGGCGCGGTGGCTGAGAAGCCGGAAGGCTTCCTCGAGGTGCGCAGCCTGCCGACCTATGTCGAGCCGGAAGAGCCCGAGGACGAGATCGTCGTCGAGGAGGAAGAAGAGGTATCGGTTCAGGCCGAACAGCCGCGCCATCCACAGCAGGGACAGCATCCGCATCGGTCCGAGGACGGCGAAGGCGGCCGCAAGCGCCGCAAACGCCGTCGGCGGCGCGGCGGCAAGGATCGCGACCGCGAGCATCAAGGCCATGGCGATGCCGTCTCGGCCCCCGCACCTGCGGACGCCGGCACGATTGCTGGCGAAGCAGCAGCCGAGGTAACGGCTGAAGCACCGGCCGGGGCGGAAGCAGCTGAAGAGGGGCAGGGCAAGAAGCGCCGTCGCGGCAAGCGCGGCGGCAAGCGCAATCGCCGCGAGGAAGGCGAGATCGCTGCCGATGCCGATGCCGGCGATGGTCTCGAAGGCGAAGAAGCGGAAGTCGAAGCTCCCGAGGGCGCGCCGCCGGTCGCTGCAGCCGAAGAGCAGGCCGCGCCCTCGCCCGCCAATGACGATTTCGCGGAAACGGAGAAGCCGAAGAAGCCTCGCCGTGCACCGCGATCGAAGAAGGCTGTCGAGGAAACCGTCTCCGAGAAAGCGCCCGAGCGGGCGGCGGAACTTCCCGCTGAACCTGCGGCCGCCGAACCGGAGCTGACAGCGGCCGCTGCTGCTCCGACCGAGGCCGAAGCGCAGGTCAATGCCCATCCGACGCGGCGCAAACCGCAGTCGATCGACACGCCGGCTGTCCCCGTCGTTTCGTCCAACGTCAGCGAGGAAGCCAAGACCGAAGAAAAGCCGAAGCGTGCCGGCTGGTGGCAGCGGAAGGGCTTTTTCTAAGCTCTGTCAGCTCATTAGGCTTAGTTGTTAAACAGAAGATCCCGTGCCGCCCGGCGCGGGATTTTCGTTTTCTGGCCTTCCAATCTTGCGCCCCAGCACCTGCTAAGGCGCGAAGATCGACCAGTTCATCATCCTGGCGAGCTTCTCAAGCGCTATGGAGCCGAGCTTTGAATTGCCGTTCTCGTTGAGGCCGGGGGACCAGACGGCGAGCGAGGCGACGCCCGGCACGATGCCAAGAATACCGCCGCCGACGCCACTCTTACCCGGAATGCCGACACGGAAGGCGAAATCGCCGGAGCCGTCATAGTGGCCGCAGGTCAGCATCAGCGCGCCGATGCGGCGCGCACGCTCGGTCGACACTACCGACAGCCCGGTCGCCGGGTTCCGACCGCCATTGGCGAGGAAGCGGCCGGCCATGGCGAGCTGCCGGCAGCTCATGGCGATGGCGCAATGATGGAAGTAGACGCCCAGCGCCAGCTCCGGCTCATGGTCGAGATTGCCAAAGGACTTCATGTAATTGGCCAGAGCGAAGTTGCGGTAGCCGGTAGCGCGTTCCGAGGCCGCGACCTCGCGGTCGATGATGATCGTGTCGTCGTCGGCCAGGAATTGGACGAAGCGCAGGATCTCGCCGATCGCCTCGCGCGGCTGGTGGCCGGCAAGCAGGATGTCGGATACGACGATGGCGCCGGCGTTGATGAACGGATTGCGCGGAATGCCGCTCTCATGCTCGAGCTGGACGATCGAGTTGAACGGATTGCCCGACGGCTCGCGGCCGACACGCTGCCACAACGCATCGCCGACCTTGCCCAGCGCCAGGGTCAGCGTGAACACCTTCGAGACGCTCTGGATCGAAAAGGGCTGATCGGCATCGCCGGCAACGATGATGCGCCCGTCATTGGTCACGGCGGCAATGCCGAATTTCTTCGGATCGACCTTGCCGAGCTGCGGGATATAGGTGGCGACATCGCCGCGATCGCTGCGCTCGGTCATTTCGGCGGCCACTTCCGCCAGCGCCTGTTCAAGCTCGGGCATAGCGTCTATTTCAGCCAACTTTCGATGCGCGCCAGCGCCTCGACCATGTCGTCATGGCTGCCGGCATAGGAAAAGCGCATGGTGCGATGACCCTGGAGCGGATCGAAATCACGGCCGGGCGTGGCCGCCACATGCGCCTCGGCCAGCATCTTGCGCGCGAAGGCCATGCTGTCATTGGTGTGCCGCGTGACATCGCAGAAGGCGTAGAAGGCGCCGTCCATGGGCGCTGCGAGCGGGAAGCCCAGCTCCGGCAGACGCTTCATCAGCAGGTCGCGGTTCCAGGCATAACGCGCCTTCACCGCTTCGAGCTCTTGCGTGGCATTGAAGGCCTCGATCGCCGCGACCTGCGACAGTTCCGGCGGCGAGATGTAAAGGCTCTGCGCGATGCGCTCGACCGGCCGCACCAGATCCTCCGGCAGCACCATCCAGCCGATGCGCCAGCCGGTCATGCAATAGTATTTCGAGAAGGAGTTGATCACCGTCACGCCGGCGCCACAGGCAAGTGCAGTGACATCGGGCGCAGCATAGGCCAGCCGGTGGTAGATTTCGTCCGAGATCACCGCGATGCCAAGCTCGCCTGCGGTCTTCACCAACGCGGAAAGCTCGTCGGCTGGAATGACCGCGCCGGTCGGATTGGCTGGACTGGCAAACAGCACGCCTTTCAACGGCTTCTCGCGGTGTGCGCTCTTCAGGTGGTCGGCATGCAGATAGGCGTCCGATCCAAGCTCGATCTCGACGATCTCGATGCCAAGCGCGGCCATGATGTTGCGGTAGGCCGGATAGCCGGGCGCGGCGATGGCGACGCGGTCGCCGGGATCGAACATCGCCAGGAAAGCCAGGTTGAAGGCGGCGGACGATCCGGTTGTGACGGCGATACGGGCGGGCGCGACATCGATTCCGTAATGCTCGCCATAGTGCGCGGCGATCGCCTTGCGCAGCTCCGCCAGGCCAAGAGCATCGGTGTAGCCGATGCGGCCGTGCTTCAGCGCGAGAGCGGCGGCTTCGCGGACGCCGACCGGCGCCGGGTCCGACGGCTGGCCGACCGCCATCGATACCACGGGAATCCCGGTCGCCTTCAGCCGGTTGGCCTCGGCCAGAATATCCATGGCGTGGAACGGCTCGACCTCGCCGCGGCGTGAAAGCGAAACGACCATCTGACTCTTCAGCCTGCCTTTGGTTGGCAAATCCACAGGCAAACCATCGCTCGCTTGCCCTGGAACTGCCGGGAGTTCGACGGCAGCGCCGCACAAATGCCCGATTGGTGTGGGGATCACAAGCGCGCAGGAAGTTATCGGCGCCGACTTTTCATCCTTCGCCCGCTCGTCTACCAGTGGACCTGTCATGTTGAGCCGACCCGAACGATGATCGATAGATCGACCGCAATAGGGCGAACCGCGCGCGGGTTCGCGACGCTCCTGCTTGCCGCCGCCGTCGCGGTGTCCACTTCGCTGAGCGCCTTCGCGCAAGGCGTGCCGGTGGTGCGCGACGCCGAGATCGAGGCGCTGGTGCGCGACTATGCCCGACCGATCTTCAAGGCGGCGGGCCTTGCCAATGACGGGATCGACATCGTTCTCGTCAACGACCAGAGCTTCAATGCATTCGTGACCGGCCGCCGCCTGTTCATCAACACCGGCGCGCTGGTGACGGCCGAGACGCCGAACGAGATCATCGGCGTCATCGCGCACGAGGCCGGCCATATTGCCGGCGGCCACCAGCAGAAGCTGCGCGATCAACTCGATCGCGCCAAGACCATGGCCATCATCGCCACGCTGCTCGGGGCGGGCGCGATCGTGGCCGGCGCCACCACCAACAGCCGCGGCCTTGCCGGCGCCGGCATGGGCGTCGCCGCCGGCGGCGGCGAGATGGCGCAGCGCAGCATCCTTGCTTATCAGCGCGGCGAAGAAATCACCGCCGACCGCTCGGCGATCACCTACCTCAATGCCACCGGCCAGTCCGGCATGGGCATGCTGAAGACCTTCGGGCGCTTCCAGAGCGCGCTTTCGCTATCGGGCACCCAGCTCGATCCTTACCGGATCAGCCATCCGATGCCCCGGGAGCGCATCGCCAATCTCGAGGTGCTGGTCAAGGCGAGCCCATATGTCAGCCAGGTCGACGCGCTGGCGCTGCAGCAGCGGCATGACATGATGCGCATCAAGATCGCGGCCTATATGCAAGGCCAGGCGGCCGTGGCGCGGCTGATGCGCAAGAACCCGACCAGCCTTGCCTCGCGCTATGGCGACGCGCAGCAGACCTATCTCTACGGCAATCCTGGCGCCGCGCTGACGAAAACCGCGGCCCTAATCAAGGAACAGCCGAAGAACCCCTATTTCCAGGAACTGCGCGGCGACATCCTGATGAAGGCCAACAGGCCCAAGGACGCCGCGGATGCCTATGCCAAAGCGGCGAGCCTCGACGCGGCGCGGTCCGGCTTGCTGCTGGTCTCGCTCGGCCAGGCGCTGATGGCGGTCGGCACGCCGGACTCAATCAACAAAGCGGTGGCGCAGCTCAACAGCGGGATCGGGCGCGACAAGGAAAACGCCGTAGCCTACCGCTATCTGGCTCAAGCCTATGCCGAATTGGGGCAAATCCCGGCCGCCGACCTTGCGACAGCGGAGGGCCATTTCTATTCGGCCGACTATAAGAACGCGAAGATCTTCGCCATGCGCGCTCAACAGAAATTGAAGCGCGGCGAGCCCCGCTGGCTTCGCGCGCAGGATATCATAAACTACACGCCATCTAACAAACTCAAGTGAACCTCCCGGCCGCGCACGGCGACCAGGTTGGACCGGGACAGGCAGAAGGAACTGATCATGAACAAGGCAATCCTGCTCGGCAGCGCCGGCGTGGCGGTGGCGCTCGGCATGCTGGCATTCGGCTTCGTGGCAGGAAGCCCGCAGGCCGCTAGGGCCGACACGACGCAAGCCATCCAGGTGGCCTCGGCGGACAGCAAGATTGACCGCAAGGAGGTCGAAGGAATCATCCGCGACTATCTGCTGAAAAACCCCGAGGTCCTGCTCGAGGTTCAGGACGCGCTCGAGGCCAAGCAGAAGGAAGAGCAGCGGCTCGCCGCACTCGGCGTCATCAAGGATGCGAAGGACGAGATCTTCAACTCCACCTTCGACGGCGTGGTCGGCAACCCGAAGGGCAAAGTCACCATCGTCGAGTTCTACGACTACAATTGCGGCTTCTGCAAACGCGCCATTGAGGACATGAAGGCGCTGACCAAAGCCGATCCGGACCTGCGCTTCGTGCTCAAGGAGTTTCCAATCCTCAGCCCGGATTCGCAAAAGGCCAGCGTGGTCTCGATGGCCTTCCATCTGATGATGCCGGAGAAGTACAGCGAGTTCCACACTGCGCTGCTCGGCAGCCAGGGCCGTGCCACCGAATCCACCGCCATGAAGGTCGCTGTTTCGCTCGGTGCCGACGAGGCGAAGCTGCGCGAGAAGATGAAGGATCCGAGCATCAACGAAGCGCTCTCGCGCACCTACGATCTCGCCACCAAGCTGTCGATCACCGGCACGCCGTCCTATGTGGTCGGCAATGAGGTGGTGTTCGGCGCGCTCGGACAGCAGGTTCTGGCGGAGAAGATCGAGCAGGCCAAGAGCGCGCTCTAGGTTTGGGCATGGTCTTTTCCGAAAACCGCTGCACAGTTTTCGGGATCATGCTCTAAGCGATTGCGAGTCGCGATAACAGGCGGTTTTCCGCCTGTTGTGGACAGCGAAAGAACGTACTTGCGCTCTTTTCGCGGGCGGATATGCCCATTATAGAGGTCCGGCGCGCCGGCTTGAGGCCGGCGCCGAAGAGGTCGGCATATTTGAAAACGATTTTCGTCCTGAACGGTCCCAATCTCAATGCACTCGGCAAGCGCGAGCCGGGGATCTATGGCGGCAAGACGCTTGCCGCCATCGCCGAGGATTGCAAGGCCGCCGGCACGGCGCTCGGGCTCGAGATCGATTTTCGTCAGTCCAATCACGAAGGTGATCTCGTCGACTGGATCCAGGAAGCCGGTGAAAAGGCCGCAGGCATCGTCATCAATCCCGGGGCCTACAGCCATACCTCGATTGCCATTCACGACGCCATCCGCGCCATCGCGCCGCTGCCCGTCGCTGAAGTCCATCTTTCCAATATCCACGCGCGGGAGCCTTTCCGCCACGTCTCCATGGTCGCGCCGGTCGCTGTCGGCATGATCTGCGGGTTCGGGCCACTCGGCTATACGCTTGCGCTGCAGGCACTGGCGGCGCGCCTGTGACCGGCTCCCAAACAGAAGGCTCGAAAATGTCGATAAAGAAGAACGGTGTTGACCAGCAGCTGATCCGCGACTTGGCGGGCATACTGAACGACACCAACCTGACCGAGATCGAGGTCGAGCTCGGCGATCTGAAAGTGCGCGTGTCGCGTCAGTCTCAGGCCGTCCACGCGGTCGCTGCTCCGCTTCCTATGCCGTCCGCGGCGGTTGCCGGGCCGGCTCAGGCGGTAGCGGCCGCGCCCGCGACGGCAGCCGATCCTTCCAAGAACGCCGTGCCCTCGCCGATGGTCGGCACCGCCTATCTCGCGCCCTCGCCCGACGCCAAGGCGTTCATCGAGATCGGCCAGAAGGTGAAGGAAGGCCAGACGCTGCTCATCATCGAAGCGATGAAGACGATGAACCAGATTCCCTCGCCGCGCGCCGGCACGGTGACGGCGATCCTGATCGAGGACGCCCAGCCGGTCGAATACGGCATGCCGCTCGTGGTCATCGAGTAGAGCCGGGAACAGCGGGCAGATGTTCCAAAAAATCCTCATCGCCAATCGCGGCGAAATCGCGCTTCGGGTGCTGCGCGCCTGCAAGGAGCTCGGCATCCAGACGGTGGTGGTCCATTCGACGGCCGATTCCGACGCCATGCATGTGCGGCTTGCCGACGAAAGCGTCTGCATCGGCCCGCCGCCGTCACGCGAAAGCTATCTCAACATTCACCAGATCGTCGCCGCTTGCGAGATCACCGGCGCCGATGCCGTGCACCCGGGCTACGGCTTCCTGTCAGAAAACGCCAAGTTCGCCGATATCCTCGCCGCCCATAACATCACCTTCATCGGCCCTTCCGGCGACCATATCCGCATCATGGGCGACAAGATCGAAGCCAAGCGCACGGCAAAGCGCCTCGGCATCCCGGTGGTGCCTGGTTCGGACGGCGCGATCAGCGACGAGAAGGAAGCAAAGCGCATTGCCGCCGCGATCGGCTATCCGGTGATCATCAAGGCTTCGGCCGGCGGCGGCGGCCGCGGCATGAAGGTCGCCCGCACCGAAGCCGACCTCGAAGTGGCGCTGCAGACCGCCAGATCAGAAGCCGGCGCTGCCTTCGGCGACGACGCCGTTTACATCGAGAAATATCTGGAAAAGCCGCGCCATATCGAATTGCAGGTGTTCGGCGACGGCGCCGGACGCGGCGTGCATTTCGGCGAGCGCGACTGCTCGCTGCAACGCCGCCACCAGAAGGTGTGGGAGGAAGCGAACTCACCGGCCCTCAACGCCGAGGAACGTGCGCGCATCGGCGGCATCTGCGCCAAGGCGATCGCCGATCTTGGCTATTCCGGCGCCGGCACGATCGAATTCCTCTACGAGAACGGTGAATTCTATTTCATCGAGATGAACACACGCCTGCAGGTCGAGCATCCGGTGACCGAAGCGATCACCGGCATCGACCTCGTGCATGAACAGATCCGTGTCGCCTCCGGCGGCGGACTGTCGGTCAAGCAGGAAGACATCAAGTTCAACGGCCACGCCATCGAGTGCCGCATCAACGCCGAGGATCCGCGCACGTTCACGCCGTCGCCCGGTACGATCACGCATTTCCACACGCCGGGCGGCCTCGGCATCCGCGTCGATTCCGGCGTATATTCCGGCTACCGGATCCCGCCCTATTACGACAGCCTGATCGGCAAACTGATCGTGCATGGCCGCAACCGCGTCGAATGCATGATGCGGCTGCGCCGGGCGCTCGACGAATTCGTCGTGGACGGCATCAAGACGACGCTGCCGCTGTTCCGCGACCTCGTCGGCAATCCGGATATCGCCAACGGCGATTACGACATCCACTGGCTCGAGAAATATTTGGCCAAGGAGGAATAGGATCTTGCGGTTATAATGGCGCAATGACTCGTCCCTACGCGCCCGGCTACCGCATCCCGACCGACCTGCTGCTGAAAGCCTATGCCTCGGGCGTGTTCCCGATGGCAGAGAGCGCCACCGACCCGGAAGTGTTCTGGGTGCGGCCGGAGACGCGCGGCATCATCCCGCTCGACGGATTCCACACGCCGCGCAGTCTGAAGAAGACGATCCGCAGGCACCCTTTCGACATCCGCTACGATTTCGACTTCGAGGCGACGATCGACGGCTGCGCGGAAAGGCGCGACGAGCGCCGCTCGACCTGGATCAACGCGCCGATCCGCGAAGCCTATGTCGAGCTCTATCGGCTGGGCCACTGCCATTCCGTCGAGGCGTGGCGCGAGGGCCGGCTGGCCGGCGGTCTCTATGGGGTGTCACTCGGGCGCGTCTTCTTCGGCGAAAGCATGTTCGCCCGGGAAACCGACGCCTCGAAGACCTGCCTCTATTATCTCGTCGAGCGGCTGAACGAACGCCGCTTCGCGCTGCTCGACACGCAGTTCACCACCGAGCACCTGAAGCGCTTCGGCGCCATCGACGTGCCGCGCAGCCGCTACGAAAAAATGCTGGCCGAGGCCCTGAAGGGCGACGCGGTCTTTTATCCCTGAGGTAAGCGGTCACCCGCTCGCAGTTTCAATTGGCGTCTGGGAATGAAACATCATCTTCCAGCCATCGGCGCGATGAACATAGCCGGTGCTGACGAGAGCGGCATAGGGCTCGCCGTTTTCCCGCGTCGCGCGCGCCTCGTAGGTTAGCATGACGATATCGCTGCCGGGTTCGACCATGCCTTTCAGCCGAATGTCGAGATCGCGCCAGCGATTGGGCTTGGTGGCGGTCTTGGCCAGATCGGCATTGGTCATCGCCTGCGCCATCTCCGGAAAGGCGACGAGGCAATCCACATCGGCGTGGGCCGCGAAATACGCGGAATCGCCGGTCCAGAAGCCTTTCTCGATATCGAGAAGCTCTTTCTTGCTGGCAGTGATAGGCCTGATCGTTGCCATGGAAATCTCCCGTCGCCATCACCGTTTATCCAACGGATTGCGAAAAAGAGGGTTCCGAGAGTTCCGAGATCAGTTCGTGTCTGTGGTGTCGGCGCCATCCGGCGCGGGCGCCGCGTCCGACGGCTCAGGCGCTGCCTCGGCAGGCGGCTCCTGCACGGGCGGCTTCGGCTTGGCGGCATTCGTCTTCGGCTTGCCCGTATCGGCTTTGGCGGCGGTCGGCGGCGGCACGTCCGATTTTTGCTTGCAGCCCTTCAGCCAGACGTCATAGACGGCGTGCTCGACCGCGTTGAGACCGGGGCTTTCGGCGAACATCCAGCCGGTAAAGATACGGCGGATCTTGCGATCGAGCGTGATCTCGTCGACCTCGACGAAGGAATCGGTCTTCGGCTGTTCGGTCTCAGGCCGAGAGTAGCAGACGCGCGGCGTCACCTGCAGGGCGCCGAACTGCACCGTCTCGTCGATATAGACGTCGAAGGTGATGATGCGGCCGGTGATCTTGTCGATGCCGGCGAATTCGGCGACCGGATTGGTGATGCGGTCGGAAACCGCCGGCGCCGCCGGTGTCTGCGCGGCGGCGAACCCTGCCGTCGAGGCAGCCAGAACGGACGCTGCCGCGAACAGTCCCGTCGAGAGTCGGCCGAAAGAGTTCATGCAGGGATACCGGTGGTTGCGCCCGGGTGATTCTCTCAATCGCCCAAGGCTAGTCAGGGCTGCGCTATCAGCAAGCAGCTAAACGCCAATTGTGGCGACAAAAGACCGAAAACGCGTTTACGAACCGGGCGTCCAAGCGTCGTAGTCGCCGGTGACCTGCGGGCGATGCTGGTTGGTCAGAATGGAACCTTGCGGGCGATAGGCGCCCGGCGTTCCTGTGAGATTGGGCCGGTGCGGCTTCTGCCAATCACGAGCCTTATAGCTCTCGCTCGACGGAGGCGTGTCGACGCGATGATGCATCCAGCCATGCCAGCCCGGAGGGATCTTCGAGGCTTCGGAATAGTCACGATAGATGACCCAGCGGCGGGTGCGACCTTCCGAATCGATGCCGCCCTCGTAATAGACGTTGCCGACCTCGTCCTCGCCGACCTTGTGGCCGAAGCGCCAGGTGTGGAAGCGCGTGCCAAGCGTCTGGCTGTTCCACCAGGTGAAAAACTGCAGCAGGAAAGTCTTCATCCAGATCCTCGTTGCGGCAGCGGCCGCGCCGTTTCCTGCTTATGGCGTCAGGTCAACGCGAAGGCAAGGGTTTTGCCCAGCCTGCGATGTAAATGCTTCGTGCGCTAAATCGATACACGCGCGGAGATATCGCCACCTCGTCTTGCCAAGCGTTTGCGCAGTTTCTAAAGCTCGCACGCCCGGCAAAGCTGGCGGCCGGCCCGCGCCGGTTGAGGGAGGTGACGATTGGCCCCAGAACGGTCCACCGGCAATCGGATCGGCGCCGAAGACATTCGCCGCCGCAAGGGCGGCGTGCCGATCGTTTGTCTCACCGCCTATACCTATCCGATAGCCCGCATGCTCGATCCGCATGTCGACCTGCTTCTGGTCGGCGACAGCGTCGCCATGGTGCTGCATGGCCATGCCACGACGCTCGGCGCTTCGCTGGAGATGATGATCGCGCACGGACAAGCGGTGATGCGCGGCTCGGCGAAGGCCTGTGTGGTGGTCGACATGCCGGCAGGCAGCTACGAGGCCTCGGTGGCGCAAGCCGTTGCCTCGGCAAGGCTCATCATCGGCGAGACGGGCAGCCAGGCGGTCAAGCTCGAGGGTGGGGTCGACATGGCCGCGCAGATCGCGGCAATCGTCGCGGAAGGCATCCCGGTCATGGGCCATATCGGCCTGCAGCCGCAGTCGGTGGACAAGGACGGCGGCTACAAGATCAAGGGCAGGAGCAGGGAAAACATCGCCGCCCTTTTTCGCGACGCCGAAGCGGTTGAAAAGGCCGGCGCCTTCTCGGTCGTCATCGAGGGCACGGTCGAGGCGGTGGCTTCGGACCTCACCCGTCATATCGCGATCCCGACCATCGGCATCGGCGCCAGCGGCGACTGCGACGGCCAGATCCTGGTGGTAGACGACATGATCGGCATGACCGTCGACCGCGTGCCGAAATTCGTCAAGGAATACGCAGTGCTGCGCGACACCATTGCGGATGCGGCGGCGCGTTACGCCGACGAGGTGCGCAGCCGCGCATTTCCCGCACCTGACCACGTTTTTTCGGCGGCATCGGGCAAGGACCAGGCATGAGCGGGCCAATCGTCGTCGAGAGCGTTGCGGCCCTTCGCGCGCAGATCCGGGATTGGCGCCGGGCTGGCCTCAAGATCGCCATGGTGCCGACCATGGGCGCGCTGCATGACGGCCACATCTCGCTGGTCAGGATCGCGCTCGAAAAGGCCGAGCGCTGCGTCGTCTCCGTCTTCGTCAATCCGACCCAATTCGCGCCGACCGAGGACCTGGAAAAATATCCGCGCCAATTGGCCCGCGATCTCGACCAACTGCGGGAAGCAGGCGCACATCTGGCCTTCACGCCAGGCGTGGCGGAAATGTACCCGGCCGGCTTCGCCACCAAAATCTCGGTCGGAGGCCCCTCCTCCGGCCTGGAGACGGATTTTCGGCCTGCCTTCTTCGACGGCGTCGCCACTGTCGTGGCCAAGCTTTTCCTGCAGGCAGCGCCCGACTGTGCCGTGTTCGGTGAGAAGGACTACCAGCAGCTTTGCGTTGTCAGGCAGCTGTGCCGTGATCTCGATCTGCCGGTCGAGATCGTCGGCGCGCCGACCGTGCGTGATTCCCACGGCCTCGCCATGTCGTCGCGCAACGCCTATCTCGGCGCGGCCGAGCTCAAGATCGCGCGCAAATTCAACGTGGTTCTGCGTCAGACCGCGGCCGAGCTCGCATCCGGCGCGGATGAGGCACGTGCGGTGAATGCGGCTGCGGAAGCGCTCGTCAGCGCGGGCTTTCGGAAGGTCGACTACGTCGCCGCGCGGGAGGCCGCAACGCTCGCGCCCTGGCGACGAGACCGCGACGGCCGCCTGCTCGCGGCGGCCTGGCTCGGCACCACCAGGTTGATCGACAATGTGGAAGTCCCAGCTACCTGATCTGTGCTGATCAGCCCGGCGTCTCAGGCAGCGTTCAGTCCATCGCGCACCGCACCATCCGCTGGCCGAGGTGCACCTGTGCGAGGGCAGGTTTGATCGCGGGGATCGGCGCGATCAATCAAAACCCTGCGATGAGGCAATGGGCATCCGCCGGCGCTTTAGCCGAGCCGCTTCTCCAGGATGAGTGCGGGCCATCCCGAACTGCCGCCGCAATCCGCTGTCCTGCCTGCCGTCCGAAATCCGTTCGCCTCGTAGAAGGCGATCGCCGCCGCATTCGCCTGCTCGACCTCGAGACGCAGCGTCCGCATCTGCGGAAAACTGGCCTCGACTTCGTCGAGCAGCGCCTGGCCGATCCTTTGCCGCTGACAATCCGGAGATACGTAGAGCTGGTTCAGAAGGACGATCTTCGGGTCGGCGGTCGCGGCCGCGAAAGCCATGCCGCCAAGCCGCTTGCCATCGTCAGCGACCAGGAATTCGGAATTCGGCCGGGCCAGTTGCGCCTTGAGCGAAGCAAGAGAATGCCAGTCGTCGGTGATCGCCGTTACATGCTCGGCGCCGTAGATGGCGTCATAGGTCGCATGCCACGTCTCGACCAGCAGCGCGCGGATCGCAACAAGATCGCGCTCGCTGGCGGTGCGGACGAACATCGCTCTATTCGATGCCGAGCTTGGCCTTGACCAGCTCGTTGACCGCCTGCGGGTTCGCCTTGCCGCCGGTCGCCTTCATCACCTGGCCGACGAACCAGCCGGCCATGGTCGGCTTGGCGCGCGCCTGCTCGGCCTTGTCCGGATTGGCGGCGATGACCTCGTCGACCGCCTTCTCGATGGCGCCGGTGTCGGTCATCTGCTTCATGCCGCGGCTTTCGACCAGTTGGCGCGGATCACCGCCCTCGTTCCAGACGATCTCGAACAGGTCCTTGGCGATCTTGCCGGAGATCGTGCCTTCCTTGATCAGGTCGACGACGGTACCGAGCTGCTCAGGCGAAAGCGGAGCGTTTTCAATATCTTTGCCAGCCTTGTTGAGAGCGCCCAGCAGGTCGTTGATGACCCAGTTGGCGGCAAGCTTGCCGTCGCGCCCCGAGGCCACCTTCTCGAAATAGTCGGCGATCGGCTTTTCCGAGACCAGCACCGAGGCGTCGTAGGGCGATAGGCCTAGCGAGCCGATCAGCCGCGCCTTCTTCTCGTCCGGGAGTTCCGGCAGATGCTGTGCCAGATCATCGACATAGGCCTGGTCGAACTCCAGCGGCAGAAGGTCGGGGTCGGGGAAATAGCGGTAGTCATGCGCCTCTTCCTTGGAGCGCATCGAGCGCGTCTCGCCCTTGTTGGGGTCGAATAGGCGCGTCTCCTGCTCGATCGAGCCGCCGTCTTCGAGGATGGCGATCTGACGGCGCGCTTCGGACTCGATGGCCTGGCCGATGAAGCGGATCGAGTTGACGTTCTTGATCTCGCAGCGCGTGCCGAACGCGCCACCCGGGCGGCGCACCGAGACATTGACGTCGGCGCGCAGCGAACCCTCGTCCATGTTGCCGTCGCAGGTACCGAGATAGCGCATTATGGTGCGCAGCTTGCTGACATAGGCCTTGGCCTCGTCGGCAGAGCGCATGTCCGGCTTGGAGACGATCTCCATCAGCGCAACGCCGGACCGGTTGAGGTCGACATAGGACATTGTCGGATGCTGGTCGTGCATAGACTTGCCGGCATCCTGCTCCAGATGCAGGCGCTCGATGCCGACCTCGATGTCCTCGAACTCGCCCTGCCGGTCCGGTCCGACCGAGACGATCACCTTGCCTTCGCCGACGATCGGCTGCTTGTACTGCGAGATCTGATAGCCCTGCGGCAGGTCCGGGTAGAAATAGTTCTTCCGATCGAAGACCGACTTGTGGTTGATCGCGGCCTTCAAGCCCAGCCCGGTGCGGATCGCCTGCTTGACGCATTCCTCGTTGATCACCGGCAGCATGCCGGGCATCGCCGCGTCGACCAGGCTGACATTGGCGTTGGGCGCCGCGCCGAAAGAGGTCGAGGCGCCGGAGAACAGCTTTGCCTCGGACGTCACTTGCGCATGCACTTCGAGCCCGATGATGATTTCCCAGTCGCCGGTGGCGCCGGAGATCAGGCGTTTCGGGTCGGGCGTGCGGGTATCGATGATGCTCATGGAGGCCTATGGGTCGCATTTGTGGCTGGCGCGATTTTGCTTATCGCGTTGCGAAAATCGCATCACTCGCTAGTGCAAACCGTTCCTTGAGACAAGTCCAAAGCCGCGCGCAGGCCTCCAGGCAGCTTGCGCTTGTAAGCCCACGGGCTGTGCTGGCGGCACCTTCCCGCCTGTATCAGGCGGTGGCGATGTAGGCCCGGATCTCCTCGGCCTCGCGCTCGACATCCTCGATCCGGCGCTTGACCACATCGCCGATCGACACGATGCCGTCGAGCATCCCGTCCTTCTCCACCGGCAGGTGGCGGAAGCGACCCTTCGTCATGATCTCCATGACCTCGTTGACCGTGTGGTTCTCGTTGCAGATCTTGACCTTCGGCGTCATGGCCGATCGGACCGGAATATCGAGCGCGGCCGCGCCCTCCCTGGCCAGCACTCGCACGATGTCGCGCTCGGAAAGGATGCCGACGATCTTGCGGTCGCCATTGGTGATGACCAGCGCGCCGATCCTATGCTCGGTCAGGATGCGAATGGCTTCGCTCAGCTTTTCATTAGGCCCGAGTGTGAACACGTCATGGCCTTTTTGCTCAAGAATTGCCTTCACAGTCATGGCGTCCTCCTGTGCCTTGCCCGCCGGCTCCTGCCCTGACCGGCATTCACGTTCCGGTGAACATGGTGCGCCGTGATTGGTTGCATTTCAAGTGCGCCGCAGCGCTACTCTGACGGCTGGGGCCGATCGAAAAAACGCACGCCGAAAAAGCCTGCGACAAAGCCGCCGATATGGGCTTCCCAGGCGATCTGTCCTTCGATCCCCGGCGCAAAGCCGAGAAGGCCGGTGGCGAGGTTGATCACCATCCAGACGCCGAGGAAGGTCATGACGCCGCGCGAACGCAGCACGATTGCGATCGGCAACGGCTCGCCGGCGAAGGCCGCCTGGCCTGACGAGCGATCGATCCGGAAGCCGTAGCGCGCCGCCGCTCCCATCATGCCCGAGATCGCGCCCGAAGCGCCGACCAGCGGCATCTCGCCATAAGGGTGCATGGCCCAGAACAGCGCTACCGAAGCCAGCCCGGTCACGGCGTAGAACACCGCAAACCGGGCCGCGCCAAAACGATTGGCGAGCGGTGAGCCGAAAGCGGCAAGCCAGACCATGTTGACGGCAATGTGAGCGAGGCCCCCATGCATGAAGGCATAGGTGAAGGGGCGCGTGAACAGGAACCAGTCGAAGCCGTATTGACCGGTGTAGAGCACCGGAATGAAGGCTCCGTCGTAGAGCAGCGTCATTTGCTGGTTGTCGTTCAGCACATATCGCTCTAGCAGGAAGACGATCGCGCAGATCCCCATCACCGCCAGCACAACCGGCGGCAAGTTGAACATCGGCTCGCGGCGCGGCTCCGGCGCTTCGTCGTCTGGTTGCAATTCGGATTCGGTCGGTGTTACCGGCTCGCTCATGGCCTCTTCGCAGCTGGCTGGAGACTCGATTTCGGCCGAGCATGTAGTTCACGCCTGATCGAATCACAAATCGCGAATCGCCCCAAGCTGAATCGGATAGGGCCTGGATCGGCGACGCGAATCAAAAGAAAGCCGTCCAGGTTTCCCTGAACGGCCGGTCGAGTCCCCTGCTCCCCGAAAACTGACTGAAGTGCTGCCGATCGCTGCTGAAACGACCGTTTTGGAGTGGTTGTTGATGTGCCACAGGCCCCGTCGGCGTGCAACGTAAACCACTTGTTAACCTTAACGGCCCCGAGACGTGAACAAACGTTAACGATGCTGGCACGCATCCTGCTCCGCACCGCATGAAGGTCATCGGAGGGCGCCCTGTCTGTTCGCCGATGGGACAACAAGAAAGACAGATTGCCGGAGCGGAATGGAAATGAATCAGAACGGATCAATCGCGCTGTTCCAATATTGGAACCGGCTGCGTGATGGCCGCCCGGCTCCGAAACGCTCGGAAGTGGAGCCGGCGGACATCAAGACGCTCCTGGCCGATACGTTCATCCTGGAGCGCGACACACGCGCCGAAGCCGTGTTCCGGCTGGCCGGCACCAGGCTCTGCGCCTATTACGGCCGCGAGCTCAAAGGGTTTTCCTTCCCCTCGCTCTGGCGCGAGAAGGACCAGCGGCTTATGTCGCGTCTCATCCACGGCGTCTTCGACCAGAAATCGGTGCTGCTTCTGACCTATGAAGGATTCAGCCGAAACGGTCGTTCCAGCAAGTTCGAGCTGCTGGCGCTGCCGCTCGATGGCGGCGTCGAGAGCCCTCGCTGCCTCGGCATCGTCAGCGCCGCGGATCGGCCGTTCTGGCTTGGTGCCGACCCGCTCGCCGACGCCCTGATTGACGCGATCCGGGTCATCGATCCCGACAAGGACCCGATGTTCCTGAAGAACCGGCCGGCGATCGATGTTCCGTCGCTCGTGCCGACGGAGTTCGACGCGCCCGAGACCATTTCGGCGCTCGGCCGCGTACGCCGGATACGGCATCTCGTCGTCTTCGACGGCGGGCGCAACGAGTAGAGCGGAGCGCGAGATTTTGCCCCGATCTGGTCCAGGCCTTTGCCTTGCGTGGGCGTCCGCCCCCAACCCATTTGGGCCGGCTTTTTCCCGTTTGTTAACCTGCTTTGCTGTAGCTTTTTCCGGTGAAATTCCTCGCACGTCGCGCGGAATGCCAACGGGGTGTAGGCAGTCATGAGGTCAGCGGCGGAATTTGCGCCGTCCCGTGTGGAGCGGCGCAATTTTCAGCGTGTCCGGGTGAAAATCTACGGACGCTTCATGCTGGAGGACCGCACGGAACACGCGTGCCAGGTGATAGACATGTCGCCAGGCAATGTCGCCTTGCGCACCGATCGCGTCGGCATGCCGGGGGAAAAGGTCATTGCCTATATCGATCACATCGGTCGCATCGAAGGCATCGTGACGCGCACCTCGCAGGACGGTTTCGCGATGACCGTCATCGCTTCGGACCGCAAGAAGGACAAGCTCGCCGCGCAGCTCACCTGGCTTGCGAACAAGCATGAGCTCGACCTGCCGGAAGACCGCCGCCACGAGCGCGTCGCGCCGCGCAATCCGATGAGCGTGCTGCAGCTCACCGACGGGCGACAGTATCAGTGCCGCATCATCGACCTGTCGCTCTCGGGCGCGGCGATCGAGATCGACGTCAAACCAGCAATCGGCGTGCAGGTCATGCTGGGAACGATGCGCGGCCAGGTCGTGCGTCACTTCGAGGACGGCGTCGCCATTGAGTTTGCCGTCATCCAGCGGCCGGAAACCTTGGATTCGGAATTCAACGCGCCGCGGTCCTGACCGCTTAGAATGCGGACATGCATCCAACCGGCCTCCAGCGGCCGGTTTTTTGTTGGCCGGATCAGGGCCTTCTAGCAGCCGGGCGGCATGTCGAGACGCCACGTGATCCGGGTGCGGCGGCCGGTTTAGATTCTCAACAATCCGCAGTCGAGATAGTTCAAATTTTATATTTAATCTACGGGCGTTTTACTCAATCTCTACTTCCGGTTTTTGCGTCAAATAAATCCCAACGTGGCACAGTCTCTCTCAAACGGGGAGACTACCATAATGAAAATGACGAGGGGCAAGCTGTTGCTCTTGGCAATGGCGATGCAGCTTTCCGCCTGGGGCACGGCAAGCGCGGGACCGCTGTTCATGCATACGGGTGGCCGCACCACCCAGCCCGTCGGCCATTATGAACTCTGCCAGCGTATCCCCATCGAATGCAATGAGAGGACGCCGAATGGGTCTCCTGTCGAGCTGACCCGCAAGCTGTGGGCGACGATGATCAAGGTCAACAATTCGGTCAACACCCGCGTCAAGCCACGTACCGATATGGAGATCTACGGGGTCGAGGAATACTGGGCCTATCCCGACAACGGTTTCGGCGACTGCGAGGACTTCGCGTTGGAGAAGCGCCGCGAATTAATGGCCGCCGGTGTCCCCGCCGGCGACCTTTTGATGACGGTCGTGCGCCAGCCGAACGGCGACGGCCACGCGGTGCTGACGGTGCGCACCAGCCTCGGCGAGTTCATCCTCGACAATCTCGAGCCGAAAGTGCTCGCCTGGAACGACACGGTCTACACCTACCTCAAACGTCAATCGACAAAGAATTCAGGCGTTTGGGTTTCGATCAACGACGGCCGCGAGGACGCGGTCGCCAGCGTCCGCTAGGATCCCAATGCATGCTGCCCCAAGATGCGCAGGGCTTTTGGGGCAACACGAAGAGATTAAGCACGCCGCATTCATACGGCGTGCCTGGAAAAAGCCCGGTCGAGTCCCCACCCTCCCCGTCCCCAACGACCGGGTTTTAGGAGCCGGCCCTGTCCCCGGGCCGGCTCCGCTTTTTTTGCCGCCGCCTGCGGGCCTTTCTCGTAACGGCAGACCGGAGCACTATGGCCGTTTATTTTTGGATGGACGGCGATGCTGGAAATCCCTGACGACCGCTGCGAGCGCGCCAAGCTGTTCAAGGCGATAGACGACGCCTTCAAGGCGGGCGATTTCGATGGGCTTGGCAAGGCGCTCGGCGGCTCCGCGCAATGGTACGACGAGAGGATGCCGTTCGAGCTCGGCCTCGGCCATCCCTTGGAATACGCGATCTATTGGAGCCCGGCCGGCTTCATCGTCACGCTGCTTGATGCAGGCTCGAATCCGAATTACGAGGATCCCGCCGGCTTCCCGTCGATCATCGCCGCGCTATCCACCGAGCGGCCGGACAGGCTGCAGCTTATCCAGATCCTGCTCGAGCAGGGCGCCGACCCGAACATGCGCGGGGTCAACGACTGGACGCCTCTGCATTACGCCGTGGCGCAGCGCGACGCCGAGGCAATCCGCCTGCTGCTGGCGTCGGGCGCGGATCCGTCGCTCAGGACGCGCATCGATGATTGTGAAACCGCCCTGGAAGGTGCAGACCGCGCCGGTTTCGAAGCGGGGGCGTCGCTGCTGCGTCAGGCAATGTCCCGACGCAGTGAATAAGGTCGCGGGCGAAGCGGCGGACTGAACCGCTGTCACAGCTCCTTCAATCCGGTCTTGAAGCGCCTGCCGTTGGCGACATAGTGCGCGGCCGAGACCCGCAGCCTCTCGATTGCCGCGTCATCCAGCACCCTTATCGCCTTGGCGGGCGAGCCGACGATCAGCGAATTGTCCGGGAAAACCTTGTTTTCCGTCACCAAAGCGCCGGCGCCGACCAGCGAATTCTTGCCGATCCTCGCGCCGTTGAGCACGATGGCGCCCATGCCGATCAGGCTGCTGTCGCCGACCGTGCAGCCATGCAGCAGGGCGCGATGACCGATCGTGCAGCCCTGCCCGATGGTGAGCGGATAGCCCGGATCGGTGTGCATGACCGTATGTTCCTGCACATTGGTGTCGGCGCCGATGGTGATCGTTTCACCGTCGCCGCGGATGACGACGCCGAACCAGAAGCCGGCATTGCGGCCTATCGCGATATCGCCGATCAGCGTGGCGTCGGGCGCCACCCAATTGGTTTCGGCGTCCTCGAACCGGGGCGCCTTCCCGTCGATCGCATAGATCGGCATCTTTTCTCCGATTCGTCTCAAGCCGAGAATTCGGCGGAGCTTAGGAGACCCGTTGCCCAGGAAGCAATGGTGATCAGCACGATGCCGAGCGCCAGTGCCCAGGCAATCGCCGTGCAGCCGCAGGAAAGCAGCGCCAGCGTGCCGATGCGTCCCTCGCGCCGCGCAGCCAGAGCATCATTGGTGAGCATGAACGGGCCGGCGCAGGCGGTCACCGCGAGCGAGCGCACAATATGGGCAGGCGTGACATAGGGTTCGGCGAAGGCCAGCCGGCCACCGCAGACGATTTCCATCGCCGAGCCGGCGAGGCCGCAAGCCGTCAGGCCGACCGCAAAAGCGTAGAGAGGGAGCAGCATGAGATCCATCTTTACCAACCGTTTACCATGAGACCGCACAGTCGTGCCGACGCGCTGCAAGAGCCATGCCGCGCCAATTGTGCCACCTGAGGACAGGTGAGCGGATCGGGGAATTGGGATGAGAGAGGCAGCCGCCGCGGAGGAATTCGAGGTTGTCGACTCGACCTTGATGAAGCGGGTCTTCTATGTCTTCGCGGCGCTCGCCCTGCTTTCGGTGGCTATCAGTCTCGGCGGCAAATGGCTCGGCCGGTCGATCGCCATGGCCGGCTACACCGACGACACGACCGTGCGCCAGGTCGTCATGGGCAACAATGTGATCAGTGTGCCGGCCAACTTCATCCGCTTCGACCAGGCCAGGCGCGACGGAAACGCCTCGCGACTCGACCTTTATCTGCGCTATCCTGAAATGGACGGCTACAGCACCGCCGCGCGCGGCGACTTCAACCACACCACGACCAGGAAGATCATCTTCCTGTCATTCGAGCCGCGGATGATGTCGCGCGACATGAGCGGCCGTTTCGCGCCGATCTACAGCGCCCTGATCGTCAAGCCGGGCACACCCGGCCCGGGCGGGACGACGCTCTACGGCTTCGCCGAGAAATCGGGCTATCTCAACGAGGTCCTGGCGGTCGCCGACCGCCCCGGCAAAGACCCGTTCGTCGCCCGCTGCCTGAGCGGCCCAAGTGCCGAGGAATCGCTGGCCCCCTGCGAGCGCGACATCCAGGTCGGCGACGATCTCAGCCTCACCTACCGCTTCCCGCGCGAGTTGCTCGGGAACTGGCAGGTGCTCGATGCCGCGATCGCCACCAAGGTGGCCGGTATCCTGAAAACGGGACGCTGAAGCGCTGCGCCGGAGCCATGGGCGCGCCACCCGCTCTTCCTCTCCAGCGGCCAGCCTGGCTCAATATATCGGCACGACCGGCTCGGCGATGCGGTCTGGCATCGGGCCGGCAAGGCGCGCTATTGGTCGAACATGATGCCACCCTATCTCACGTTCGACCCCGTCAGCCGCCGCCTGCGCCTCGACCCGCATGAACCGGCCTTTGTGCAGAACCCGTATGAGGGCTACGCCTTCTTGCACGGCGCTTCGAACGCCTTCTTCTGGGAGAATTACGGTTTTTGGTGTTTCGGCGGCTTCGACGACGTCAACCGCCTGCTTCGCGATCGTCGCTTCGGCCGCCAGAACCCGGCCGGCATTCCCGACAGCCGCGGGGTTGGCGACGACCGTTCGCACCTGACCGCCTTCGACGCCATCGAAGCCAATTCGATGCTTGAGCTCGAGCCGCCGGTGCACACGAGGTTGCGGACACTGGTCAATCGGGCCTTCGTCTCGCGCCAGGTCGAGCGGCTGCGGCCGCGCATCGAGGCTCTGGCCAATGAGCTGATCGACCGCTTCGAGCCGGGCTCCGTCGATCTTCTGCCCGCTTACGCCTCGCCCTTGCCGATCACCATCATCGCCGAGATGCTCGGCGTTCCGGTCGAGATGGGGCCGCAACTGCTCGACTGGTCGCATCAGATGGTCGCCATGTACATGCACGGCCGCACGCGCGAGACCGAGGAGACGGCCAACCGCGCCGCGCACGATTTCGCGGCTTTCCTGCGCGGCTATGTCGCCGAGCGGCGCAAGAGACCCGACGACGATCTGCTTTCGCTGCTGATCGAGGCCCAGGACAACGGCCAGAAGCTCTCGGAGGAGGAGCTGGTTTCCTCAGCTATCCTTCTGCTCAACGCAGGGCACGAAGCGACTGTGCACCAGACCGGAAATGCCGTGAGAACGATCCTCGCGCAGGGCGGCGATGGGCGCCGCTTCTTTGCAACACCGGAGGCCAATGCCGCCACGGTCGAGGAATGCCTGCGCTACGATGCGCCGCTGCACATGTTCCTGCGCTGGGCCTATGAAGAGATGGAAGCTGCTCCGGGCATTTTGCTCAAGCCCGGAGAGACGGTGGCGCTGCTGCTCGGCATGGCCAATCACGACCCGCTGGCTTTCGCCGGACCGGCCACATTCAACCCGGCGCGGACGGACCAGAAGAACGTGTCGTTCGGCGCCGGCATCCACTTCTGCATCGGCGCGCCGCTGGCCAGGCTGGAGTTGCAGGTGTCGCTGAAGACGCTGTTCGACCGGCTGCCGGATCTAGGCCTGACGGAAGAGCCGCGCTTCCGCGACACCTATCATTTTCATGGATTGGAAGCGCTCTCGGTGCGCTTCTGAGCCGCAAAAATCCGAAGGCCTGGAAAATGAGATTCGCCTTTCTGCAGGAACCTCCCTTCTGCTTCACCGATGCATCCGGGAAAGTCGGCGGCTGCGACGCTATGCTGGCCGAGAAGATCTTCGCGATGTCCGAAACGATGGCTTTCACGCCCGTCGAGACTGAATTCGCCGAGTTGCTGCCGGGACTGGCCGACGGTCGCTGGGACATGACCACCGGTCTGTTCATCTCAGAAGAGCGCAGCAAGCTGGTGGACTTCAGTCGCCCGATCTGGTCGCTGCCGGACGGCTTGATGGTCGCCAAGGGCAACCCGCTCGACCTTGAGGGCTATCGCTCTCTTGCAGGCCACCCTTCCGCGGGGCTTGGCGTGATATCGAATCAGATCCAGCATCGGACGGCACTTGAGAATGGCGTGCCGCCGGAGCGGATCAGTGTGTTCGCCACGCAGGCCGAGGCAGCGGAGGCGGTGGCTACCGGCATGGTGCAGGCCTATGCCAGCGTTGCCATGGCGCATCGCGGCTACATCGCGCGGCGACCGGCTGCGCTGGCCGATGTCATTGACGTTCCCGCGTCCGAACGGTTGCCCGCCGCCGGCGCGTTTGCGGTCGCCAAAGGCAACGACGCGTTGAGGCGGCGTGTCGATGACGGTCTGGGCGACCTGCTTGGAAGCCGCTGGCACCGCGACCTGATGGCCGGATTCGGTTTCTCCGATGCGGATGTCGACCGGCTGCTCTAACCGCCGGCAAGCGCGCTTCACAGCTTGATCACATATTCCTTACGCGTCGTCTCGAGCACTTCCCAGGTGCCATTGAAACCCGGCCGCAGCACAAAACTGTCGCCGGCCTTGACCGTGCGCGCGTCGCCGCCGTCTTCGGCGATCACCGAGACGCCGGACAGGATGTGGCAGAACTCCCATTCGTCATAGACGATGCGCCACTTGCCCGGCGTCGCTTCCCAGATGCCGGCATAAAGGCTGCCGTCCCGCTCCTCGACATTCCAGGTGCGGAATTTCGGATCGCCGGAGATCAAGCGTTCCGGGGTCGGCGCGCCGGCCTCCGGCTCGACAGTTTCGGGATCAAGCGCGAGAAAGGCGGACATCGCGCTCAGACCTTGCTCAGCGCCTGTTCGAGGTCGGCGACGATGTCGTTGACGTCCTCGATGCCGATCGACAGGCGGACCGTGTCCGGGCCGGCACCGGCCTTTACCTTCTGCTCGTCGGACAGTTGCCGGTGCGTGGTCGAGGCCGGGTGAATGACCAGCGACTTGGTGTCGCCAACATTGGCGAGGTGCGAGAACAGTTCCAGCGCCTCGACGAACTTGACGCCGGCCTCGTAGCCGGCCTTGAGGCCAAAGGTGAAAACGGCGCCGGCACCCTGCGGCGAGTATTTCTTCTGCAGCGCATTGTTCTTGTCGCTCGGCAGTCCGGGATAGTTCACCCAGGCGACTTTCGGATGGTTGGAAAGCCAGGCGGCGACGCTCGCTGCGTTGTCGCAATGACGCTGCATCCTGAGCGGCAAGGTTTCCAGGCCGGTCAGGATCAGGAAGGCGTTGAAGGGCGAGATCGCCGGGCCGAGGTCGCGCAGGCCGAGCACGCGCGCGGCAATGGCAAAGGCGAAGTTGCCGAAAGTCTCGTGCAGGACGAGGCCGCCATATTCAGGGCGAGGCTCCGACAGCATCGGGTATTTGCCCGACTTCGACCAATCGAAGGTGCCGCCGTCGACGATGGCGCCGCCGATCGAATTGCCGTGGCCGCCGATGAACTTGGTCAGCGAATGCACCACGATGTCGGCGCCATGCTCGATCGGCCGCACGAGATAGGGCGAGGCCAGCGTGTTGTCGACGATCAGCGGCAGGCCGTGCCTGCGAGCGATGTCGCCGATCTTCTCGATGTCGACGAAGATGCCGCCCGGATTGGCGAGGCTTTCGATGAAGATCGCCCTGGTGTTGTCGTCGATTTGGCTCTCAAAGGTCGATGGATCGTTGGTATCGGCCCAGCGGACCTCCCAGCCATAATTCTTGAAGGCGTGGCCGAATTGGTTGATGGAGCCGCCATAAAGCTTTGTGGCAGATACGAAATTGTCACCCGGCCGCATCAGATTGTGGAAGACGATGACCTGGGCGGCGTGGCCGGAGGCGACGGCCAGCGCGGCAGTGCCACCTTCGAGCGCGGCGAGACGCTCCTCGAGAACCGCCTGCGTCGGGTTCATGATGCGGGTATAGATGTTGCCGAAGGCCTTCAGCCCGAACAGCGAGGCGGCGTGGTCGGCGTCATCGAAGACATAGGAGGTGGTCTGATAGATCGGCGTGGCGCGCGCGCCGGTCGCCGGGTCCGGCTTGGCGCCGGCATGGACGGCGAGCGTGTTGAAACCGGGCGTACGGGTCATCGAAGCCTCCCTCTCAAACTTGCGAAAATCGCCGGGCATTCTTGGCCAAGCGCGGTCGTGAATGCAAAGAACAAAATACCTTTCGGCGTGCGATCTGCGGCGAACGCCCAGGAAAATCCATTTCTTCCCGGAATAATTTTGCGCGCCTGGTTGTCCGTCTATTTCTGGCGCACGCCAAAACTCTGGAAACCCTTGCGCATCAATGGCTTCTTCGACGACAGCACGCCAGAGTTGACGCCGGTCCAGCCGATCTCGCCCGACAGCTTGCCATATTCGATCTTGGGACAGCGGTTCATGACCACCTTGATGCCGGCTGCCTCGGCGCGCGCGGCGGCCTGGTCATGGCGAACACCTAGCTGCATCCAAACGACCTTCGGCAGCGGATCGAGCTTCAGTACCTGCTCGACGATGCCAGGGACAGCGGCCGAGCCGCGAAAAATGTCGATCATGTCGACCGGGTGCGGCAGGTCGGCCAGGCTGGCATAGACCGTCTGTCCAAGGATCTGCTTTCCAGCATGACCGGGATTGATCGGCAACACCGAAAAACCCTTGGCCAGCAGATATTTCAGCACGAAATAGCTCGGCCGCACGTCGTTGGGCGAGGCGCCGACCATGGCAATGGTCTTCACCGAGTTCAGAATGCCGGCAATGTAGCTGTTGTCGTAGGCGTCGTGATTCATGGCTCGTCCTCATACAGCGCATCGGCGAGAAAGGCAGCCGGATCGCTGCAGAAGTCACGCATCATGCGAAAATGATCGGTGTCCTGAAAATCAATCAGATCGAGGCCGAAGCGGCTGATGCGGAAGAGCCGCGCGTTCGGGCAGGCCATCAGCAACGGCGAGTGCGTCGCCATGATCACCTGCGCGGTGCCGGACCGCTCCATGCGCTGAAGCAGCTTCAGCAACTCGATCTGGCGCGTCGGCGAGAGCGCGCTTTCGGGCTCGTCGAGGATGTAGATGCCCTGTCGTCGGCAGCGTTCCTCGAAGAAGCGGATGAACCCTTCGCCATGCGACCATGACAGGAAGTCCGGCGGCGCTCCGCCAGACTCCAGCGCCGCCTGGTCAAGATAACGAGCCACGGAGTAAAAGGACTCCGCCCGGAAGAACCAGCCCGCGGTGACCTTCGGCAGCCAATGGCAGCGCAGCGCAGCGGCAAGTGCAGCACCACTCTTGTCGATGGCGCCTGAGTGGTCGACGGGCATATAGCCTTTGCCGCCGCCGGCCTCGTCATAGCCGGCCAGCGCGCCGATGGCTTCGAGCAGCGTCGATTTGCCGGTGCCGTTCTCGCCAACGATGATGGTGATGGCCGACGTGAATTCGAACTCGAACTCGCGATCCCGGAAGATCGGCAGGCTCCATGGATATCCGTCCCAATCCGCGACGCGCGAAGACTCAAGCAGAATGCGCTTGAGATAGGGCGCTTTCAGCCGCGTCAGTTGCTTGCGGGCAGCCACGTCGGACCTTCAATCATAAAAAAGCGCGCTGCATTCTCGGGTCAATTATTCGTCGGCCCATTCCGGCTTGCGCTTGCCGATGAAGGCGCCGATGCCTTCCTCGGCGTCGCGCGCCAGCATGTTTTCCACCATCACACGGCCGGTATAGGCGTAGGCGTCGGCCAGCCCCATTTCGGCCTGGGCGTAGAACGCCTCCTTGCCGGTCTTGACCACCAAAGACGATTTTGAAGCAATCGTTTGCGCGTATTTGTTGACAACCTGATTCAGATATTCGCGCGGCACGATCCGGTTGACGAGACCGAACTCCTTGGCCGTCGCCGCATCGATCGTCTCGCCGGTGAGAAGCATTTCCATCGCCTGCTTGCGCGAGACGTTGCGCGACAGCGCAACCATCGGCGTCGAGCAGAACAGGCCGATATTGACGCCGGGCGTGCAGAAGGTCGCTTCGTGCGAGGCGACGGCGAGGTCGCAGCTCGCGACAAGCTGCAGTCCGGCCGCGGTAGCCAGACCGTCGACCTCGGCGATCACCGGCCTCGGATGGCGCACGATGGTCTGCATCAGCTTTGCGCAGGCGACAAAGGTCTTTTCGAAGAAGGCGCGGCCGCGATCCGGTTCGGCGCGGCGCGCCGTCATTTCCTTGAGGTCGTGGCCGGCGCAAAACACTTTGCCTGACGCTGCCAGGATGATGACGCGTACGGATTTGTCGTCCTTCACGCGGTCGAACTCGGCCTGCAGCGCCGCCATCGTCGCCAGCGACAGCGCGTTGGCCGGCGGGCTTGCAAGAGTGAGGCGCAGCACGCCCTTGTCTTGGCTGACAAGAACCTGGCCGTCGGCGACGGCGGGCTTGATAGCAACGACTTCGGCCATTTTTGAACCTCTCGATCAGCGGTCCCGGGTTATGGAGCAACAGAACTAACATGCTGCCGATTGAAGAACAGCCGCGAGCCGTGTTTTCTCCGTGGCACCGTTTGGTCCAGGCGCGCCGCCTGGAACTTCCCGTATATAGGAATCGCGCATGCCCGCTCAAAGCAATCTCAAGCCGGTGCTGACCGCAGCCGAAGTAAACGGGCTGATGGCAAGCGTCTATCCGCAGCTCAACGACCAGTTCTCCTTTTATGAGGCGCTGGAAGTGTTTCCGGGCGGCTGCACGGTGCGGCTCAATGCCGACCAGCGGCATCTGCGTCCCGGCGGCACCGTCTCGGGTCCGGCGCTGTTCACGCTTGCCGACATCGGCGGCTATGTGTGCGTGCTCAGCCATGCCGGGCCGGATGCGCTTTCGGTGACGACCAATCTCAACATCAACTTCATGCGCAAGGCCGAGGCCGGACCGATTGACGGCCATTGCCGTATCCTCAAGCTCGGAAAGAGCCTGATGGTCTTCGACATCGACATCGTCGCCGGGGCCGACCGGCACACGGTGGCCCACGCCACCGGGACCTATTCGATCCCGCCGAAGCGAATGGATGAGGTAAAATAATACCGTTTCGCCAATTGATTGTTTTTGCTTTATTTTCAGCGCCAGTAGAGTTTCCGCTTGGCTTGACGCATCCGGCGCCCTCGCCTATAAGCCGTCACGAAACAGCGGCCGCAAGGGCCGCCGTTTTGTTATTGCCGGACGGCTTGGCCTCTCCGTCAATTCAAGCAACAAAAAACGCCTGTTCCTGCCGTTCGCGGATAGGACGGTCAACCTGAGAGCAAAACATGGCTACCTTTTCGCAGAAGCCTGCGGATGTGGTGAAGAAGTGGGTGTTGATCGACGCCGAGGGTCTCGTCGTCGGCCGCCTTGCCACTGTCATCGCCAACCATCTGCGCGGCAAGCACAAGCCCACTTTCACCCCGCATGTCGATGATGGCGACAATGTCATCGTCATCAATGCCGACAAGGTGGTGTTCACCGGCAAGAAGTACACCGACAAGGTCTATTACTGGCACACCGGCCATCCCGGCGGCATCAAGGAGCGCACCGCGCGCCAGCTGCTCGAGGGCCGCTTCCCCGAGCGCGTCGTCGAGAAGGCTGTCGAACGCATGATCCCGCGCGGCCCGCTTGGCCGCCGCCAGATGAAGAATCTTCGCGTCTATGCAGGCACTGAGCATCCGCACGCGGCCCAGCAGCCCGTCACGCTCGACGTGGCCAAGCTGAACTCCAAGAACAAGAGGGCCTCGTAATGGCTGAGCTTTCCTCGCTCGCAGAACTCGGGACTGTCACGACCGCCGCGCAGCCGGCCGCGCCTGTCCATGTCCAGAAGCTCGACAAGTCGGGCCGCGCCTATGCCACCGGCAAGCGCAAGAACGCGATCGCGCGCGTCTGGGTGAAGCCGGGCTCCGGCAAGATCATCGTCAACGACAAGGAATTCGCGACCTATTTCGCGCGTCCCGTGCTGCAGATGATCCTCAACCAGCCGATCGTCGCCGCCAACCGCGCCGGCCAGTACGACATCGTCGCCACCGTCATCGGCGGCGGTCTCTCCGGCCAGGCGGGCGCCGTGCGTCACGGCATCTCCAAGGCGCTGACCTATTACGAGCCGGGCCTGCGTTCGGTGCTCAAGAAGGGCGGCTTTCTCACCCGCGACAGCCGCGTGGTCGAGCGCAAGAAATACGGCAAGGCCAAGGCGCGCCGCAGCTTCCAGTTCTCGAAGCGCTAAGCGCTACGGGTCCCCAGCTTTCGAAAAGGCCGCCTCCGGGCGGCTTTTTTGTTTCCGTCACCAGTGCCCGGCCGGCGTTTTTATGTAGTCGATGAACACGCGCAGCGGCGCCGGCACCAAGCGCCGGCCAGGGTAATAAAGAAACGGCCCCGAGAAGCTTTGCCACCAGGGCTGGAGCACAGGTTCCAGAACGCCGCTGTCGAAATACGGGCGCACCCAGTCCTCGAAGAGCCAAAGGATGCCGACGCCGGCGATCGCCGCATCGACAGCGAGATCGACGCCTCCACCGATGCTGACGACCAACGGCCCCGTCGGATCGACCCGCACCACCTCGCCCTCCCGCTCGAATTCCCAGGGCGTCATGACCCCGCTCGGGAAGCGGCCGCGCACGCAGGCATGGCCAAGCAGGTCGCGCGGGTGCTGCGGCCGACCGTGCCGGTCAAGGTAGGACGGCGCGGCGGAGGTCGTGAAGCGCTGCGCGCGCGGTCCGATCGGCACCGCGATCATGTCCTGCTCCAGCCGCTCGTCATAGCGGATTCCGGCGTCGCAGCCGGCCACCAGCACATCGACAAAGTTCTCCTCGGCGATCACCTCCAGGCGAATGGCGGGATAGGCCGCGAGAAATCGCGGAACGATATTGGGCAGCACCAGCCGCGAGGCGCTTATCGGCACGTTGAGACGCAAGGTTCCGGCGGGCCGGTCGCGAAAGCCGTTCACCACATCGAGCGCAGCTTCTACCTCGCCCAATGCGGGGCCGAGCCGCGCCAGCAGGCTGGCACCAGCTTCGGTCAAAGCAACGCTGCGCGTGGTGCGGTTGAAGAGCCTAACACCGAGTTGGGTTTCCAGACGGCGGATGGCTTCGCTGAGCGCTGACGCGCTGCCGGCCGTGGCGCGAGCTGCTTCGCGAAAGCCGCCGGCGCGGGCCACGGCCATGAATGCCTGGAGATCGTTGAGTTCGGCCGCCATTGTCCCCAATTTCGTACAAGCTGTGCCGAATATAGCCGGTTATCGGGACAGCGGCTATGCCTTATCTCCCTCGCCGGCAACGAAGGAGAAGCACGATGTCCAGCGTAAACAAACCCGGCACCTATAAACTCGGCGACCGCTCGGTCCGCCGCCTCGGCTACGGCGCCATGCAGCTCGCAGGCAAAGGAGTGTTCGGTCCGCCAAAGAACCATGACGCGGCCATCGCCGTGCTGCGCGAAGCGATAGCGCAAGGCGTGAACCATATCGACACCAGCGATTACTATGGCCCGCACGTCACCAACAAGCTGATCCGCGAGGCGCTATCGCCCTACCCCGACGACCTCACCATCGTCACAAAGATCGGCGCCCGTCGTGGCGAAGACGCCTCCTGGCTGCCGGCCTTCACAGCCGATGAACTCGAACAGGCCGTACACGACAATGTTCGCAATCTTGGCCTCGAGGTGATGGACGTCGTCAATCTGCGCATCATGTTCGGGATGCATGGTCCAGCGGAGGGCTCCATCGAGGCGCAGGTCACCAAGCTCGCCGAGCTTCAGCGCAAGGGCCTGGTGCGCAATATCGGCTTGAGCAACGTCACCCGAGCGCAAATCCAGGAAGGCCGCAAGATTTGCGACATCGTCTGCGTGCAGAACCAGTACAATCTGGCGCATCGCGAGGACGACGCGCTGATCGATGAACTGGCGCGCCACGGCATCGCCTATGTGCCGTTCTTTCCGCTTGGCGGCTTCAGCCCGTTGCAATCGTCGACGCTGTCCGGCGTGGCCGAGCGGCTCGGCGCGACGCCGATGCAGGTTGCGCTGGCGTGGTTGTTGCAGCGTTCCCCCAACGTCCTTTTGATCCCGGGCACGTCGTCGGTCGGGCATCTGCGCGAGAACCTTGCGGCAGCGGAGTTGGAGCTGTCGGCGGATGTGCTGCGCGAGTTGAATGGGGTGGCGAAAGCGGCGTAGGTCGGCGCAGCGCCCCGCCCGCGCCTGCGGCGCGACCTCCCCATCAAGGGGAGGTAAGGCGCCGCGCTTTACGCTCAAACGGGTTTAGCATTTCATGAATGTCGCAGGCATGCAGCGACGGCAGGCTGGCACGACGCTCTACCTCCCTCGATGGGGAGGTCGGCGCGAAGCGCCGGGCGGGTGAAGCGCCGACGTCAGCTTAATTAATACTGGCCGTATGCGCCGACTCGGCTTGCTTGATGTCCGTCGTGTACGGTACGCGATAGCCATTGGCAGCCAGCCATTCGATCGCCGCTTTTGGCTCGTCGGTCTGGATGATGGTGGCGCCGCGATCGACCCAAAAACCCCAAGCCTCGCGCGGCAGGCTGGCAGCGACCGCCAGCTCGTCGCCACGGCCGCCGGCAAGGAAGCCGCCCGGCTTGTTGACGATGGCATAAGTATCGGCCCAGAGGTGCCAGTCACCGCGGACGGCTGTAGCCCGCATGCGCGTGCTGAACAGCGGGCCGCCGTTTGCGGTCAACGTCTCGGCGCCGTTGCGCCAGTTGATCAGCTCGATCGCGCGTGGCGCGAACGCCTTGTCGACCTCGCCGGCAAAGGCGGCATCGTGCACGGCGTCATCGGCAAGGATCGGCATGAACTGGAAGCCGCCGCCCGCCTGGGCGAGCGCGGCCTTCGCGGCTTCAATGCGCGCCTGGTTCCACAGGTTCTCCTTGACGATCACCTGATCGGCCATGCCGAGATCGCGGGCGACCGCGATCATGCCTGGCAGGTCCGTCACCTCGAGCTTGTTGTCGAGATTGATCAGGATCCTGTCCCTGGTCGTCAGCAGCATCTCGCGCAGCGTCAACACCGGCTCGCTGGTGACGGCGCCGGTGCCCTCGATCACCAGCCGGCACTTCTTCAGTTCCGCCAGCGTATATTCCACCACCTCGCCCTTGCAGTTCGTGGTGCGGTCGAGCCAGCTGTCATGCATGATGACGAACGCGCCGTCCTTCGAGCGCCTCACATCGACCTCGACGATCTCGGCGCCGATCGCGATCGAGCCCTCGACCGCGGCAAGCGAATTCTCGGCATAAAGCGTCTTGCCGGCCTGCATGCTGCCGGCCCGATGCGCCGCGCCGCTCGATATCGGCAAGCTGTGACTGGCAAGTTGCGTGCCGGTTCTGTAGTTGTGGCTCCCCGATGACAACCGAGGACCCGTAATGGCGAACCAAGAGATCGACCACGCCTTCACCGCCCGTTCCAAAACGGGGGCGTCGCTCGAGCCGACCTATGCCGGCGCGCTATCGTTCATGCGGCGCAAATATACGAAGGATGCGAAGGGCGCGGACGCCGTCGTGTGGGGCATTCCCTTCGACGCCGCGGTCACCAATCGTCCCGGCGCGCGCTTCGGGCCGCAGGCGATTCGCCGCGCCTCGGCGATCCTCGACAACGATCCGCAATATCCGTTCTCGCGCGACCTGTTCGAACAGCTCGCCGTGGTCGACTACGGCGATTGCCTGCTCGACAGCGGCAACCACCAGAAGACGCCCGGTACGATCGAGCGCGAGGCGGCCAAGATCCTGAGCTCAGGCGCATTTCTTTTGACGCTCGGCGGCGATCATTTCGTCACTTGGCCGCTGCTGAAGGCGCATGCAGCGATCCATGGGCCGCTGGCCCTGGTGCAGTTCGACGCGCATCAGGACACCTGGCCGGACGACGGCAGGCGCATCGATCACGGCTCCTTCGTCGCCCGCGCGGTCAAAGAAGGCGTCATCGATCCAGACCGCTCGATCCAGATCGGCATCCGCACCCATGCGCCGGACACGTTCGGCATCAAGATCATTTACGGCCATGAAGTCGAGGAGATGCGCGCCTCCGACATCGCCTACGCGATCGTGGAGCGCACAGGCGGCAGGAAGACCTATCTTACCTTCGACATCGATTGCCTGGACCCGGCGTTCGCGCCGGGCACCGGCACGCCTGTGGCCGGCGGCCCGTCTTCGGCCAAGATGCTTTCGACGCTGCGCCAACTCGGCCAGATCGATATCGTCGGCGCCGACGTCGTCGAGGTTGCGCCGGCCTATGATCATGCCGATATTACGGCGATCGCCGGATCGATCATCGCCATGCACTATCTCGGCCTGGTGGCCGAAAGGAAGGCGCGGCTCGACGACCTGAACAACGGCACTCATGCCGTGCTACATCACGCCCAAGGCATTTAGCTCTGGAATTGCAGGGATTTTGGCAACCGATGAAACCGAAAATCTTCATTGACGGCGAACATGGCACGACAGGCCTGCAGATCAGGGCGCTGCTGGCCGACCGCGGCGACCTGGAGATCATCTCCATTCCCGCCGATCGCCGCAAGGAAGCCGCGGCCAGGGCCGAATTCCTCAACGCCGCCGATGTCGCGATCCTCTGTCTGCCGGATGCCGCGGCCAAGGAAAGCGTATCGCTGATCGAGAACGATACGACCAAGGTCATCGACGCTTCGACCGCGCATCGTGTGGCCGAAGGCTGGGAATACGGCTTTGCCGAGATGGACAAGGATCAGGCCAACAAGATCGCCAGCGCAAAACGCATCGCCAATCCCGGCTGCTGGCCGCAGGGCCCTATCGCGACGCTGCGTCCGCTGGTCTCGGCCGGCCTGCTGCCTGCCGATTTCCCCGTCACCGTCAACGGCATCTCCGGCTATTCCGGCGGCGGCCGGCCGATGATCGAGGACTATGTCGGCAAGGGCGAGGACGCGCCTGAATTCCTGCCCTATGGGCTCACGTTGCAGCACAAGCATGTGCCGGAGCTCAGGACCTACGCGAAGCTGTCGCACGATCCGATCATGCAGCCCGCCGTCGGCAATTTCGCGCAAGGCATGATCACGGTGGTGCCGTTGCAGCTCGGCGGCCTCAACCGTGTGCCGAGCGGCGCGGAGCTTCATGCGGCGATCGCCGGTCACTATGCGTCGGTCGGCGGCGGCGTGGTCGAGGTTGCGCCCTATACGCATATGGAGCGCATGCCGGAGATCGATCCGGAGGCCTATAACGGCACCAACCGGATGAAGGTCTATGTGTTTGCCAATGACGAGCGGGCGCAGGCGCTGCTCTTGGCCGTCTACGACAATCTCGGCAAGGGTGCTTCCGGCGCTGCCGTGCAGAATCTCGACCTGATGCTCGGCATCAAGCATTGAGCGACGATGCGCAAGGCGCGCCTCAGCCTCCGACAGCGATCTCGGTCGGCAGCGAATAGGCACCCTTGGTGCCGCGCCAGTGCGCGGCGGCGAAGCCGAGCACGATCAGCGCGACGCCTTGATGGGTGAGCGCCATATGCAGCGGCACCTGCATCAAAAGCGTGCCGATGCCGATCGAGGCCTGCGCCAGCACCAGCAGGAACAGCAGCGTGGCGCGGCGGGCATGCGTGGTGCCGGGCTGACGCCGCCAGGTGGCGATCATGTGCCAGAGCGCCACCGCAAAGAGCGTGTAAGCGCCGAGCCGGTGCACGAACTGCACCGTCTTCGGGTTCTCGAAGAAATTCAGCCATGCGGGTTTCAAGAGCAGGAGATCGGCCGGGATCACCTTGCCGTCCATCAGCGGCCAGGTGTTGTAGGAGAGGCCGGCGTGGAGGCCGGCAACCAGGCCGCCGAGATAGATCTGGATCAGTGCCAAGAGCACGATCGCGCCGGCAAGCCGCTGGGTCGAGCGGTCGGCGGCGCGCTCGGAGTGCGGCGCCAATCCTCGCGCGACAACCATGGTGGCGGTGAAGATTAGCGCTGCGAGAGTCAGATGCGTCGCCAGCCGGTACTGGCTGACCGAGACACGGTCGACTAAACCCGAGGCCACCATCCACCAGCCGATGGCGCCCTGCAGGCCGCCGAGCAGAAGTATACCTAGAAGCTTCGGCCCGAGGCCGCGTTCGATGCGGCGCGTCGCCCAGAAGAACAGCAGCGGCAATGCGAAGACCGCGCCGGCGCTGCGGGCGAGGATGCGGTGCACCCATTCCCACCAGAAGAGCGACTTGAAAGCTTCTAAGCTCATACCCTTGTTGAGCTCTGTATATTGGGGGATCTGCTGGTAGCGCTGGAACTCTTCCTGCCATTCGGCATCGTTGAGCGGCGGGATCACGCCATGGATCGGCTGCCATTCGGTGATCGACAGGCCGGAACCGGTGAGCCTTGTGGCGCCGCCGACCAGCACCAGCGCGGCCAGCACGACCAGCACGAAATAAAGCCAGCCGCGCACCAGCGCGCGGTTGTGGAGATCGCGATCGCGGGCGGCGTATGGGGCCGTGGTGGTTATGGCGGCCATGGGAATTTCCCGGCAGTTGAAATCGCGGGATTGGTGGACCATGGCCGCCCGGCTGGCAAGACCGGACAGCGCGGCACGCCGTCGCGCCGGCCCGCGGCGGTTGCGCCCGCTCCCCAATCGGCCTAAGCGAGGCGGGTCAACGGGACCGCGACATGCCCATTCGCCTGAAAAAGCTGATCGGAACCATCCTGCTGGTGGCGCTGGTCGTCATCTACGCGCTGATCGCCTCGGCCATCGCGGTCACAAGGCTCGCCGAATACGGCTCCTTGGCGCATTTCCTGTTCTTCCTGCTCAGCGGCCTGCTCTGGGTGCTGCCGGCGATGGGCATCATCAAATGGCTGATCATGGAGCCGCCTCAGAAGGGCTGAGCGCGGCCGCGCCAACGCTAACGTGATTCATACGTGATTGCGCATTGGGACTAACTTGCCTGGCTTGACCGCATGGCAGGGAGGGCTTGCGCCATGCCAAAAGCCTCGTTCGCGGGATTGATCCTGATCATCGCCTGCATGGCGGTCTCGATGGCAGCCGCCGAAACCATCAACGTGTCGGACGACCATGGCGGCAGCGTCGCCGCGTACAGCCAGCGCTGGAAGGGGCTCGCCGCGCGCGGCGTCAATGTCCGCATCGTCGGCAAATGCCAGTCGGCCTGCACGGTGCTGCTCGGCTACATTCCCCGCAGCCGCATCTGCGTGATGCCTGCGGCAAGCTTCGGCTTCCATCTGGCGCACCGCACCGACATGACCGCCGTCTTGTGGAATGCCTATGCTGCCGACATCCGAGGCTGGATCAACGCGCATGGCGGGCTTGCGTCACAGCTCAAATGGATGAGCGCGCCGGACACCTACCGCTATTTCCACAGATGCTGACGCCCCTTCGGGCTAAATGGTCACGACCATCTTGCCGGCATTGGCAAGCGGCGTCGTCACACCCGACAGCATCGTGCGGATATGGGCGACGCTCTGGTAGCGGCCGTTGACGGAGATGCGCGGCAGCGCATGCAGGAAGCCGGCATGCTCGGCTCTCAGAACGCCATGCCGGGTCGTCACCGCCGAGACATAGCCGGCATCACGAGCGAAGCCGACCTCGCGGCAGCCAACCGCGCTGGCATAACCGTAGGGGTAAGCGAAGTGGCGCGGCTCTGCGCCCAGCCGTTCCATGAGGATACGGCGGACGTCGCCGATCTCGTGACGCGCTTCCGCCTCGGACAACCGCTTGAGGTTGCGGTGGTTGCCGGTGTGCGCGCCGATCGTCACCAGCGGATGGGCGGCCACCCTGCGAATCTCATCCCAGTTCATCAGGGTGCCGGAGCGGCCGGTGCCGAGCTCGATGCCGTTGGAGCGCGCCAGTTCACGCAGCGCGACGCCCTGCTCTTCCTCCGGGACCTCCAGGGTCAACCACGCGTTCAGCCTTGCAATCGCCTGGATCTTTCGGCCGGGTGTCGAGCAATCGACGACCTTCGATCCTCTCGCAGTCTTCAGCGTCAGGTGTGAGCCGGTGTCGACGATATCCTCGATGACTTCCCACCACAGGTCGACGGCACCGTCGATCAGGCCGGGCGCGACATAGATGGTGATCGGCGCACCGTGCTTCTCCAATACCGGCAGCGCCTCCGTCATGTTGTCGCGATAGGCATCGTCGGCGGTGATGGTGGCGAACTGGCCGTGTTTGCCGCCCGCTTCGATGCGTTCGATCGCTTCATCAAGGGCAACAAAGGCATAGCCCCTTTCCTTCATGTCGGCGATCAGCTTGTCGAGGAAGGCAGGGGCGATGTTCAGATGGCGATTGACGCTGTTCGGCTTCTCGGGCGTCGCGGTCACGCGATGCAACATCAAGATGGCACCGATGCCGCCGACAAACGGCCTCGCCAGCGGAGCGAGACCGGTGTAGCGGGCAACGTTCAACGCCAGCTTCCGGATTGCCTCGGCCCCGTCGATCATTCCTTCACCTTTTGCGCCTAGGCTCATCCAAGGACCTACGCGAACCCCAGGTTGCAACCAATACGTCTTAAGGATTGAGGGATGGTTGACGCCGCCGCGTCATTTGACGGCAATCGCGTCGCTGCCAACGAAGCGCCGGCGCGTGCGCCTGCCTCGAGCCGAGGCAGACTGACGGCGGCGGTGACCGATGGCACCGGTCTTGCGGGCTATGCGGAATTCTGCGCTTCGGCGCTGTTTGCTCCGGCGCAGAGCGCGTCCTGGGTGAGCAACTGGGCGGCCAAGACCAAAGCCGATATGGCGGTCGCCACGCTAAGCATCGAGGGTCGACCGGCTCTTTCGCTGGCGCTGGAAGTGGTCCGAAACGGCCCGTTCCGCGTCGCTCGTCTCGCCGGCGGACGTCATGCCAACGGCAATTTCCCCGCAACCGACCCACGGCTTTTGCCTGCTGTAAACGGTCCTGCGATCCGCTCCCTGCTCTCGTCAATCGCCACGGCACGGCCCGACATCGACCTCGTTTCGCTGGAGCGGCTGCTGCCCGATCTCGACGGCACCGCCAACCCGCTCGCCGCGTTGCCCAATTTTGCGAGCCCTAACCTTGCGCTGGCCGTCGACCTCGATGGCGGCTTCGAGGCGCTGCTCAGCCGCGCGAGCGGCAAGCGGAAGCGCAAGAAGCACCGCTCGCAGACGCGCAAGTTCGAGGCCGTCGGCAGCTTCCGCCGTATCGAGGGGCGAAGCCGCAAGGAGGTCGACAGGTTGCTCGACGCTTTCTTCGACATGAAGCAGGCGCGCTTCGCCAAGATGGGCATCGCCAACGTGTTCGGCGATGAAGGCGTGCGCGCCTTCTTCCGGGCGCTGTTTGCCGATGCGCTTGCCGAGCAGGAGCCATCCTTCCTGCTGCACGGGCTGGAGGTAGCGGGGAAACTTCGCGCCGTTACCGGCTCCAGACGCTCAGGCAAGCGCCTGATCTGCGAGTTCGGCGCGATCGCCGAGGATGATCTCGCCTTCACCAGCCCCGGCGACTTCCTGTTCTTCGACAACATCCAGGAAGCCTGCGAGCAAGGCTTCGACCTCTACGATTTCTCGGTCGGCGACGAGCCCTACAAGCGGCTCTGGTGCGACATCGAGGTCCAGCATTTCGAGGTGCTGATGCCGCTGACGCTGAAAGGTCGCGTGCTAGCCACAGGGTTGCGGCAAGGCGCGCGGGCGAAGGCCCTCATCAAGAACAGTCCGACGGTGTGGAAACTGACCAAGAGCTTGCGCCGGAAGGCTGCCGGACAGGCCGCCCCTATTGTTGCCGAGGACGACGCCTGACCGTCGACCGTCAGCCCGAGACTCAAATCCGAGCACTTCGCGGGCGATATCTGCTCAGGCCGCCGACCGGCGTCCGGGCAACGGATCTCCCGGTTCATGGCCAACCGGCGTGACCAGCGTGACATCCGGATAGCCGTTCTCGATCAGCTTGACCGCCGCCTGCGTGACCTCGTCATCGGCTTCGAGCATCGACAGGAAGACTTCCGTGCCATCGCCAACCAGGCGGCCGATGCCTTGTGCGTCGGCAGGGCCGCATTCGACGACGACGAGGTCGTAAGCCGTGGTCAGCGACTGCATGATGATCGGCAGCCGGTCGGCGGCGCGCATGGCGCGGATAGGATCGGCGGTACCGACCGGAATCACATGCGCGTCCGAATAGAGATCGGGATGGATGACGTCGCTGAACTGCGCCTCGGAGGCCAGCAGATTGGTGATGCCGGGAAGCAGTCCGCTGTCCAGCATCGGGCGCGAGGCGGCGCCCGAGGCGGTGAGATCGAGCAGGAGCACCCGCAGGCCCGCATCCGACACTTCGCGCGCCACCAGCACGGCGGTGGCGGCGGCCTCGTCACCTTCCGGGGAGACAAAGATGGCGCGCGCGGCGCTCGAGGCAATCAGCTTTTCCGCCGCCTTCTCGACATCGATCTCGCCAAGTCTCGGCTGCCATGACCGGCGCGCTTCGGGCTGTGCCGGGTCTGGTGGATCTACCGGCTCGGCAGGCGCTGCCTCCATGACGGTGCCCTGCCCGATCCGCTCGTCAGCGACCGAATCGTCGCTAGCTTCATCCTCGGCATCGGCGAGCGCCGGTTCGGTGCGCGCCACCGGCATCGCCACCTGTTCGATCGGCTCGAATCGGGCTCCGGCGGCCGGACGCATGGCACGGCCGGAGAACAATTCCCTCAGAAGCGTGCTAATCGCCATCAGCAGCAGCGACGCGGCGGCGGCGGCACCAGTGATCGGGCCGATCTTCGGGAAATACGGTTCGGTCGGCACCTGTGCTTTCGAAAGCAGACGGGCGTCGACCGGCAGATAGTTGCGGTCCGCGCGCGAGGCCGCCTCGCGGTAGCTTGCCATATAGGATTCGAGCTGCTGGCGCTGGGCATTGGCGTCGCGCTGCAGCGCATCGAGCTCCACCTGCTGCTCGCCGGCGCGGGCCGAAGCGGCTTTCAGCGTGTTGACCTCCTGGACCAGCTGGTCCTCGCGAGCCTTGGCGGTCTGTGCCTGAGTCGCCAATCCCTTGAGGATCTTCTGCGCCTCGTTGCGGATCTGGCCATTGAGATCGGCAAGCTGCGACTTCAGCGCCCGGATGCGAGGATGGTTGTCGAGCAGCGTCGTCGACAGATCGGCAATATTGGTCCTGAGCTCTACCTGCCGCTCGAGCAGGCGCTGGATCAGCTCGGAAGACAGAACTTCCGGCACGCTGTCCAGCGTGCCGCCATTCTGCAGCGCCTTGCGCACGCTGTCAGCGGTCGCCTCTGCGGCGGCGCGATGGGCGCGCACCCGGGAAAGCTCGCTCGACAGTTCCGAGAGCTGCTGCGTCGCGAGCACCGAATTGTTGCCGCCCATCAACAGGTCGGATTGCGCGCGATAGGCGGCAACCTTGGCTTCGGCATCCTTCACCCGATTCTGCAGATCGGTGATTTCCGGGCCGAGGAAGCCTGTGGCGGCGGTGTTCGATTCCATCTTCGCAATGCCTTTTGAGGCAAGGTAGGCCTGCGCAATGGCGTCCGCGACCTGGGCGGCGAGCTTTGGATTGTTCGAGGAGAACTCAACGGCAATTACGCGGGATTTTTCAACGCCGTAGACGTTGAGCTTATCGTGCATTGCCTTGAGCACGCGCTCTTCCGGCGGGATGTCGAAGGGGTCGCTCTTCAGGCCGACAAGCACAAGCGCGCGACTGAGCGCCGACATCTTCAACGCTTCGTCGAATTCCGGCAACTTTTCCAGGTTGAGGTCCGAGGCAACCTTCTTGAGGATATCGGGCGAGGACATGATCTGGACTTCGGTGGCTACAGCCTCCTCATCGGTCGCCGGCTTGTCGTCGCTGGTTGTGCCGGCCGGCCGAGTGAAGACCGATTCGCGCGACCCGATCTCCAGCTTGGCCACTGCCTTATATTGCGGCGTCGCCAGCCAGGCGAAGGCAAACGCCAGCCCGGTCACGACAAGCGTGACGAGAACAATGCGCAGCCAATTCCTCGCCAGGCTGGCGAAGAGCTGTCTCAGGTCGACATCGACATCTGCGGCCGCGGACTGAACGGACATGCATCCTGCTCCGAACTTTGAGTCGAGGATGGACCGTAAACAACTATGGTAACTCAGCCGTTAAGATCAGGATGCGTACTTATTAGAACCCACTCAAAGAACGTCCTGCGAATGCAATAGAACAATTGGGTTTTTTGCCAGCAGCCGACGAGTCTAAGGCCCATCCTTTACCGACCATTAACCCTAACAGGATGATAACGGGCGCACTTCCTGGGGTTGGCCGCCTCACCGGTGGCGAGAGCGACGAAGGTTCGTGTCCGATCATGAAAAGCACTGCTCATCTCTTTCGCGCCATGCTCGCCTTGTCGCTGCTTACCGGCTGTTCCAGCTACCGGCCGGCGCCCGCCGCCTTTCATGAAGTGCTCGACCAGCCATACAGACTCGGCGCCGGCGACCGCATCCGCGTCACGGTGTTCGAGCAGGACGGGCTGACCAACACCTACAGCGTCGACCAGTCCGGCTACATCTCCTTCCCGCTCGTCGGCGCCGTGCCGGCGCGCGGCCACACCGCCCAGCAGCTCGAAAAGGAAATCGCCGATAAATTGCGCCAGGGATATTTGCGCGATCCCGACGTCTCGGTCGAGATAGACCGCTACCGGCCGATCTTCGTCATGGGCGAAGTCGGCGCCGCAGGGCAATATTCCTATGTGCCGGGATTGACGGTGCAGAAGGCGATCGCGATCGCCGGCGGCTTCACGCCGCGCGCCAACCAGGAAAGCGTCGACATCACCCGCGACATCAACGGCAAGGTCATGACCGGCAGGGTGCAGACATCCGATCCGCTCCTGCCCGGCGACACCGTCTACGTCCGCGAACGCCTGTTCTGACAATCAACGTGGCGGCTCACCTCCGGATCGTCCACTGCTTCCGCTCACCTGTCGGGGGAATCTTCCGGCATGTGCGCGACCTGACCGAGGCGCAGGTCGCCGCCGGCCATTCCGTGGGTATCGTCTGCGATTCGACCACGGGCGGCGACTATGAGGAGCGGCTGTTCGGAGCGATGAAGGAGCGCCTGGCGCTCGGCATCCATCGCACGCCGATGCAGCGCCATATCGGACCGGGCGACATCACCGCGGCCTGGCGCACCTATCAAATCATCAAGGAATTGCGGCCGGACGTGCTGCACGGGCATGGCGCCAAGGGTGGCGCCTATGCCCGTCTGTTCGGCTCACTGTTGCGGGTTTCAAGGTCTCGCGTGGCCCGCCTTTATTCGCCGCATGGCGGCTCGCTGCACTATGACGAAACGACGGCGACCGGAAAGCTGTTCTTCGCGCTGGAGCGTTTCATGGCCCGCTTCAGCGACTGCCTTCTGTTCGTTTCCGACTACGAGCGGACAACTTATCGACGGAAGGTCGGCGAGCCGCCCATCCCCAACAGGCTGGTCTATAACGGCCTGCGGGCCGTCGAGTTCGAACCGGTGGCGCCGGCGGCTGATGCGGCCGATCTCATATACATCGGCATGATGCGCGATCTCAAAGGCCCCGACATCTTCATCGATGCGCTGGCGCGCGCCGGCAGGGAGATCGGACGCCGGCTAAGCGCGGTGATGGTCGGTGCCGGCGACGACCTGCCACGCTACCACGCTCAGGTGGAGCGACTCGGACTGAAGGGCCACGTCCGCTTCCTGCCGCCGATGCCGGCCAGAGAAGCCTTCGCCCTGGCCGAGCTAATCGTCGTCCCGTCCCGCGCGGAAGCAATGCCCTATATCGTGCTCGAGGCCCTGGCAGCCGGCATGCCGATGATTGCCACCGCCGTGGGCGGCATTCCCGAGATCTTCGGCGAAGACTCCCCTGCCCTGATCCGACCCGATGCCCGCCAACTTGCCGACAGGCTCAGAACGGCTCTCGACGATCGCGGCGCCTACCGCAAGCTGATGCCGCAAAACCCCGAGTTGAAGGCGCGATTCGGGGCCGACGTGATGGCGGCCGAGATCGAGAAGGCTTACTTCGCGGCGCTAAAGATTTAGAATTTACTAATCTGCAATAGGCGTGAAAAAACCGCTAGTCGTCGCAAGCAACAATACGCATTCAAAGCCACCTGTTGTTTCAAGGCTTTCTTAGCTCTCTTTTGCTATTCACTCGCGCGAAGCTCGCGGACAATCCCCATGAACGAGATCGACCCCGCGCACCGCTTTTCGATGGAGGCGGTGCGCAAATTCGACGGCCCGGCCGAAGCTCAAGTGCCCGGCATCAATGACGTGGCGCGACAGGTCGCCTCGCAGTACCGGCGCGATACGATGTCGCCGATCATGGTCAGCGGCGTGCTGCGCATGGTCGAATTCGCCGTGCTCTTCCTGTCAGGCATGTGCCTCTATTTCTACTATGTCGGGTTCTTCAACTATCTCGCCTGGCAATATCCGCTGACGATCGCGGCAGCTTCGTTCCTGGCGGTGGTGCTGCTTGACGTCAGCGACAGCTACCAGATCGCGGCGCTGATGCGCCCCCTCGCCAATTTCGGCCGCGTGCTCCTCGTCTGGGCCGGCACCTTCGCGCTGATGGCTCTCACGGCCTTCGCCGTGAAGGCCTCGGAGGACTATTCGCGCCTCCTGTTCGGCAGCTGGTTCGTGGTTGGCTTCGTGCTGATCTTCGGGCTCAGATTGGTGATGTCCAGGCTGATCAGGCGCTGGGCGCGCGACGGGCGCATGGAGCGCCGCGCGCTCATTGTCGGCGGCGGCAAGTCGGCCGAAATGCTGATCCGCTCGGTCGAGAAGCAGCCGTACAACGACATTCGCATCTGCGGCATCTTCGACGACCGCGGCGACAAGCGTTCGCCGCCGATCGTCGCCGGCTATCCGAAGCTCGGCACCATTTCCGAGCTAATCGAGTTTGCCCGCATCGCCCGCATCGACATGCTGATCGTGTCGCTGCCGCTGACGGCGGAATCGCGCGTGCTGCAGCTTTTGAAGAAGCTCTGGGTTCTGCCGGTCGACATCCGGCTCTCGGCGCATTCAAATGCGCTGCAGTTCCGCCCGCGCGCCTATTCCTACATCGGCTCCGTGCCGATGCTCGACATCTTCGACAAGCCGATCAACGACTGGGACTCGGTCGCCAAGCGCAGCTTCGACATCATCTTCTCGCTTGTCGGCATCCTCGTATTCTCGCCGGTGATGCTCGCCACCGCGATCGCCATCAAGCTCGACAGCAAGGGGCCGGTGCTGTTCAAGCAGAAGCGCCACGGCTTCAACAACGAGGTCATCGAGGTCTACAAGTTCAGGTCGATGTATACCGACAGGTCCGACCCGACCGCCAAGCAGACGGTGACCAAGAACGACCCGCGCGTCACCCGCGTCGGCCGCTTCATCCGCAAGACCTCGATCGACGAGCTGCCGCAGTTCTTCAACTCGCTGTTCGGCTCGCTGTCGCTGGTCGGGCCGCGCCCGCATGCGATCGCCGCCCAATCGCACAACCTGCTCTATAACGAGGTGGTCGACGGCTATTTCGCCCGCCACAAGGTCAAGCCGGGTGTCACCGGCTGGGCGCAGATCAACGGCTGGCGCGGCGAGATGGACACCAATGAAAAGATCCGCATGCGCACCGAATACGATCTCTACTACATCGAGAACTGGTCGATGCTGTTCGACCTGCGCATCCTGTTCCTGACGCCCGTCCGCCTGCTCAACACGGAAAACGCCTATTGAGCGCGCTCGCGCATCAGTTGCCGGCGGTCGCGGTCAACCAGTTGCCGCCGCAGGCGGTCAACCAGTTGCCGCCGCAGGCGGTCAACGCCAAGCTGATCGCGCTGATCTCGTCGGCCGCTATCGTCGTCGGCATTCTGCTTTCCGGCTTCGTCATCAGCGAGCCGGCACCCTACGAGCTCTACATGGCCGGGCTGATCGCCGTCTGGGCGCTGTTCGGCCTCAGAATATCGCGAGCGATATTGCCGCTGCTGCTGCTGTTGGTGGCGATGAACATCGGCGGCATGATCGCGATGACGCAGATGGCGGACCTCGCCAACACGCCGCTCTATCTGGCGGTCTCGCTGTTTCTCGCCTTCAGCGCGGTCTTCTTCGCCTCGGTGACATCGGTCCAGCCTGACCTCTACCGGCTGATCTTCATCGCCTATGTGGTCTCGGCTGTGGCGACCTCGCTGCTGGGAATAGCCGGCTACTTCCATGCCTTTCCGGGCGCGGAGATGTTCACCAAATACGACCGCGCCGCCGGCGCCTTTCAGGACCCGAACGTGTTCGGTCCGTTCCTGGTGCTGCCCGGCACCTACCTGCTTTATCTGCTCTTGACCGGCCCGGTATCGCGCATGCCGCTTCTGGCGGTGCCGCTATTGATCATCACCGCCGGCATCTTCTTCTCCTTCTCGCGCGGCGCCTGGGGCATGTTCGCGGTTTCGGCGGTGCTGCTCACCGCTTGCCTCTTCCTGCAGAGCGCCAGCGGCATGTTCCGCCTGCGGGTCGTGGTGATGACGATCGCCGCGCTCGCGCTGCTGATCATCGCCATCCTCGTCATCCTGCAGCTGCCCGGCGTGTCGGACATGTTCACCCAGCGCGCGCATCTCGAGCAAAGCTACGATACCGCGCGCCTCGGCCGCTTCGCACGCTATACGATCGGCTTCCAGCTGGCACTGGAACACCCGTTCGGCATCGGCCCGCTGGTCTTCGGCACGATCTACGGCGAGGACACGCACGACATCTGGCTGAAGGCGCTGATGGACTATGGCTGGCTGGGCTTCGTCTCGTTCCTGACCCTAACCCTGTGGACGATCTGCGCCGGGTTCCGCATCCTCCTGCGCGCTCGTCCCTGGCAGCCCTATCTGCTTTGCGCCTATGTCGCCTATCTCGGCAATATCGGGCTCGGCACCTTCATCGACATCGACCACTGGCGCCATCTCTATCTGCTGCTCGGGCTGATCTGGGGCGCGATCGCGCTGGAATACCGGCACCAGAAGGAATCGCGGTTGGCGCGCGCCCTCCCTGCTGCGGCACTGTCATCGGCGAATTAGCCGCCGAATTCGGTTGACCCGCACGGGGTTATCACGATACATCGCCACCCGGTCCGGAGTGTAGCGCAGCCCGGTAGCGCACTTGACTGGGGGTCAAGGGGTCGTCGGTTCGAATCCGGCCACTCCGACCATTTTTCAAGCCTGAGACTTGTCCCCCAGAAGTCCTCTCCAATCCCTACTGGCACACGTCGACCCATTTGGCGTCGACAAGTTCGGCCATCCGCTGCGGCGAAATCCGCACGGCGGCATTCGTCGCGCCGGCGGCGGGAACGACCTCGTCGAAGGCCCGCAGCGTCACATCGCAAAAGACCGGCAGCGGCGTCGGCAGACCGAAGGGGCAGACGCCGCCCGGCGGGTGGCTGGTCGCGGCAAGCACCTGTTCGCCGTCGAGCATGCGCGGCTTGCCGCCGAGCGTGTCCTTGCATTTGCGGTTGTCGAGCCTGGCAGTGCCGCTGGTCACGACCAGCATGGTCTCCTCGCCGACGCGCAGGCAGATGGTCTTGGCGATCTGCGCCGGCAGCACGCCATGGGCGTCGGCCGCCAGTGCCACGGTCGCCGAGCTCGCTTCGGTGACCAGCACCTCGATGTCGGGAGCGTGTTCGGCAAAGAAGGCGCGGACCGATTCCAAGCTCATGAGCGAAACCTCAATCAGGCATGTTGGCCACTCGATGCCGCCGAATCGTGGCAGCGGCCGGGATTGCCGCATGGCGCGCTGGCAGTTGGCAAGGGCCAGGGGACCATCTGTGGAAGGCGCAAAAAGCCCGCCAGGGCGGGCCATGGCGGGCTTTTTTCGTGGACGCTTCGGCGTCTCTATTGCTGTGTGGGCCGATTCTCTTCGGTCGGCATCATGATCAATTCCTCTTCCGGCACTTGCAGCGCGGAAGCGATACGCCTGAGCTTGGCGGGGTCGGCATCCTTGCCGTCCTCGATGTCGACGATCTCGCCCACGGCCAGGCCGCAGGTCAAGGAAAGCTCCTCAATCGTATATCCCCTCGTTTCGCGGACGGCTTTCAGCGGATTGAGGCCGGACGCGGCAATGATGTTGTTGGAAACAGCGTTTCTTGCGGTGTTGGGCATGGCAACTCCTTGGGATGAAACAACACAGATGAAATGTGGCGTTGCCTGAGACGGGCGGGAGAATGGCCGTTAACGGATGATTTGCCAAGAGGCCGTTTTGGCCGTCACGCCATCGTGACCGTGGTCATCGGCTGGGAGCCGAGGCCGCAGGCCACCGACATGTAAGGTGGCGCGAAGCCCAATCAAGATCTTTTGAAGCGCCGAAGGCCGCACCCGCCGGCATTTTGCCCACTCCGATTCGTTAGCTCTCGTCGCTTGCCGGAAGGCGGGCGACGCCAGCCCCTTTGAAGAGGATCGGATTCCATGAAACTGAAGCTATTCACTATCGTACTCGGCATGATCTCAGGCTTTGCGGGCGCCGCTCAGGCGGACACCGTGCGCTTGCGCGGCACGGTGGTCGACCTCGCCGGTACGACGCTGAAGGTGAAAGCCCGCGACGGCAAGACCGATACGATCACCCTTTCCCCCGACTGGATGATCTCCGGTGTCGCCAAGGCGTCGGCCGCCGATATCAAACAGGGCGATTTCCTCGGCATCGCATCGGTGTCCAAGGCCGACGGCGGCAGCGGCGCGCTGGAAGTCGTGATCTTCCCGGCGGCGTTAAAGGGAACCGGAGAAGGCGACCGCGATTGGGATTTGCAGCCCAACAGCCGAATGACCAACGGCACTGTCGCCGACGTGACCGAGGTCAACGGCAGGACCGTGACGCTGACCTACAGCAATGGCCAGAAGAAAGAGATCGCCATCCCGCAATCGACGCCGATCGTGAAATTCGCGCCCGCTGCGCCTGCGGATCTCAAGCCAGGCATGACCGTGTTCGTCAGCGCCGAGCGCGGCAGCGGCGGCAAGCTCGTTTCGCGCCGGGTGGTGGTCGGCAATCATGGCGTGGCGCCGCCGATGTGAGGCGCGCAGCTGACGCATCAGGCTCGAAAAGCATGATGTCGAGCCGTCCATGCGCGCCCGCAAGGGCGCGCGGCGCGATGGTGGTTCGCCAGAAACAATCCAGAAACAAAAATCTACAGTCCGGAAAAAGTGTCGAAAAAATCCAGGAGGATAGTGCCGATCGCGGGGCTTGGGTCACCGATTTGGTCCGGTGAACTCCGGAACGCCCGCGTAAAAGGAAACGAAATCATGAAGAAGTCCCTCCTCTCCGCGCTCGGGCTGGCTCTGGCCCTGGCATTCACCACGCCGATCCTCGGCACGACCAGCGCCGATGCGGCCCCGGTGGTAAAGCACCACCACCACAAGCATCATCGCCGGCACCACCATCACCACCATAAGAAGGTGGTTGAGAAGAAGGCCTGATCCTTCCCACATGCCGATGGGAAGACAGGCCTTCATTGTATGGTCGCGCAAGTCTTCCCATCGGAATTTTTCGCTTCGTGGGACAAGCCTCTCCTTTGAGCACCCGCTGTCCCCTGATGAGCGCAGCCGGGTTCGATCGCTTGTCAAGCGGTCCCGACCTCTTGCCGCATCAAGTCGCCACTGCCCAACGAGCGCTTAGCGCTGCTGGCAGATCCGGCACCTACGGTAATCCCTGAACCCTGACACCTTCACAGCAATGCTCGCCAGGCGACAAAAATCGCGCGGGCCATCAACCTTTCCATTGGAGGCCGCACCAAGCGGTCATGGACGCCACGAAGGCGTTCCTCAACCCGACCGGGACGCCAGAAAGCGCTCCCAGCAACCAATGGAAGGAAATGCTCAAATGACCAACTTCAAGCGTATCTCGCTCGCCGCCGCCTTCGTCGTCTCGGCTTTCGGCTCGGTTTCCGCGCCGGCCTTTGCCGGCACGCATCCGACCGGCGACGGCGGCGCGGTCTGCAAAGGCTCCGGCTCCTGTCTGGTGCTGCAGCTCGACTGTAAGGGCACCTACACCGACGCCACCGATAAGAACGGCACCGTCTACGGCAAATGCAGCCAGGTCATGAAGGTCGATCCTAAGAGCCGGATCAAGCTCGCGAACTGATCGAAGCCGGAGCCCACTCCATCCCGATTTCATCCGGTTGGGCTCTCGTGCTGACGGAATGGCGGCCGGCGCGAACGGTCGCCATTTCTGTTTCGCAGCCCGGAGTCAGCGCCGGCTGATCAGAAGGCCGGCAAGCAGGCCGACCACGACCAGTCCGACGGCGGCCACGGTGGCCGGATGCTCGCGCGCGGTGTGCTCGAGCGCCCTGCCCCGGCGCCTGATTGCCGGCAGCGCCTCGTGAAAGCGGTCGGCGAGCTGCGAATAATAATCGGACGCCGCCTCGCGGCCGTCCTCGTAATAGGCGTCGCCGCGTTTGGCCAAGGCTTTCCTGACATCGTCAAGTTGACGCGAGAGCGCCGCGACCTGCCTGTCCAGATCAAGATCGGAAAGGGTCGAAAACCACGCCATGCCTGATGTCCTTCTCTTGCAGAGAAGGGCTAACGCATGGATGCCACAGCAGTTCCGGCTGTCAGAGACGTCGGCCGTCCAAGCCGCCGGAGCGGCACCCGAAGCTCAACGGACCTGGTCGAGCAGGCGCTTGCACTCCAGGAGGTCGAAGAGCGCCTCCTGCAGCAAGGCCCGGTTGTCGCGCGACAATTTCGAGGAGTCCGGCTGCACGGGACCTTCGTCGTCTCCCTTGCCAAGGCCGAAGAAACGGCGGCTGGGCTTCACCTTGGGCTGACCGACCAGCGCATCCTCGTCGCCGCGCGGCTGGGCAGCCGCGGTCAGCGGCACCTGCTCGGCCTGGCGGCGCTGCGCGATCGCCTCGACGGCTGCCATGTCGCCATTGCCGATCGCGACCAGGAAATGGTTGCCGTTCTCGCGCAACAGCTTCTGCACGCCTTTGATCGTATAGCCCTGATCATAAAGCATGTGCCGGATGCCCTTGATCAGTTCGACATCCTGCGGCCGGTAGTAACGGCGGCCGCCACCACGCTTCATCGGCTTGATCTGGTTGAAACGGGTTTCCCAGAAACGCAGCACGTGCTGCGGCAGGTCGAGATCTTCCGCAACCTCGCTGATGGTACGGAAAGCATCGGGGCTCTTGTCCATGGGCGAATCCTCACGCTGGACCGCAATCCGGAGTTGATCCGAATCGCACCTTATTTCAGCGGTTTATGAAGCGATATTCAAGCCCGGCGTCAAAGGGGCCGCGGTTTTCAACCGGCATTCGAGGGTTACTTGACGCCCTTGGCCTTGCTGTTCTGGTGCGAACGCAAGATGCGGTTCTTCAGCACGTTCGAGGATTTGAAGGTCATCACGCGGCGCGGCAGGATCGGCACTTCTTCGCCGGTTTTGGGATTGCGGCCGATGCGCTCATTCTTGGAGCGGACATGGAAAGTCGCGAAGGAAGACAGCTTCACCGTCTCGCCGCGAACGATGGCTTCGCAAATCTCATCCAGGACGGCCTCGACCAGCTCGGCCGATTCAGTTCGCGACAAACCAACCTTGCGGTAAACGGCTTCGGCTAGGTCGGCACGCGTCAGTGTCTTTCCCCCCATGCGACCGTCCCATCAGCTCAAAAACATAAATCGATACAGGCAGCGGCAGAGCGTAAGTAATTGATCCGGCAAGGTCAAGGACCGAACCCACGCGCTCGGCACTTACCAGCGCAGCAACACCGCGCCCCAGGTAAAACCCCCGCCCATCGCCTCGAGCAGAACAAGGTCGCCCTTCTTGATGCGGCCGTCGGCGACGGCCACCGACAAAGCGAGCGGCACGGAGGCAGCCGAGGTATTACCGTGCAAATCGACGGTGACCACGACTTTCTCTTCGGCTATCCCGAGCTTCTTGGCGGAAGCGTCAATGATCCGTTTATTGGCCTGATGCGGCACGAACCAGTCGAGGTCTTCCGCCGTGATGCCGGCCTCGGCGAAAGTGGCCTCGATAACGTCGGTGATCATGCCGACCGCGTGCTTGAAGACCTCGCGGCCTTCCATCTTGAGATGGCCGACCGTTCCCGTGGTGGACGGGCCGCCGTCGACGAAGAGTTTTTCCTTGTGGACGCCATCCGAACGCAGGCTGGCGGCCAGCACGCCGCGATCGGCGATGTTGCCAGCCCCTTTCGCCGCTTCGAGCACCACGGCGCCGGCGCCATCGCCAAACAGCACGCAGGTCGAGCGGTCGCTCCAGTCGAGGATGCGCGAGAAGGTTTCGGAGCCGATCACCAGGACGCGTTTTGCCAGCCCGCCGCGGATATAGAGATCGGCGGTGGCGACCGCATAGACGAAGCCGGAACACACGGCCTGCATGTCGAAGGCAAAGCCGTGATGCATGCCGAGGCGGTTCTGGATTTCGACAGCCGTCGCCGGGAACGTGTTATTAGGCGTCGAGGTCGCCAGCACGATCAGGTCGATATCCGCTGGCGTCAGGCCGGCGCTGTCGAGCGCGGCGCGCGCCGCCGCCTCGCCCAGCGAGGCCGTCGTCTCGTCATCGGCTGCGACGTGGCGCTGGCGAATGCCGGTGCGCTGGACGATCCACTCGTCGGAGGTCTCGACCATGCCTTCGAAATCGGCATTCTTCATGATGCGGCGGGGCAGCGCGGCACCGTTGCCGCGCACAACTGATCTGATCAAGGTTCGTTCCTATTCCTCGGCCTCGACGGCGACGCCGGATTTCCTGTTTGCCTGGGCAGTCGGATTGCGCGCATGGAACAGATCGAGATCGGCCTCGATCCGGTCAAGCAGATTGTTGCGCACCATGTCGTAGCCGAGCTCGATCGCCGCGGCAAAGCCATCCGAATCGGCACCGCCATGGCTCTTCACCACAATGCCGTTCAGGCCCAGAAAGACGCCGCCATTGGAGCGGCCGACATCCATCTTTTCGCGCAGCCGGTCGAAGGCACCTTTGGCAAACACGTAGCCGATCCTGGCCATCAGCGTGCGGCTCATGGCGGCCCGCAAATAGCCGGCGATCTGCCTTGCGGTGCCCTCGGCGGTCTTGAGCGCGATGTTGCCGGCAAAGCCCTCGGTGACGACCACGTCGACCGTTCCCTTGCCGATGTCGTCGCCCTCGACGAAGCCGCGATAGTTCATCGAGGCCATGTTGGCCTCGCGCAGCATGCGCCCGGCCTCCTTGACCTCCTCCTGGCCCTTGATCTCCTCGACGCCGACATTGAGCAGGCCGACGCTCGGCCGCTCGATACCGAACACCGAGCGCGCCATTCCGGTGCCCAAGATGGCGAAATCGACGAGCTGATGCGCATCCGCGCCGATGGTGGCGCCGACATCGAGCACCACGCTCTCGCCGCGCGTCGTCGGCCAAAGCGCCGCGATCGCCGGGCGGTCGATGGTGGCCATGGTGCGCAGGCAGAATTTCGACATCGCCATCAACGCGCCGGTGTTGCCGGCCGAGATGCAGGCCTGCGCGGCGCCGTTCTTCACCGCCTCGACCGCTTTCCACATCGACGATTTCCAGCGGCCGTGGCGCAGCGCCTGGCTCGGTTTGTCGTCCATCCTGACAGCGATCTCGCAATGGACGAACTCGCTCACCTCGGCGAGCTTGGGAAACTTGGCCAGTTCGGGACGCACAGCGTCCTCGCGGCCATAGATGACGAAACGGATGTCAGGGCGGCGGATGGCGACCGTCATCAGCGCGGGGATGACGACGCCTGGTCCGTGATCCCCGCCCATGGCATCGATGGAAATCCTGATCACGCGGTGTTTTTCTCACGGTTTGCCTGGCTAGCGGCGGGCGCCTGCCGAGGTAAGGGGGCTCGCGAAGGTTCGGCGAAAATAGCGGTTTTGGGCTGCCGCACAACCAACTTTTCCAAAATCCAGGCCGCCTTCAGGATTTTCCGAGCAGCGAACGCAGCTTTTTCTGGAATTCGCTTTCCTCGGGCTGATCGTCACCCGCGCCCTCGAGCGAGGCGCCGGGCTTGCGCGGATAAGGGTCGATCGCCAGGCCGAAAAACTGCTCGGCGAGCGCCCCGACATCGATGGTGTCGCCGGAAAAAGTTTCCGGGCTGTCGGGCCCGTCGGCGTCGAGGACGATCTCGCCGCCGCCGTCGAAGCCTTCGCGTCCGAGTTTCGACTGCTCCGGCAAGAACAGCGCCTCGACGGGCTCGTCGATGTGAGCCGCGACCGGATCGAGTGTGACGATGCAGGCCTGGGTGATGTCGGCTTCGACGCGACCGCTGACCTTAACGCCGTTGCGTTTCCAGGACGCCACCAAGAGCTCGGCGCGATAGCTCTCGACGGAAAGCAGGTCATGTTCGGCGGCAAGCGCAGTGCGCTGCCTTTCGTCGGCCTCGATTGCAACCGGCAAACCCTTTTGCGGGAGGCGGGCGACATTGGCGACAAAGGATACGGGGCTCTGCGGTTCGGCGTGCTTCATTCTCGCCTCCTTCAGGTGGCTCCGGCGGCCGGGAACGCGACGGCGCCAGCCATGATTGATTCGGTCGGCTGAGCGGCAAGCTGCCCGGTCGCCGCGCTAACATAATTCGCCAGCAGCGACGCCTCAGGCCATTCGCCGGCCTCGGGCCTGACATTGCGGGCGAGCGCCACGGCAAGCGCCGCGCCGTCGTCGTCCCGCAAGGCTTCGTCGTAGGCCGCAGTGCGGCCATAGAACATCTTTGCCAGCTTCTTCATGCGCTTCGGCACGCCGACATCGCTGATGCCGAGTTCCCTCAGCGAATGGTCGACATCGAGGAAGAACTCGTCGATCAGCACCTGAGCGACCTCGGCCGCGGCTCCGCCCTCGCCGCGCAGCCGGTGCTGGATCAGGTACATATGGAGCGACAGCATCTCGAAGCGGCCGAGCGGCGTATCCGGCACATTCCAGTCGGAATAAAACACCGTTTGCCGCGCCGCCGCCACGATTTGTGCGTAGAGCGCCTCGGTGATGGCGCGGTTGGCGTGACGTTCGCGACCAAAAAGGCGCTGGAACATTGAGGGTGGTCTCCCGGGACCTTTTGTTTGATTTGGCCTTGTTGCATCGGCATGCAAGCTGGTTTACCGGTTTTGCGGCCCAGCGCAAGCTGCGGGGATGTGATGGAGAATTGTTGTTGGGTGCGCTGAAATTCAAGTCGTTTTTCATGCCTGTGCGGGCGGGCGTGGCCACTCTGCTGGTGGCGGTATCCGCGCTTTCCGCCTGCAATTCGTCCAAGATGTTCGGTGATCTGCGTCCGAGCGAGACGCTGACGAAAGGCTACGTCATCGACCAGGCGGCGATCGACTCGGTGCCGGTCGGATCGAGTCGCGAGCAGGTTCTTCTTGCGCTGGGCACGCCGTCGACGACGGCGACCTTCGACAACGAGGCGTTCTATTATATCTCACAGACGCGCAAGCGCTACGTCGCCTTCGACAACCCGCGCATCGTCGACCAGCACGTGCTGGCGGTCTATTTCGGCGCCGACGGCCGCGTCACCCAGATCGCCAATTACGGCCTGAAGGACGGCAAGGTCTTCGACTTCATCTCGAGGACGACGCCGACGGGCGGCAAGGACCAGAACTTCCTCAGCCAGATCATCAACGGCGCCAGCAAGCTGGCGCCCGGGATCCCGGGCGGCGGCACGCCCTGAGTTCGCTGTCAGCGACGTCCACGGACCAAGACCCGCCGAATCCGCTTCGGCGGGTTTTTTGTTTCGCCGAAACGGCTTGGCCGTAAACAAAACCCGCGGGCTCGCTCCCGCGGGTCACTTGGTGCAGAAAGAATGTGGCTCAGCCGTGCGCGAGCACGGCCAGGAGCAGCAGCGCCACGATATTGGTGATCTTGATCGCCGGATTGACCGCCGGGCCGGCGGTGTCCTTGTAGGGATCGCCGACGGTGTCGCCGGTGACCGAGGCCTTATGAGCCTCGGAGCCCTTCAGGTGCTTGACGCCATTCTTGTCGGTAAAGCCGTCCTCGAACGACTTCTTGGCGTTGTCCCAGGCGCCGCCGCCGGAGGTCATCGAGACGGCGACGAAGAGGCCGTTGACGATGACGCCGAGCAGCGAGGCGCCAAGGGCCGCGAAGGCCGAGGCCTTCGAGCCCGAGATCAGGAGCACGCCGAAATAGACGACGAGCGGCGCCAGCACCGGCAGCAGCGACGGGATGATCATTTCCCGGATCGCTGCCCGGGTCAGCAGGTCGACGGCGCGCGCGTAGTTCGGTTTCGAGGTCCCGGCCATGATGCCCTTGTCCTCGCGGAACTGCTTGCGCACTTCCTCGACGATCGAGCCCGCCGCGCGGCCGACGGCGGTCATGGCGATGCCGCCGAACAGATACGGAATGAGGCCGCCGAAGATCAGGCCGGCAACGACATACGGGTTGGAAAGGTCGAAGGAGATCTCGCCCATGCCCTGGAAGTACGGGTACTTGTCGCCATTGGCGGCAAAGAACCTGAGGTCGTTCGAATAGGCGGCGAACAACACCAGCGCGCCGAGGCCGGCGGAGCCGATGGCATAGCCCTTGGTCACGGCCTTGGTGGTGTTGCCGACCGCGTCGAGCGCGTCGGTGGAGTGGCGCACTTCCTTGGGCAGGCCCGACATTTCGGCGATGCCGCCGGCATTGTCGGTGACCGGGCCGAAGGCGTCGAGCGCCACGATCATGCCGGCGAGACCGAGCATGGTGGTGACGGCGATCGCAGTTCCGAACAGGCCGCCAAGCTGGTAGGTGGCGATGATGCCGCCGACGATGACGATGGCCGGCAGCGCCGTCGATTCCAAGGAGACCGCGAGGCCCTGGATGACGTTGGTGCCGTGGCCGGTCACCGAGGCCTGGGCGATCGAATTCACCGGGCGCTTGTTGGTGCCGGTGTAGTATTCGGTGATCACCACGATGAGGCCGGTCACCAGAAGACCGATCAGGCCGCAGATGAACAGGTTCTTGCCGGTGATGACGATGCCGGCGACGGTGCCGACCTCACCCCAACCGAGCGTCGCCGAAGTGGCGACGGCCAGGCCGACGATCGACAGCAGGCCGGTGACGATCAGGCCCTTGTAGAGCGCGCCCATGATCGAGCCGTTGGAGCCGAGCTTGACGAAGAAGGTGCCGACGATCGAGGTCAGGATGCAGGCGCCGCAAATGGCGAGCGGATAGAGCATGGCGGCGCCCAGCACCGCCGTGCCGCCGAAGAAGATTGCGGCCAGAACCATGGTGGCGACGACCGTCACCGCATAGGTCTCGAACAGGTCGGCGGCCATGCCGGCGCAGTCGCCGACATTGTCGCCGACGTTGTCGGCGATGGTGGCCGGGTTGCGCGGATCGTCCTCCGGAATGCCGGCTTCCACCTTGCCGACGAGGTCGCCGCCGACGTCGGCGCCCTTGGTGAAGATGCCGCCGCCGAGACGGGCGAAGATCGAGATCAGCGAGGCCCCGAAGCCGAGCGAGACCAGCGCGTCGATGACGATGCGGTCGTTTGGCTGCAGGCCCATCGGGCCGGTCAGGATGAGGTAGTAGATGGAGACGCCGAGCAGCGCCAGGCCCGCCACCAGCAGGCCGGTGATGGCGCCCGACTTGAAGGCGATGTCGAGGCCGGCGGCGAGGCTGTTGGAAGCAGCCTGCGCGGTGCGGACATTGGCGCGCACCGAGACATGCATGCCGATGAAGCCGGCAGCGCCCGAAAGCACCGCGCCGATCAGGAAGCCGATCGCGGACGTGATGGAGAGCAGCCACCAGGCGAGAAGAAGCACGACGATGCCGACGACGGCGATGGTGGTGTACTGGCGCGCCAGATAGGCTTGAGCACCTTCGCGAATGGCGGCGGAGATTTCCTGCATGCGCTGGTTGCCCTGATCGGACGCCAGGACCGATCGTGTCGCCCAGATGGCGTACAGGACTGACAGCAAGCCGCAGGCGATGACGGCGGTAATGATGGTCATTGCCGAATTTTCCTCGATTGATGGCCCAGAAGAACCCCTCCCTGGGCCGTTGGGACGGAGATGAACGCCGCACGCGGAATCCACCCCTTGGCTAAGGTGTATGCGAAACAGGGCTGGGAACGTCAAGATATTGTTCGGTTTTTGCCCGCTTTCGCCGGAAAGACGAACGCCGCGACTCACCGGCAGGGGCCGCCGTGCATTTAGATCGATTGCGCACCGGCAAACGGCGCAATGTCAGTTGGCGCGGCGCAAGCCCGGCAGCTTCAGGGTGCCGAGCGCCAGGAAGCAGAGCACAACGACCGGGAACACGATCCAGTTCAGCATGGTCCAGCCCCAGGCATTGTAGACCGCGCCCGACATCAGCGAGGCGAAGGCGACGGAGCCGAACAGGACGAAGTCATGGAAGCCCTGCACCTTGCCTTTTTCGGATGGATGGTAGCTCGCGGCGACCATGGCGGTCGCGCCGATGAAACCGAAATTCCAGCCGAGGCCGAGCAGGATCAGCGCGGTCCAGAACTGCCATAGCGCAAGGCCTGAGAGCGCCACCACTACGCAGGCGATGAGCAGCACCAACCCAATAGCGACGATGCGCTCGGCGCCGAAGCGGTGGATCAGCGAACCGGTGAAGAAGCTCGGCCCGAACATCGCCATAACGTGCCAGGAGATGCCAAGCGTGGCATCGTCGGTCGAAAGACCGCAGCCGACCATGGCGAGCGGCGCGCCGGTCATGACGAAGCTCATGAGCGCATAGCTGCCTACGGCACAGAACAGCGCCGCGACGAAACGCGGTTGGGTGGCGATCTCGACCAGCGGACGTGCGTCGCTTGCGGCGGCTTCGGCGGCGCTGCTCGTCCGCCTGGACGTATGCAGGAAGGAAAGGATAATCGCGCCTATGGCGGCCAGCACCGGGATGGAGGCGAAGGATCCGGCAAACATCACCGGCGCCAGAAGGTCGCCGGTGTAGATGACGATCTGAGGCCCGAGGATGGCGGTGACGATGCCGCCAGCCAGCACGAAGGAGATGGCGCGCGCCTTGAATTGCGGCGGCGCGTTGTCGGCGGCGGCGAAGCGGAACTGCTGCACGAAGGCGCCGCCGACACCGATCACGCCCAGGCCAAAGGCGAACAGCCAGAAGCTCGCCTGAAAGAGCGCGAGCGTCGCGATCAGCCCGCCGAGGGCAGTGACGATGGTGCCGATCATGAAGCCGCCGCGATGGCCGAGCCGGCGGATGATGGCGGCCGCCGGCAGGGCGCCGAGCGCAACGCCGAGGTTGAAGCCGGTGACCGGCGCCGTCGCCAGAGATTTGTCTTGGCCGAGCAGGTATTGGCCGGCAAGCGCGCCGATCGAAATGGCGATCGGCGCGGCGGAACCGACGATCGCCTGCGCGGCCGCGAGGAGCACTGCCGTGCGGCGCGCTTCCCTGCCGGCGTCAGCGACGACTGCCGTGGCGGTCACGATGCGTCCTTGCCGCGACCCTCGCCACGTACCCGGCGCGAGACACGGTCGAGCAGGGCATTGACCAGCTTCGGCTCGTCTTCCTCGTAGAAGGCCTTGGCGATGTCGACATATTCCGACACGATCACGGCCACCGGCACGTCCTCGCGCTTCATCAGCTCATAGACGCCGGCGCGCAGGATGGCGCGCAGCGTCGAGTCCAGCCGCGACAGCGGCCAGTCGTCGGTCAGCGCCTGGCGGATGATCGGATCGATGGTCTTCTGGTTCTCGACGACGCCGGTCAGGATGGCGCGGAACCATTGCGCGTCGGCCTCGCGATAGAGCGCGCCGTCGACTTCCTTGCCGAGGCGGAAGGCCTCGTATTCGGCGGTGATCTCGAAAACACCGCTGCCGGCCACGTCCATCTGATAGAGCGCCTGGACGGCGGCAAGACGGGCGGCACCGCGCTTGTTGGCGTGGCGCGCCGCACCGGTCTGGGCAGGATCGCTCACGATTGGGCTCCGAATTTCTCTTTGAGCGCGATCATGGTCAGCGCCGCGCGGGCGGCAAAGCCGCCCTTGTCGCCTTCGGTGCGCTTGGCCCGCGTCCAGGCCTGCGCATCGTTTTCGGTGGTCAGGATGCCGTTGCCGATCGCGACCGCTTCCTGCACGGAAAGATCCATCAGCGCACGGCTCGATTCATTGGCGACGATGTCGAAATGATAGGTGTCGCCACGGATGATGGTGCCGAGCGCGACGAAGCCGTCATAGTGTACGCCGCCCTCGCCGGCACCGTCCAGCGCGAAGGTGATGACGGCCGGAATTTCGAGCGAGCCAGGAACAGTCACGACGTCATAAGTGGCGCCGGCCTCGTCCAGCGCGCTGGTCGCGCCTTCGAGCAGCGCGTCGGCGAGGTCGTCGTGGAAACGCGCCTCGACGATAAGCAGATGCGCCTTCGCCTGCGGACGAATGAACGCTTTGCCGTGTTGGGATATGCCTGCCATAAACGTCTCCGGGGGGTTGCCGGTGACTTAGGCCGAAGCCGGATCGATCGCAAGCACAAGATTGCCGCCCGACACAGCATCTCCCGACAAGGTCCGGATCCCAAGCCGCGCGATCTTCCGGGGCTTTCTTCAGCTAGCGGGCAAAGCCTCGATGTTCGAGATCGATGCTCGAGGGCCGATCACCCGCTCAAGCTTCAGTCCGACGCCTTCGAACAGGCGGGCATATTGTGCCCGCGTCCGCTCGAGGCCGCCTGTAACCGCCAGCCTGACCACATCGATGAATTTGATCTGATCGGGCTCGTTGTTCTTTGATCACTTAGACGTTGCCAGCCGGGGCGCCGCAGATCGCGTGAGCAGAAGGGAAGCTGAGGCGCCGGCGCGACGTGGCGCCTCAGCGATCCGCGCCGCCTCCCCGGAACCGGTCGGTTTCGCTCAAAGCCCCTGTTTCGCCGCCTCGGCGAGGCGCGCGGCATACCGGGCCATGGTATCGATCTCGATGTTGACGCGGTCGCCAGCCTGGCGCTCGCCCCAGGTAGTGACGCTCAGCGAGTGCTGGATCAAAAGCACATCGAAGCGCGTAGCTTCGACCTTGTTGACGGTAAGCGAGGTGCCGTCGAGCGCGACGGAGCCTTTCGGCGCGATGAACTTCGCTAGGTGACGCGGCGCCTCCAGCGTGAAGCGCACGGCATCGCCCTCTTCCCTGCGCTCCACGATTTCCGCCGTGCCGTCGACATGGCCGGAGACGATATGGCCACCGAGCTCGTCGCCGATCTTCAGCGCCCGTTCGAGATTGATCCTGGTGCCCGATTTCCAACCGGATGCAGTCGTCAGCCTGAGCGCCTCTTCCCAGGCTTCGACCTCAAACCAGCGCGCGTTCGAGCCGTTTTCGGGCAGCGCCGTTACGGTCAGGCAGACGCCGCCGCAGGAAATCGAAGCGCCGATCGCGATCGTTTCCGGGTCATAGGCCGTGTCGATGCGCAGGCCGACGCCTTCGCTGAGCGGCTTCACCGAAGCGACAGTGCCGACATCCGTAACGATTCCCGTAAACATCAGATCGTGTCTTCCAGTTTGACCATGCTCTTATCCGAAAACCATTTCCCACTTTTTGGGATCATGGTCTTACCCACTCGGCATAGCTGTCCTCGCCGAAGCGCATCTCACGCAATTTGCGGAATCCCGGCGGGATATGCGCAGCGTCGATCGGCGAGGCGATACCATCCTCGCCGATCGCCTCCGGTCCCTGGAACAGGACGATGCGGTCAACGAGGTCTTCCGCCAGGAAGGCCTCGGCTACCTTGGCGCCGCCTTCGACCAGCACGCTCGCCATGCCGAGGGCTGCAATATCCTCGAGCAGTTCCGGCAGGGCTACTTCGCTCTCGTAAGTTTCAGTGCCGATGAAGTGCACGCCCGCGCGTTCGAGCGCAGCCCGCCGCTGCGGGTCGGCCTCGGCGCATGCCGCGACATAGAGCGGGACACGATCCACCCCGGAAACGAGCTTCGACGACTCCGGCAGCCGGATCTGGCGATCGAGGATGATGCGAGCCGGGGAGCGGTTCTCCAACCCCGGCAGGCGCACGGTCAGCGCCGGGTCGTCCTCCAGCGCAGTGCCGATGCCGACGAGGATAGCGTCGGCCTCCGCGCGCATAAGATAGACTTCGCGCCTGGCGATCTCACCCGTGATGGCGACCTGGCCGGCGCCTTTGCGGCCGATCTTGCCGTCGCTCGAAAGCGCAAGCTTCAGCGTCACTTCGGGACGTTTCTTCAAAGATCGAATCAGATAGCCGGCCATCTGCTCGGCGGCCTCTGTGGCGAGCACCTTCTCCACGACCTCGATGCCGGCGGCGCGCAGCATGGCGTAACCCTTGCCGGAAACGCGCGGATCGGGATCGCTTGCCGCGCCGACGACGCGCGCAATGCCGGCATTGACCAGCGCGGCGGCGCAAGGCGGCGTGCGGCCGTGATGGGCGCAGGGCTCAAGCGTCACATAGGCGGTGGCGCCGCGGGCCAGTTCGCCGGCCTCGGCCAGCGCCTCGGTCTCGGCGTGCGGCCGGCCGCCGACAGCAGTGACGCCGGTGCCGACGATCATCGGGCCGGCGCCGTCGTCGCGCACGATGATGGTGCCGACGGAAGGGTTGGTCGCGGTGCGGCCGGCATTGCGGCGCGACAGCCGGATGGCCGCCGCCATGAAACGGCGATCAAGGGCTGCTTGCTCGGCCCCGCCCAATTGAGCTTTCGCCATGATCAGCCGGCGTCCTCTTCGGTCTTTTCTTCGTCGCCCTTCAGTTCGCCCAGCAACTCGTGGAAATCCTTGGCTTCACGGAAATTGCGATAGACCGAAGCGAAGCGGACATAGGCGACGTCGTCGAGCGATTTCAGCGCCTCCATGACGAGCCGACCGACCTCGCCGGAGGCCACTTCCGTCTCGCCGGAGCTTTCGAGCTGGCGCACGATGCCGGTCACGGCGCGATCGATCCGCTCGGGGTCGACATTGCGCTTGCGCACCGCGATCTCGACCGAGCGCAGCAGCTTGTCGCGGTCGAACGGCACCTTGCGGCCGGACTTCTTGATGACGACGAGATCGCGCAGTTGCACGCGCTCGAAGGTGGTGAAGCGGCCGCCGCAGTCCGGACAGACGCGGCGCCTGCGGATCGCCGCGCCATCCTCGGCGGGACGCGAATCCTTCACCTGCGTATCTTCGGACTGGCAATAGGGGCAGCGCATGGAGAGCCTTGGGTTTGCGATTCAGAGCATGATCCCGAAAAGTTGCAGACTCTTCGGAGAAGATCATGCTTCAAAAACAAAATCTTAGAGCGAGATGGCGATTCAAGGAAGCGTCATCTCGCTCTGGTGAGCGGAAGGCTTGGAGCCTTTCATTTCTCAGAGATAGCGAGGCGCGAGAAAGATTGCCAGCGCCCTGCCCCTGTCGTGCCCGGTCGGTTCAGGGCGCGACGTCCTTGGTCGGGAATCCGCAGGACGTGCCGAGGTTGCGGTAGGCCTTGGTGAAGCCGTCCATCGGAATGCTGGCCACGGTCTGCTTGCCAAAAACAACATCGAGCGAGGTGACTTTGCGCATGGCGCGCAGCAGAGCGAGACTTGTCTTCGCCTGGTTGTCGACCGTCCAGCTGGGACGACCGCCGACGGCATTCGAATAGACTTTCGCGGAAACCTTGATGCCGGGGTCGCCGAAGGTCGCCGCGATGTCCTTGCCGGTCGGCAGGTCCTTGTTGTCGACGGCGATCATGATGGCGGGATAGGCATCCGGCGGCAGCGCGTCGCCGGTCGAGATCGACAGCGTTAGCGTGCCAGCATTGCCGATGCCGTCGACGAAAGCTGCGGAGGCCGCGCAGGTCTTGTGTGCATCCTGCCCGATGTCGAGCGTGTCGATGATCGTGGTCCATCTGCCGAAGGTGTTTGTGGCCGGTTCTGGCTGCGCCTGCTCCTGCCCGGCCGCGCCGGACACGGCGAAACCGGCCAGCGAGCCGACCAGGGCCAAGGCGGCAAGATGGAAAATGCGCATCATCAAGTCTCCAGTTCGCGACGCCGCCCAATCAGGACGGCGCACTGCCGGCGGATAAAAGATGACGCGCGGCTTCCGGTCAACCGAGATAAGGATAGAGCGGGAAGCGATCCGTCAACGCCGTGACTTTGGCCTTGACCGCAGCCTCGACTACCGCATTGCCCTCGTCGGAATTCGCCGCCTTCAGCCCGTCCAGCACCTCGGCGATCAGCTTGCCGATCTCGCGGAACTCGGCCTGGCCGAAGCCGCGCGTGGTGCCGGCCGGTGTGCCGAGGCGAACGCCGGAGGTGACGAACGGCTTTTCGGGGTCGAAGGGGATGCCGTTCTTGTTGCAGGTGATGTTGGCGCGGCCGAGAGCCGCCTCGGCGCGCTTGCCGGTGGCGTTTTTCGGGCGCAGGTCGACCAGCATCAGATGGTTGTCGGTGCCGCCCGACACGATGTCGAGGCCGGTTTCCTGCAGGCTCGAAGCCAGCGCCTTGGCGTTGGCGACGATGCTCTCGGCATAGGCTTTGAAGCTCGGCTTCAGCGCCTCGCCGAGCGCCACCGCCTTGGCCGCGACGACATGCATCAGCGGGCCGCCCTGGAGGCCTGGGAAAACCGCCGAGTTCATCTTCTTGGCGATCTCCTCGTCGTTGCACAGGATCATGCCGCCGCGGGGCCCGCGCAGCGACTTGTGCGTCGTCGTGGTCACGACATGCGCATAAGGCAGCGGCGACGGGTGCATACCGCCGGCGACTAGCCCGGCGATATGCGCCATGTCGACCATCAGATAGGCGCCGATCGAATCGGCAATCTCGCGGAAACGCTTCCAGTCCCAGATGCGCGAATAGGCCGTGCCGCCGGCCAGGATCAGCTTCGGCTTCGTCTCATGCGCGGTCTTCTCGATCGCGTCCATGTCGAGCAGGTGGTCGTCCTTGCGCACCCCGTAGGAAACGACCTTGAACCATTTGCCGCTCATGTTGACCGGCGAGCCATGCGTGAGATGGCCGCCGGAGTTCAAATCGAGGCCCATGAACGTGTCGCCGGGCTGCAGAAGCGCCAGGAAGACGGCCTGGTTCATCTGGCTGCCCGAGTTCGGCTGGACATTGGCGAAGTTGCAGCCGAAAAGCTTCTTGGCGCGCTCGATGGCCAGTTCCTCGGCCACGTCGACGAACTGGCAGCCGCCGTAATAGCGCTTGCCCGGATAACCCTCGGCATATTTGTTGGTCATGATCGACCCCTGCGCCTCGAGCACGGCGCGGGACACGATGTTTTCCGAGGCGATCAGTTCGATCTCATGGCGCTGGCGGCCAAGCTCGTTGCGGATGGCGCCGAAAATTTCCGGATCGGCGTCGGCAAGCGTGGTCTCGAAGAAGGATTCGAATTTGTTGGCGGCTGCCGCGGCATTTGACATGGCTTGCTTTCCCTTGGGGCCGGAGGTCTGCGAGGTCGCCGCGCCATTAACACAGTTGTTTGGAGCCCGCCACGTTTGCGGCGCGAAATTTGCTGGCCGGATTGCGCCAAGCAAATCGGCTGAACACTATTTCCGGTCGCGCCGGCTTTTGAGCAGCGCTTCTGTCAAAGTGATCTCGGAAAGCAGCGCCCGCATCGTGTGGTCGTTGATCTGGCGGGTGCGGAACATGGCGCGCACGGCGGCGCGCTCCGCCTCTATGCCGGCGTGCCTGAGCTCAAGCTCCAGCCGCCCGGATTCGCGCGCCTCGGCGCGCGCCTCTTCGGCCTCGTCGGAAGCCGCGATGCGGCGCCGGTAGCCGGCAACGATGCTGTCGGCGACCGCGAGCCGGGCCTCGGCCGCCTCGCCTTCGCCGCCCTCGCTGGCGAGGCTCTCGATCTTGGCGATGGCGGCCTTGGCGGCGCCCGCACGCGCCCGCCGCTCCTCGGCCGCACCCGGATCCTCGCCTGGCTCGACCAGCCCGCGGGCGATCCCCGGCAAAGCAAGGCTGGCGATGACCAGCGAGCAGATGATGACGCCGGCGGCGAGGAAGATCACCACGTCTCGCGCTGGAAAGGGCGAGCCATCCTGCAGAGCGAGCGGCAGCGACAGGATGCCGGCAAGCGTGATCGCGCCGCGCACACCGGCCACCGATCCGGCAAGCCTGACGCGGAAACCAAAGGGCTCTGCCTTGCGCTTGCCGAGCCGCGCGGCGATCATCGATGCCATGTCGCCGATCCAGATCCAGAGGAAGCGCAGGCCGATCACGCAGAGCGTCAAAATGAGCACGGTCAGCACCGGCTCGAACAGCCAGTGCCGGCTGGTGAGCTCCGGCGGGACCCTGCGGATGATGTCAGGAAGCTGCAGGCCGAGCAGGATGAAGAGAGCGCCGTTGAAGACGAAGGTCAGCATCGACCATAGCGACATCGCCTGAATCCGCGCCGAGACCGAGAGATGGCGGAAAATGCCGGAGGTGCCCGTAACCAGGCCGGCGGTGACCGCGGCCAGAATGCCGGAAGCGCCGACATGCTCGGCAATGAGATAGGCGACGAAGGGCAGCAGAACCATCACCAGCACCTGCGCCCCCGCCGGCGTGCCGCCGATGCGGCCAAGCACCTGCAGCGCCTTGGCGGCGACGAACAACGCCGCAATGCCCGCGAGGATGCCGGCCGCCACGGCGTAAAGAAAGCTCAACGAGGCGGCGGCGAACGAAAAACTGCCGGTCAGCGCCGCCGCAACGGCAAAGCGGAACATGACCAGGCCGGAGGCATCATTGAGCAGGGATTCGCCTTCCAATATGTGCATCAGCCGAGCCGGAACGACATTGCGGTCGACAATCGAGGACACGGCAACGGCATCGGTCGGTGACAGCACGGCGGCTAAAGCGAACGCAACCGCCAGCGGGATGGTTGGCACCAGCCAGTGCAGAGCATACCCGAAGCCGACGATGGTGAAGAAGACAAGTCCGACGGCGAGATCGAGGATCGGCCGGCGCAGCTGGATCAGCTCCCGTTTCGGCGCCGCGAAGGCATCACCGAACAGAAGCGGCGGAATGAACACCAGCAGAAAGAGTTCCGGATCGATCTCGACATGCAGTCCCTTGGCCGGCCAGGCAAGCGCGGCGCCGATCGCAATCTGCAGCACGGGGAGCGGCACCCGCACCAGCCGCACGAGAGCGCCGGAAAGCGCCACGAAAGCAAGCACGACGAGAATGAAGACGGCGACGTCCATGATGCTATTCCAGCTGCTCGCGTTTTAAGTCTCACTTTTCGACGCATGTCGCTCTGCCAAAACCGCTGCGCACTGTTTGGGGACATGCAAACAAAAAAGCCGCTCCAAGAGCGGCCTTTTCTTGATTTATATCAATCGGTTACAGAGCAGAACTAATCTGCAGCTCGCTGTTGCCGTCGAGGCCGTAAATGTCGTCGCGGAACTGCACGACGCCGGGTCCGGTCGACCATGCCGACAGGTACAGGAAGTGGACCGGCACCGGGTTGACCACCTGAACCGGCGTATTCTCGCCAGTCTTGATCGCCGCCTCGAAATGCTGGCGATCCCAGCCGGGCGTATCACGCAGGATCCAGGTGACGAGGTCGCGCACATTCTGGACGCGCACGCAGCCGGAAGAGTCGAAGCGCATCAGCTTGCCGAACAGGCTCTGCTGCGGCGTGTCGTGCATGTAGACGCCGTCCGGGCTCGGGAAATTGATCTTGACCGAGGCCATGGCGTTGCCGGCGCCGGGATCCTGGCGGAAGCGGTACTTGGCGGCATCGTCCGTCGACCAGTCGACGGTCATCGGATCGACCTCGCTGCCGTCAGGCGCGAACAGCCGGATGTGGCTGTCCTTGAGGTAGTTCGGGTCCTTCCGCATCAGCGGAATGATGTCCTTGCGCACGATCGAGACCGGCGCGTTCCAGTAAGGATTGACGATGATCTCGTTGATCTTGGAATTCACGATCGGCGTCTGGCGGTCGATCTTGCCGACGATCGCGGTGTGGCGCAGCACGACGCGGTCGTTCTCGACGGCTTCCACCTGCGCGGCCGGAATATCGACCAGCACATAGCGGTCGCCAAGCGTGCCCGCCTTTTCGCGCAGCCGCTGCAGATTGGTCTGCAGCTGGCCAAGCCGGATCGGCGCCGGCACGTTCATCGCCGAATAAGTGTATTTGCCCATGGAGCCGTCGGCCGGCAGGCCGTGACGGAGCTGGAAGCGCTTGACCGCCGAGTCGACATAGGAATCGAACGCCGTCGAAATGCCGGCGCTCTGCGACAGGTCGCCCGAGACCATCAGCCGCTTGCGCAGCGGCACGACATCCGGATCGTCGACGCCGAGCTGCAATTTCTTGGTTGCCGGAACCTGCTCCCAGCCGCCCTGGCCGACAATGCCCTGGTACTGCGCCACCGCCTGCTCGGTGAAGGCTACGGTCTGCAGGCTGAAGATCGGCAGCGTCGAGGCAACCTTGCCGGTCTCGCTTGCACGGGCGTCGAACTGGTCGTCCCAATTGCCGCGGGTCGAGGATTTTAGAATGTCGCCGATCACATCCTGCGCGCTGGCATGGCCGGCGACGACGGCGGCGGCGAGCGCAGAGGCTCCGGTCAGGAAGAAACGGCGGCTGGTTCTCATGGATGTTCCAGACATTTTAGCTATATCTAATCTCGCTCAGTTCGCGCTACTGGCGGGTTGCCCGCACTCTAGGGTCGGCAATCTTAACAATTAGCCAACCATGACTTGCGTCACCAGGGCGTGAAAACGTAGGACCACGACACCTGCTCCAGGAAGCGCAGGGCCTCGGCCGCAGCATCACCCGCATTCTCGCTTTCACTGCGATTATGGCGGCAACGTGACCTTGGCCCGCGATTTGCATCCGGCAAGATGATCAAAAAATGGGACCGAGGCATTTTGGCATCGCCGATAGCGGCGGGTTCACAGGATGCCCGCCGTCATCCTCGGTTTGCCCTATTTCACCCGGTTCGGGCAGAGGGCTTTGAACTGCTCCAGCGTGTAGTCGTAGCCCGAGGCCCCCGAGCCATCGAGCACCACGTTCTCGTCGGTGTCGGTGATCTGATAATCCGTCTCGCTTCCGGCGGGGCTGCGCCCCTGGAACAGCATGTTGGCGCCGTAAAAGGTGGTGAATTTTCCGCTCTTGCAGTCCGCTGTGATCTCCAGATGCAAGGGCGTTTTCATTTCCTTAGCGATGCAATCCTCGGTCACCTTACCGACATAGTCGCGGCAGTATCCGATGGCGTTCTGCCTCGTATGTTTGGTCAGGATGCTGGCATGCGAGGTGTTGATGCCGGATTGCTTGACGACCGTAACCTCCATTCCGGCCTTGGAGCCATAAGCGAGGGTCCGGGCGGCGGCCGGTGAAACAAGGATCACAGCGCAAATCGCAAGCAGGATATGACGCATGAGGCCCTCCTCTTTTGCCTGCAGAGCTTCCACGCGCGCTGCTCGGCGGTCAAGCGCCCTGCTGCAGCGCGCTTTCGCAAAAGAAAAGAACCGGCACCTGTCGGCACCGGCCCTGATTGTTTCCTCCGGCCGCGCTTCTTCGGCGCGGCTTCGATCGTCTCAGATTTCGAATCCGCTTACATCCGGTAAGCGATCGTGTCGTTCCAGAAGCGATCCAGACGCTGGAGCGCGCGGTTCATCTGCTTGAACTCGTCGGTGTTGATGCCGCCCACGGCCTCGATCGAGCCGACATGGCGCTCGTAGAGGCCGGCGACGACCTCGGCCACCTCGTTGCCCTTCGGCGTCAGCGAGACGCGGACCGAGCGGCGGTCGATGCGCGAGCGCTGGTGGTTGATGAAGCCGAGGTCGACCAGCTTCTTCAGATTGTAGGAGACGTTCGAGCCGAGATAATAACCGCGCGAGCGCAGCTCGCCGGCGGTCAGCTCCGAATTGCCGATGTTGAAGAGCAAAAGCGCCTGGATGGCATTGATGTCGGAGCGGCCGTTGCGGTCGAACTCGTCCTTGATCACGTCAAGCAGACGGCGGTGCAGACGCTCCACCAGCTGCAGCGATTCCATGTACAGCGAACGGATCGCCTCGCGGCGATCGTCGGAAACGTTGGCGGTCTTCGCCGCCGGACGCGAATTGATCATTGTCTTTGCCTCTCGTTTGTCGCCCGGTGATTTTTTGTTCTTCACCTTGATCGCGACACTATCGAATACTCATAAAATTCGACTTAAACGCCAGGGCTAACAAGAGCTTACCGGTAAGAGGTTTCGAAAGAGGCTTAACGAACGGTCATGCGAGCAAGAACAATTAACCTAAAGATTTAGCCAAGGGTTCTAGGGCAGTCGCCGACCCATATCTAGGTTCCTGACGCCGCCCGGCAAGCTATTGCCTGAGCTGGCGCTTCTGCAGCCAGATGACCACGCGGAAGACTATGTAGAGCAGCGCCACGCAGGCATGTGAGACGACGATCAGGATCCGATGTCCGAAGAGATTGGGAAAGCCGGCATACATGACGGTCTCGGTCGCCGCGCAGATGAACCAGATCACCGGCCCCCAAGAGGCAAGCATCCAAAGGCCCGCGGCGGCGAAAGGAAAGAAGACGGCAAGCGTGGCCGCGACCACCTGCCAGTGCACCGGCATCAGGTCGAAGCGCCAGAGCTCGCCCGGATAGATGCCGATCAGCCGGACCCAGTAGAGGACGCCGAACAGCAGGCAGTAGCCGGCAATGACCCGCTGGAACCAGGCGAAGATGATCTCGGTGGTCGAGGGCTGCAGCACCACGCGCCTGGAGGTGACCTCGCTCACAGCTCCAGCTCCCCGGCCCCGAGCGGCGCGAAATACGCGTCGACATCGGCCGCGCTCACCGTATCGAGGCTGGCGGGCCGCCATTCCGGCTTCGAACCCTTGTCGATGATGGCGGCGCGGATGCCTTCATAAAAGTCGTGGCCGGCCAGCATGCGGTTGAGGATGCGGAACTCCATCTTCATGCACTCGTCCATCGGCAGCGTCGACCCGGCGCTGATCTCGCGCCAGGCGACGTTGAGGCTGGTCGGCGAACGCGTCCTGATCGTCGCCAGCGTCTTGGCGGCGAAAGCGTCGGTGGCGGATGCTCGTTCCAGGCTGGCGACGATAGCGGCGAGCGAGGGTTGCGAAAAATGGCGGGCGATCGATTCCAGATCCTGCCGCTCGGTCTCGCGTCTTGCGGGTGTGAAGAAATCGCGCAACTCCGCGTTCGCGTCGCCGCTTGTCGCCAGCTCGTCAAGAAGCCCCGCCTGGTCCTCGGCCTTGATCGTGTGGGTGGCGAGGCCCGACCACAGGGCATCACCATAGCGGATGCGGTTTCCCGTCAGCCCCAGATACATGCCGAAGCTGCCGCCGAGATCGGGCAGCAAATGGCTGGCGCCAACATCGGGGAAGAAGCCGATGCCGACTTCCGGCATGGCGAATTGCGCGTTCTCGGTCAGCACGCGGTGCGAGCCGTGGAAGGAAATGCCGACCCCGCCGCCCATGACGATGCCGTCGATCAGCGCGACATAGGGTTTCCTGAAGCGGGCGATGCGGGCATTGAGACGATACTCGTCGGCGAAGAAGTCGACCGGCGGCTTGCCGGCGCGGCCCGCCTCGTAAATGTGCAGAATATCGCCACCGGCGGAAAACGCCCTGCCCTCAGCCTTGACGACGACGACGGCGACGCCGGCATCGCCCTCCCAGGCGTCAAGCGCCTTGCCAAGCGCCTTGACCATGCGATGGGTGACGGCATTGAGCGCCTGCGGCCGCGTCAGTGTGACGACGCCCGCCTTGCCTAGACGCTCGAAGCGAATCTCGTCGCCTCCGCCAAAATCCATCGCCAGAGAATCCTCCTCTCCGCCCTTCCAGGGGGATTGAAGTGCTAAAGGGGGCATAAGGATGCGTCAATGGCGGCAACGCCGCGCTGGCGGCCAGCCGCTTCCGGTGTTAGGTAACCGGCAAAGTGTCGCGCGTAGGCGGCGCGACAGATTTCGAGCTAATCGACATGGCTGGGGTTTCTCGTCTCGTTGCTGGATTGGCAGGTCTCCTCTTTCTGGGAGTTGCGCCGGCCGCCGCCGAGGCAGCCTCCGAACTCTACCTGGCGCAGACGATCGTCACCGGCACCGGCGAGCCTAATCGCGAGATCGGCTTCAAGGATTGCCTGGACAAGGTGCTGGTCAAGGTTTCAGGCGATCAGCGGCTGACGCAGAAGCCGGAGATGCTGGCGCTGCGCAATAAGGCGGCTGACTTCGTCCAATCCTTCCGCTACCGCGACCGGCTGGAAGGCGTTCCGATCCATGACGAGCAAGGCACGCATGACCGGCCGCACGATCTCACCTGCCTCTACAAGGCCACAGTGGTCGACAAGCTCCTGGCGCAGCTCGGCAGCAAGCCATGGCAGGGCGAGCGGCCGCTGATTGCCGTCTTCATAACGGCCGAGCAAGGGGCGCAACATTTCGTGCTGACGGCCGACGAGGATCGCGGCGAGTCAATGCGCGAATCCTTTGCCAATGCCACGGCGCCGCTCTCGGTGCATGTCAGCTTTCCAAAGGCTGACCAGCTCGCCGGCCTCGACGACAAGGCGCTGCGCACTGCCGATATGGCAAAGCTCGACCAGCTCGCCCGGCAGGCGGGTGCCGACCGGGCGCTCGCCGGCAGCATCGTGTGGAACGACAAGGAATTGGGCTGGATCGCCGACTGGCGGCTGGCCGAACACGGCAAGACCTATCAATGGCAGGTGCGTGGCGTCAGCTTCGACGAGGCTTTTCGCGTGGCTGTGAAGGGCGCGGCACAGATTCTGTCGGGGAATGGACAGCCGTAAACGTCGGCGCTGCCGCTCATCCGCCTGCCGGCACCTTCTCCCCGTCAAGGGAGAAGGGAAGTGCTCCAGCGCCGGCGATCCCTCCCTCGTCCTTCACGGAAGCAACTGGCACAATCGTGTCGCATTGGTCAGCGGCAGGGGCGCATGGTAAAAGCCGGGACGACAACAGAGTTCTGGCGATGAACAAGTTCACCCCCGCAAAGCCCGCCGGCGCCCGCAGCATCGACGAGATCACAGGCAGCCGCAGGCTGCGGCGCATGCGCAAGGCCGACTGGTCGCGCCGGCTGGTGCAGGAAAACCAGCTCTCGGTCAACGATCTGATCTGGCCGATCTTCGTCGTCGAGGGCAAAAATGTGCGCGAGCCGATCGCCGCCATGCCGGTCGTCTACCGCCTGTCGGTCGACCTCGCGGTGAAGGAAGCGGAGCGCGCCGCCAAGCTCGGCATCCCGGCGATCGCGACTTTCCCCAACATCGAGCTTTCGCTGCGCGACCAGACGGGCTCGCATATCCTCGATCCCGACAATGTCATCAACCGAGCCACCCGCGCCATCAAGGATGCGGTGCCGGAGATCGGCATCATTACCGACGCAGCGCTCGATCCGTTCACCAGCCATGGCCATGACGGCATCCTGCGCGACGGCATCATCGTCAATGACGAAACCGTCGAGCAGGTCACGGCCGCGGCCGTCATCCAGGCAGCCGCCGGCGCGGACATCATCGCGCCGTCCGACATGATGGACGGCCGTATCGGCGCGATCCGCGACGCGCTGGACGCCAACGGCTTCCAGGACGTGGCGATCATGTCCTATGCGACGAAATTCGCCTCGGCCTTCTACGGCCCCTATCGCGAGGCTGTCGGCACCGCCGGCCTGCTCAAAGGCGACAAGAAGACCTATTATATCGACCACGCGAATTCCGATGAAGCCGTGCGCGAGGCCGAGCAGGATCTGGCCGAAGGCGCCGACATGCTGATGGTGAAGCCTGGGCTGCCCTATCTTGACATCATCCGCCGGCTGAAGGACGAGTTCCAGATGCCGACCTTCGCCTACCAGGTGTCGGGCGAATATTCGATGATCAAGGCGGCCAGCGCCAATGGCTGGATCGACGGCGAAAAGGCGATGCTGGAATCGCTTCTCGCGCTCAAGCGAGCCGGCTGCGACGGTGTCCTCACCTATTTCGCGCCGACCGTTGCGGAGATGCTGAGGGGCTAGGCCCAGGCGCAATTTTAAATTCTCGCCGCGTCACCTGGGCGCCGCCCGACGAGTTGATCGCTCGCCGGAAAATTCCGCTTGCATAATGCAATCAGTTAAGCTACTCCATGACTGCTTGCAAAATGCAACTAGTTCACGAGGCGATCATGTCAAAGCTGCGCGTCAACGCTTTCACCCTGTCGCTGGACGGTTACGGCGCCGGCCCCGATCAGACTCTCGAAAGCCCGCTCGGCGTCGGCGGCGAAGGACTGCATAAATGGATGATCGGCACGCGCACCTTTCGTGAGATGGTGATCGGCAAAGACGGCGGCACCACCGGCAGCGACGACAGCTTCGCCGCGCGCAGTTTTGAGAATGTCGGCGCCTGGATCCTTGGCCGCAACATGTTCGGGCCGGTCCGCGGCGAATGGCCGGACGAGAGCTGGAAAGGCTGGTGGGGCGACAACCCGCCCTATCACGTGCCGGTCTTCGTGCTCACCCATCACAAGCGGGCGCCGATCTTAATGGAAGGCGGCACGACGTTTTACTTCGTCACCGACGGCATCCATTCGGCGCTCGAACAGGCGAAGACGGCCGCCAAGGACAAGGATGTGCGGGTCGGCGGCGGCGTCGCCACGATCCGGCAATATCTGAAGGAAAGCCTGATCGACGAGATGCATCTCGCGATCTCGCCGATCCTGCTCGGCTCCGGCGAGCATCTTTTCGCCGGGCTGGACATGCCGAAGCTCGGCTACCGCTGCACCAGCCAGGTCGCGACCGCCGACGCGACGCATGTGATGATCGGGCGCGCGTAAGCTAGGCTCCCCCTTCTCCCCTGTGGGAGATGCGGAAGTGCTCAATACTTTTCCGGCACATAAAGCGCGCGCGGCAGCACCTGGCGCTCGTAGGCCGGGTTGAAGACGCGCTCCGGCAGCGTGATCTCCTCATGCGGCACGTCTTCGTAAGGCATTTGCTGCAGCAGGTGATCGATGCAGTTCAGTCGGGCCCGCTTCTTGTCGTTGCCTTCGACAATGAACCACGGCGCTTCCTTGATGTTGGTACGGGCGAAGGTCTCTTCCTTGGCTTTGGTGTATTGTTCCCAGCGCACGCGCGACTGCAGGTCCATCGGCGACAGCTTCCACTGCTTCATCGGATCGTGGATGCGCATCAAAAAGCGCATCTGCTGCTCCTCGTCGGTAATCGAGAACCAGTATTTCACCAGCGTGATGCCGGAGCGCACCAGCATGCGTTCGAATTCCGGCACGTCGCGGAAAAACTCTTCGACCTGATCCGCATTGGCAAAGCCCATCACCTGCTCGACGCCCGATCGGTTGTACCAGGAGCGGTCGAACAGCACGATCTCGCCGCCCGCCGGCAGATGCGGCACGTAGCGCTGGAAATACCATTGCGATCTTTCACGCTCGGTCGGCGCCGGCAGCGCGACGACGCGGCAGATGCGCGGATTGAGGCGCTGGGTGATGCGCTTGATGACGCCGCCCTTGCCGGCCGAGTCGCGTCCCTCGAAGATCACCACCAGCTTCTTCTTGTGGTAGGCAACCCAGGACTGCAGCTTGATGAGCTCCGACTGCAGACGCAGCAGCTCGCGGAAATAGGTCGTCCGCTCGATGGAGGGCGGATGCGACTTCTTGTAGATCCTGGCGATCTCAAGCGAGAGCGCGGGCTCGGAAATCTCCAGCTCATAGTCCTCGTCGAGCGTGTCCTCGAGTTCGGCTTCCAGCCAGTCCTTGGCTCCGGAATTCGTCTTGACCTCGTTCATTGCGCAGCTCCTGCCTGTCAGCCACTTTCGCCTCGGATGCGCTCCGGCCGCGGCCGGAAACACAACTCCGTAAGCCGACTGAGATACAGACGCGCAATGACGGTTTTATTGCGAGCAGGAGCCGGCAACGCTGGACCAGCCGATATGTGATCGGCCCGTATCGATGGCGGGGCGACAAGCCGCCCGAATTGTCCTACAAATACTTTCGCCTCTTCCCGGCGCCCGCGACGGCGCGCCTCTTCAAAACAAATCGCAAGGACCTGACATGGAATACCGCACGCTTGGCCGTTCCGGCCTGAAGGTTTCGACATTGACCCTTGGCACGATGACCTTCGGCGGGACGGGCCCGTTCGCCGCCGTCGGCAAATCCGATCTCTCGGAGGCGAGCCGCATCATCGATACCTGCATCGATGCCGGCATCAATCTCATCGACAGCGCCAACGTGTATTCGAACGGCCTGTCGGAGGAGATCGTCGGCGAGGCGCTCGGCGGCAAGCGCAAGAACGATGTGCTCATCGCCTCCAAGGCGCGCATGCGGATCGGAAACGGCCCCAACGACGAAGGCCTGTCGCGCCATCACCTGATCCGGGAATGCGAGCGGAGCCTGAAGCGGCTCAAGACCGACGTCATCGACATCTATTTCCTGCATGAGTGGGATGGGGTCACGCCGCTGGAGGAAACGATCGCTGCGCTCGACACTTTGGTCAGCCAGGGCAAGATCCGTTATGTCGGCTGTTCCAATTATTCGGGCTGGCAGGTGATGAAGGCGCTCTCGATCAGCGACAGCCATCATCAGCCGCGCTTCGTCACGCAGCAGATCCACTACACGCTGGAAGCGCGCGAGGCGGAGTACGAGTTGCTGCCGATCTCGGTCGACCAGGGTCTTGGCGTGCTGGTGTGGAGCCCGCTGGCCGGCGGCCTGCTGTCGGGCAAATACCGTCGCGACAGCCCGACGGCCCGCCAGCTTGGCGGCTGGTCCGAACCGCCGATCCGGGACGAGGGAAGGTTGTGGCGGATCGTCGACGTTCTGGTCGAAATCGGCAAGGCGCGCGGCGTTTCGGCGGCACAGGTGGCGCTTGCCTGGCTGCTCGGCCGCCCGGCCGTTTCTTCGCTGGTGATCGGCGCCCGCAACGAAGCCCAACTCAAGGACAACCTCGCCGCGGCCAGCCTGACGCTGTCCCTGGACGAGCGCCTGCGCCTCGACGACGTCAGCCGCCCGCCGGTGCTTTATCCCTACTGGCACCAGCAGCTCACCGCCAAGAACCGGTTCGGCCCCGCCGACCTGGTGCTCGACCGCAGCGATATCTAAGAATCCGCGCCGTGCTCCGCACCCGAAAACGCGCGGAGGTCAGCCGGCGATAAAACGCCAGACCTCCGGGTCGGGTTCGATCTGGCCGCTGAGCACGAAATATTTGTAGAGGACGAGCAGCGATACCGCCCGCTCGTCCTTTTCGTTGCTGAACCGGCGGCAATAGGCGTTGGCTGCCGTTATGATGCGTTGGGCTTCCGCCGGGTGTTTTTCGAAATAGGCGATCTTGTCGGCGACGTCCGAAAAATCCGACGCCAGAGGCACGTAGTGGACATCGGCCTCGAGCTCAGCCTCGGCGAACCAGGTTTCGTAGGTCGGCGGCGGCATCAGGCAGAGCGAATTCGAGCTCATGATCCACTTGAGGTTCGTCGCCACGTCATTGCCTTCCAGCGAGACGATGTAGCGGAACTGCCGCTGCTGCGCGATCGTGAGATACGGCTTGCGATAGTTCTCCGGGGCGCTTGGCTTGGGCGAGCCGGCATCGCAAGACGGCAGGTCGCGCACGGCATCGACGAACCGTTTGCGGATCGGATTGTTGAAATGACCGCGCCAGACCGCCATCGGGCGCTTGTCGGCGAAGGACAGATTGTCCTTTGGCATGTTGAAATGGCGGAACTTGTCGAGCTTCATGATCACGGCGTTGCCGTTGTCGTTGCGGATCGGGCGATCCTTGACGATTGATGGCACCGCCGGAACGTCGACGACGTCGCCGAACTCGAGATCGATGAGCAGGTGGCGATCGAAGTAGCGGGCGAACTCCTTCAGGTCGTAATAGTACATGCTCCCGAACTTGGGTATTTGACTGGCGGGCACCGCCGCCGCGCTCGGCACGAAGCTATGGTCGAGCCGGTTGTAGTAGTTGACCCGATCACGGACCGTTTTGCTGGAGAGCCGTGCCTGCTCCAGCCGGCGCGCAAGCCGCTGGCGAAAGAGAGCCTGCGGCGCCACATCGCGGGTGATGTTGCGTATGAAATAAAATACCCGCGCTGCGGTGCGTAAGGGCGAGGCCATGCGTCCGTCGTTTAAAGATGTCCGTCGCCTCCTACAGCATTGTGCCGAACATCTTGCAAGCCCGCCCAAGCTGACGAACTTGTTGAAGTTCTAATATTCGACGATGGCCGAAGATCAGCCACCGACGACAGCAAAGCCCCTGGCGCGCAGGCCGCGCCGCTCGTCATGCAGCGAAGTCACCAGGCGGTCGCGGCTGCCGGCGATGTGGGCCGAGAGCAGCCGTGCCGCCTTTTCGGCGTCACCCTTTCGCACGGCAGCCAGGATGGCGTGGTGCTCGGCCCAGGCGCGGCCAAGCGCCGCCTCGTCGCGCACTTCCAGCCAACGCGCGCGGGAGAGCCTGGTCATTGCATCGCGGACTCCCCTAAGCAGGAATTCATTGCCGGAAAGCCTGGCCAGCTCGATGTGAAAATCCAGACCAACGCGGTGCCATTCCTCGCGCGGCGTACCGGCGTCGCAGGAATCGAGCATCGCCGCGATCACCTCGATCCCGCTGCGATCTTCCAGCGACGCCGTCAACCGCACCGCCGCCACCTCGACCGCCTCGCGGTAGACGGCGATCTGGCCGAGCTCGGCGAGATCGATCGGCGCCACCGTCCAGCCGCGGCCGTCACGAGCGATCAGCCCTTCGGTCTCGAGGCGCAGCAGCGCCGCCCTGACCGGGGTGCGGGAGGCGCCGAAGCGGCTTTCGATCCAACGCTCGGTCAGCCGCTCGCCCGGGCCGATCTCGAGCCCGAGGATCATTTCGCGAAGCTGCCTTTCGACATTCTGCATTTGCGACATTGTCGTTCCGCTCTTCGGCACCGCATTGACAGCGGCGGGGTTGAGGTTCATGACGGATACCGACTTGGTATCCCAAAATGGTATCCGGAACAATCCCGGATAACCAAGCAGGCATGACATGGCAGAAAATAGCACCCAGAGCGGCTACAATATCCATTGGCGAGGCAATCTCGCCGTCTGCTTCGCCGGCTCGTTCAGCACGCTGATTGCCATGACGCTGCTGTTGCCGTTCCTGCCGCTTTATGTCGAACAGCTGGGTGCCGAAGGGCACGCGGCAATCGTGCAATGGTCAGGAGTTGCTTACGGTGCCACCTTCTTTGCCGCGGCGCTGGTCGCCCCTCTGTGGGGGCGGCTCGGCGACCGTTACGGCCGCAAGCTGATGCTGGTGCGCGCCTCGTTCGGCATGGCGATCTGCATGTCGCTGACCGGTATGGTCGAAAGCATCTGGCAATTGGTGTTGCTGAGGCTCCTGATCGGCTTTGCCGGCGGCTACTCCTCGGGCTCGACGATATTGGTGGCGATGCAGACGCCAAAGGAGCGCTCCGGCTGGGCGCTCGGCGTGCTGTCGGCCGGCATCACGGCCGGCTCGCTGGTCGGACCGCTGCTTGGTGGCATGCTGCCGCCGCTGATCGGCATCCGCGCCACCTTCCTGTTGTCGGGCGCTGTCATCTTTCTCGCTTTTCTGGCCACGACTTTCCTGATCAAGGAAAACCCGCCGGCTCCCAAACCTGTCTCGTCGGCAAAGCCGAAGAGCGGCTGGGCACAGATTCCCGACAAGCGCCCGGTCGTCGCGATGCTGACGACCGGCATGCTGCTCGCCTTTGCAACCATGTCGATCGAGCCGATCATCACGGTCTATGTGCAGCAGCTCGTCGCGGACCAGAGCAAGGTGACGATGGTCGCGGGCGTGGTGATGTCGGCGGCCGCGCTTGGAACCATCCTGTCCTCGTCGTGGCTGGGCAAGCTTGCCGATCGGGTCGGCCACTGGAACGTGGTCGTCGGCGCGCTCGCGATTTCTGCGCTGCTGCTTGTCCCGCAAGCTTTCGTCACCGACGGTTGGCAGCTGATCGGGTTGCGCTTCCTGATGGGGCTGGCGCTGGGCGGCCTCCTGCCCTGCATCACCAGCGTCATCCGTCACAACATCCCCGACGGCGTCGGCGGCAATGTGCTCGGACTATCGATCTCGGCGCAGTATGTCGGCCAGGTCGCGGGACCGCTCGCCGGAGGCTTCGTCGGCGGCCATTTCGGCATGCGGGCGGTGTTCTTGGGCACATCGGTGCTGATGGCGCTGGGGGCGGTCTATAACTGGATTGTCCAGACGCGGCGCGCACGGCATATGCTGCTCGAGGCCGGCGAATCCTGAGCCGCGCGCGATCGAAGACGGAGCATCGAAATGAGTCTTGCCGGGCAACCATCAGACGGCGGCAGCCGCATCCTCGTGCTGGCAGGCGGTCTCGTCGGCGCGGCAGGGGTGGCGCTGTCGGCGGCGGCTGCGCACGGCGGCGGCGCCTTCACCGGCACGGCCGCATCCTTCCTGCTGATGCATGCGCCGGTCTTCCTCGCCATCGGCCTTATCGGCGGCAGCCGGTATCTCAGGATCGCAAGCCTGGCGCTGCTTGTCGGCCTGCTGCTGTTCTCGGGCGATCTTCTCGCCCGGGATTTCCTCGGTTCGCGGCTGTTTCCGATGTCGGCGCCGATCGGCGGCACGCTGCTTATCGTCGGCTGGCTGGCGATTGCGATCTCGGCGCAGTGGCGCCCAGGGTCCTAGATCCGCCTTGCCATTGCTGAGGCTCGTCGGAAAATGGGCCGCGACTACCGCCCTCCCCGACGCAGCCGCCGCTTGCGCGACGCCGGCTCCGCCGCGCGCCGCCGTTCCGGCCGGTCGGTTGGCCGCGAAATGCCCCAGTAGTTGCGATAGATGTCCTCGAAGAGATGGCTGATGGGATGCATGACTTACTTCCTTGAATTGAATCGATCCAATAGACCGACGCGAAAAAGACGGGCTGCTCAGGCGCGCTTGCGCTCCACCATGAAGCGGGGCTGACGCTTCCACGGGCCTGTCTTGCCGCGGCGCCGCTCACTCTGCTCGGCCGAAGCAATGCCCCAATCGTTGCGGTAGACGTCCTCGAACAAAAAGTTGACCGGATGCACGGCACCCTCCTTCTCGAATCTTGCTTCATGTCACAGACTTGGATCGATTCAAATCATAACCCCTGCCCCGCCGTAGTCAAGCGAAAATTTGAATCGATCCAATAAAAGTAGTAAGTGGACCGTCAGACATTCCGCGTCCATGTTCGACATGCGACCGGATTCGGAGAACAGACATGGCATCACTTATCGAAGGCCAGGCACGCCCCATCCGGCTGGCGGATATTGCCAAGGCGGCGGGCGTCTCGCATGGGACGGCCTCCAATGTCTTCAGTCGCCCGGAGGTCGTGCGCGCCGAGGTGCGCGAGCGGGTCAGGGCGGTGGCGGAGGCGATGGGCTACGCCGGGCCTGATCCGAAAGGCCGCCTGCTGCGCGCCGGCAAGGTCAATGCCATCGGCGTCGGCACGACTGAGCCCCTTTCCTACTTCTTCGAGGATCCCTTCGCCCGCGTCATGATGGCGGGCATTTCCGAGGCCTGTGACGCCACCGGCGCCGGGATCGCATTGGTTTCGGCGGCCAACCAGGAGAAGCTCGCCTGGAACATCCAGAGCGCGCTGGTCGACGGTTTCATCCTGTTCTGCATCGAAGGTGGCTCGCGTCTCGTCGAGCTGACGCGCGAACGCAGGCTGCCCTTCGTGGCGTTGGAGCTCGGCTTTCATGACGAGACGATCTCGGCGATCGGCGTCGACAACATCGCCGGCGGACGGCTCGCCGCGCGGCATCTTGCCGAACTCGGACATCGCCGTTTCGCCGTGCTGTCGCTTACTCTCGGTGATGACCGCACCGGCTTCGTCACACCCGAAATGGTCCGCTCGGCCGTCTACACGGGAACGCGCGACCGTCTGGCCGGCTATTTCGAGGAACTGTCCGGCTTCGGTGTCGACACGAAGAGCATCCCGGTCTTCGAGACCGAGAACGAGCAAAGGAGCACCTGGGCGGGGCTCGAAGCGATCTTTGCCGGCGGCGAGCGGCCGACCGCCATCCTGGCAATGTCGGACAGGATGGCCATGATCGCCATCGACTGGCTGACTGCGCGCGGTCTGAAAGTGCCGGAAGACGTTTCCGTTGTCGGCTTCGACGGCGTGCCCGACGGCGCGCTCTGCGACCCGCCGCTGACCACGATCGCGCAGCCGATCACCGAGATCGGCCGGCGGGCCGCGCGCATGATCCTCGACTATGACGGCGCCGTGCGGCGCGAGACGATGGGCGTTGAGCTCGTCGTCAGGGCCTCGACGGGCCCTGCTCCCATATCCTAGAACCACATCTCAATATCCGCCGACCCGCGCCGGCATGGGCGGCGCAGCGAACCCGGTGCGCGCCGGCTCCGCACGCGCCGGTTTGATGCGGGTCGGGCCGAGACCGGCGAGCCATTCGAGATAGAGCGCCAGTGCGAACTGCATGGCGATGCCGGCAGCGATCAGCAACGTGTCATAGGCGAGGCCGCCCGGATTGATCAGCTTGAGCACCTGAGCGGCCATGGCAATCAGCGTGCCGGCAACGAAGACGGGCAGCGAACGCTTGCCGAGGATCGCCAGCGGATTGTCGGGCTTGGCGCGGAAAAGGTTCGATACGGCCGGCAGGGCGACTACCAGATAGCTGACGGCCAAGATATGCAGCAGCCGCGGCAGCGACAGGAAGGTCTTGTCGAAGCCGCCGATCACCACCGGCAGATTGAACCAGGTGATCTGCCCCCAGAGTGGGCTGTGCACCCAGATCGCCGCGCCCACCACATAGACGCCGGCGAAACCCACCAGCCACCGGTTTACGGGGATGGTGCCGCCGCGCTTGATATGCAGCATGGCGGCAAGGCCGATGTTGAACAGAAACTGCCAGGACAGCGGGTTCAAGAACCAGAGACCCGGCTCGGGATAATTCGGCGGAGCGATCTGCCAGATGCCGGCGACCAGCCACAGCAGCCCGGATACCGTCAGTGCCGCCACGGGCCTGTAGCTGACGAACAGAACGAAGGCCGGCGCCGCCAGAAGCAGCGCGGCATAGACCGGCAGGATGTTGTTGTAGCCGAGCTGATGGCCGAGGGTGACGATGCCGAAAAGCACCTCCGGCGTGTCCTTCATCAGCGGCTCGATGTTGATCATCTTCAACAGCTCCGGGCGGTGGGCGAACACGGCCGTGGCCGAAAACAGGGCGATCACCAGCATGGTGATGACGATGTGGGTGACGTAGAGCACGCCGGCGCGCCGCCACATCTTGAGGGTCGCCAGCAGCCTGCCCCCCGGCTTGAACTTGGTGCCATAGGCGAGCGCCACCGAGATGCCGGAGATCAAAACGAAGGCCTCTGCCGCATCGGAAAAGCCGAGGTTCTTGTAGGTCAGGTTTTCGAAGACGGTACCCGGCACGTGGTCGACGAAAATGGTGAGCAAGGCGAGCGCGCGCAGCACATCGATACGCGTATCGCGTTGAGAAACGGGGATGGTCATCGACAAAAGGCCTCAGAGCTGGTGTTTCATGTCCAGCAATGCGACCCCCGACGCACCGCTTCGATTCCTCCCGTTCGGGAGTGTATCGGCGCAGAAACGGCCCGAAATGCGCCAGGTTCAATCAACTTTCGCGGAGCTTGAAAACATTCCGTTTTGAAGCCGGCAAATCAGCGGAATCACCGTAGAATCAAAAGGATCTGATCATGTCCGAACATGACAGCAAAAACAGCGAGCTGCAGGATGATCTGCCCTTTTCCTATCGTCTGATCAGACCGGAAAATGCGAGCGGCGAATGCCTTTTCGTGCTGCATGGATCGGGCGTGGACGAAGCGACACTTTTGCCGCTGGCGAGGCGGATCGCGCCGCGCGCGGTGGTTGTCGCAGCACGCGGCCGCATCCGCCAGGAGGACGGTTTTCGCTGGTTCGAACGAATCACGCCGACCAGCTTCGAGCAGTCGAGTATCCGCGCGGAGACGGCCGCTTTCGCCCAATTCGCAGTGGAAGCCGAACGGCTCCACGAGCTTGATCTCACCCGCGCGACCTTCCTGGGTTACTCAAACGGCGCCAATCTGGTTTCCACGCTGATGCTGCTTCATCCCGGCCTGGTCAGGCAGGCGGCGCTGCTCAGGGCGATGCCGGTGCTCGACGATGCGCCGGCGACGAACCTTGCCGGAACGCGGGTGCTGATCATCGCCGGCGCGGCCGACCAGACCTACGGCCCGTTCGCGCCAGCCTTGGTGACGCTCTTCAGCCAGCGCCGTGCCGAGGTCGATGCGCGCATCGTCGCCTCCGGCCATGAGTTCGGCGAAGCGGATGCCGCGATCGCCCGGCAGTGGCTTGCCGCGACCTCGACGCCGGCCGCCTGACGAGAGATAGACGCTGCTGCCGAGGCTAGCCCTGCCCCATCCGGTTCCAGGCATCCAGCCCGGCGATCTTGTAGGCTTCGGCCAGCGTCGGATAGTTGAAGGTGTTGTTGACGAAGAAGTCGACCGTGCCGCCGAGATTGATCACCGCCTGGCCGATATGGATGAGCTCGGTCGCACCCTCGCCGACGATATGGGCGCCGAGCAGGCGGCGCGTGTCGACCGAGAACAGGAGTTTCAGGAAACCTGAGTTGACGCCCATGATGTGGCCGCGCGAGGTTTCCCGGAAGCGCGCCACGCCGACCTCATAGGCGATCCCGCTCTCGCGCACCTGCTCCTCGGACTGGCCGACGGTGGAGATTTCCGGCACGGCGTAGATGCCGTAAGGAAAGGTTTCCGGCGGCGGCGGCAGCGCCACGCCGAAGGCATGGCAGGCAGCCACCCTGCCCTGCTCCATCGAGGTCGAGGCCAGACTCGGAAAGCCGATGACGTCGCCGGTGGCATAGATATTGGGCGCGCTGGTCTGAAATGTCTGGGGATCGACCTTGATGCGGCCGCGGCTGTCGGCCTCGATGCCGACCATGTCGAGCCCGAGGCTGCCAAGATTGCCGCTGCGGCCTGCAGCGTAAAGCACGATTTCGGAGCGGATGGTGCGGCCGTCGGCAAGGGTCACTTCGGCATGATCGGGCTTGGAGGCGATTTCTTTTACCGTGCTGCCGAGGCGAATGGTCATGCCGCGGTCGCGCATCTGATGGATGAAGTCGTCGACGATTTCGCGATCGACGAAATCGAGGATGGTGTTGCGCGGCTCGACCAGTGTCACCGGCACGTCGAGCGCCGAAAAGATGGTCGCGTATTCGACGCCGATGACGCCGGCGCCGATGACGGTCAGCGTGCGCGGCAACCGGTCGAGTTCCAGCATCTCGTCGCTGTCGAAGACGCGCGTCTTGTCGAACGGCACGTCGCGCGGGCGGTGCGGCCTGGTGCCGACGGCGATCAGCGCATTGGCGAAACCGATCTCGCTATAGTCGCCATTGTCGGTGGTCAGGCTGACCTTGTTTGCGCCGATGAATCTGGCCGTGGCCCGCGCGCTTTTGACCGCGTTGCGCATGAACTGATGCTGCAGCACCTCGACTTCGTGATCGAGCGTCTTGTGCAGGCGCTCGACGAGGTCGCTGACCGAAATATCCTGCTTGACCCGGTAGCCGCGCCCGTAGAAGCCGCGCTCGCGCCAGCCGGAGAGATTGAGCACCGTTTCGCGCAGCGTCTTGGACGGAATGGTGCCGGTGTGCACGGAGACGCCGCCGAGACGCCGGCCCCTATCGACGACCAAAACCGACTTGCCGAGCTTTGCCGACTGCACCGCGGCGCGGCGCCCGGAGGGGCCGCTGCCGATGACCAACATGTCGTAGTCCATATTCCCCATCCCCTCGGCGTCTTGTTGCGCCGCAGCAGGCTAACGCGATCCGCGCCTGGAATTCAATCGCCGCAGCGCCGCTCGCCACAGCCTGCCGCGCCGGCGTCACGAGCGGTCCATCTTGATTCCGCCACCGGCTTTCACCATTTCAGAGGCGAATGGCCGAGACTTATTTCCGGCCTGTTGCGAGGGCATGACACATGAACACGCGCGTGCTGGACGGCGAGATTATCACCACAAGGCTCGAGGATACACGCGCCTACCGCGGCGTGCGCACCAGGCGCATCTTCGCCTTCATCCTCGACTATTTCTTCGTGGCGCTGCTCACCATCCCCTTCGCCATATTGGTCGCCCTACTCGGGCTTTTGACCTTCGGCCTGGGCTGGGCGCTGTTCTCCGTCCTGCTTCCGGCGGTTGCCATCCTCTACATCTGGAACACGCTGGGCAGCCGCGACCAGGCCACAACCGGCATGAAGATCATGGGCATCCGGCTTGAGAGGCTCGACGGCACGCGCATCGACGGCCTGACCGCCGTCGTGCATTCGGTGCTGTTCTGGGCCGGCAACGTCATCCTGACGCCGCTGGTGCTGCTGGTCACGCTGTTTTCCGATCGCAAGCGGACGCTGCACGACCTGCTTCTCGGCACCGTCGTCACCCGCACCGATAGCTGACGCTATGTGCGGCCGCCGTCGCCGCGCCGGTTGTGCTAGATATGAACAGCTTGGGCCGGCCGCGACAGCACAATCCTGTTGAATTTTTCGCCGGCCGGGCCAAAGGTAGGGCGATTCGCAGGAGCGTGTCCAAGAATCCATGACGCAGCATCCGACCCAGTCGCCGCAGTTCTTCCTGACCGCGCCGTCCCCGTGCCCCTATCTGGAGGGCCAGTTCGAGCGGAAGGTGTTCACGCACCTTGTCGGCGACAAGGCGCCCGAGATGAACGATCTGCTCACGCAAGGCGGCTTCCGGCGTTCCCAGAACATCGCCTACCGGCCGGCCTGCGAATCCTGCCGCGCCTGCGTGTCGGTGCGCATCCTGGCGCAGGAGTTCATCGCCAGCCGCAACATGCGCCGCGTCACTCAGCGCAATGCCGACCTCATCGGCGCCATGCACGACGCGCAGCCTTCCACCGAGCAATATTCGCTATTTCGCGCCTATCTCGACGCGCGCCATCGCCGCGGCGGGATGTCCGACATGACAGTGCTCGACTATGCGATGATGGTCGAGGACACGCATGTCGACACCAAGATCATCGAATACCGGCGCCGCGGCCCCGACACCTTCATCACCGGCAAGGGCCAGGGTGAATTGATTGCCGTAGCGCTGACCGACAAGATGGCCGACGGCTTGTCGATGGTCTATTCCTACTTCAATCCCGATTTCGAGGACCGCTCGCTCGGCACCTTCATGATCCTCGATCACATCGCCCGCGCCAAGGCGATGGGACTGCCCCACGTCTATCTCGGCTACTGGGTCAACGGCTCGCGCAAGATGAGCTATAAGATGCGGTTCATGCCGCAGGAGCATCTCGGTCCGAAAGGCTGGGAACGCTACGACCACGAAGCGGTCAGTCGCTGACCTTTTTTCCAAAGCCCGTTCTTAAACTGTTTCAAGGGGCAGGAAGCTGGTGTTTCCGCCACTCGCTGGAAGCGTGCGCCATCGAGCCAGCCGCCGCCTGCAAATCATTGCGAGACCAATCATGTCTTCCCACCACGACCATCAGAAAGGCCTGCTGATCACCGCCATCGGCGGCCTGGTGCTCACCTTCGACATTCCCCTGATCCGGCTCGCGGATGGCAGCCCGTGGACCATCATGGCGCTGCGGACCGGGACAACGCTTGTCGCCACCCTGTTGATTTGGGTCGTCTGGCGCGCGGTGCGCGGCAAAGTGCCGAAGCTCATCCCCGGCTGGTCGGGCCTGGCGGCGGCGATCTGCTACGGCCTGACTTCGATCACCTTCGTCACCGCCGTCTATCATACCTCGACCGCCGACCTCGTCTTCATCCTGGCCTTCAACACCGTCTTCGCGGCGCTGCTCTCCTGGCTGTTCCTCAGAGAACGACCGCGGCTGAGCACCGTGATCGCAATGCTGGCGATGATCGTCGGCGTGCTGATCATCGTCGGCGGTTCGGTCGGCACCGGAAAACTGTTCGGCGATTTCATGGCGCTCTGCTCGGCTTTCTTCGTCGCACTCGCCATCACCATCTCGCGCGCCAGCGGCAAGGACATGGGCTTCACCGCGCTGGTCGGCGTCGTCTTTCCGCTAGCGCTCGCCGCATTCATGGTCTCGGGTGAAGGACTGCACGTCAACGCGCCGTGGTGGATCATCTTCAACGGCGCGGTGATCATGCCGATCTCGTTCTTCTGTCTCGCCGCCGGCCCGAAATATATTTCAGGGCCGGAGGTGGCGATGTTTTACGTTCTGGAGACGGTGCTCGCGCCTGTCTGGGTCTGGCTGGTCTTTGCCGAGGCTCCGACACGAAACAGCCTGATCGGCGGCGCGATCCTGATCGTGGCGCTGGTAGCCCACTCGCTCTGGCAATTGCACGAAGGCCGCAGGCGCCGGGCGGCGCTCGCCGTCGCCTACCCGGCCTGAATTTTCCTGGTCTCAGGCGCCGTCTCGATCCGTGGCGGCCCGTTCCCTTCTTCAGCGGCAGGTGGAAGCCCATCCATCAGCTCGACCTCGCGCAGCCATTCGCGCCAGATGGCGACGAGCAGCGCCATCAGTACAGGGCCTATGAAGAGGCCGAGGAAGCCCATCGTCTTGACGCCGCCGATCAGGCCGAAAAAGGTCGGCAGGAAAGGCAGCTTGATCGGCCCGCCGACCAGCTTCGGGCGCAGCGTCTTGTCGACGATGAAAAGCTCGACCGCGCCCCAGACGAACAGCGCAAGGCCCGCAAACAACTTGCCGCTGGCGGCGAGGTAGATCGACACCAGCGTGAAGGAGAGCGGCGCGCCGCCCGGGATCAGCGCCATGATGCCGGTAAGCGCCCCGAGCGTGACCGGCGACGGCACGCCGGCCAGCCAATAGGCGACGCCCAGCACCACGCCCTCGCCGATGGCGATGACGGTCATGCCGGTGACGGTCGATGAAATGGTAGCCGGCACGACGCGCGAGATGCGCTCCCAGCGCGTCGGCAGGATGCGCTCGCCGAGGCGATCAACCTGCGCCGCGAAGCCCTCGCCGTCGCGATAGGCAAAGAACAGCGCGATCAGCATGAAAAGCAGCGTGAGCAGCAGCCCGAAGGCGCTGCCGCCGGCGGCCAGCGCGCCGCGATAGATGGTGCCGATGTTGGAGCCGCTGACCATCTGGATCAATTCGCCGATGCCGCCGGGATGGCCGAGATTGGCCGTCCACTGCTGGTTCAGCCATTCGCCGACGACCGGCATGGTGGCGATCCATTGGGGCGTGGCAGAGCCGTGGCGGTTGGTCTCGATCGCCCAGACCACCCACTCGCGAAGCTCGTTGATGGCGTAAGTGCCGGCGAGCGCTATCGGCACCACCAGGAAGGTCAGAATGAACAGGATCGCGAGGGTCGCGGCGATCGTGCGGTTGCCGCCGACCCCGGCGAGCAGCCGGCGGTAGAGCGGCCAGCTGGCGAAGGCGATGACGAGCGCCGCCAGCACCGGGAACAGGAAGCCGTGGAAGAAATAGACGCCGGCGGCGACGATCAGCACCAGGAGCCAGCGCGCCGCCGACAGCGGCGGGATGACGGCAGCCCTCAGCGGCGCCGACAGACCGAACAGGCGCTGCCCTGGTTTCTGGATCTCAGCCCTCTTCAACGCGGCGGTTCTCCCCTGCCAGCTCGATGGTTGCTTATGCACCATCATAGTGCAGCAATCGTGACGATAGTCCAAATGTTTGCGCCTAGCCTCCTCCCCGTGAGGGAGAAGGTGGATCGGCACGTAGCGCCGAGACGGATAAAGGATGTTCCAGCGGAGCGAGACCTCTGCGTTCCTTGGAACACGCTCATCCGTCGCCTTCGGCGACACCTTCTCCCACACGGGGAGAAGAGGGAGCCCCGCTACCCGAACTTGCCCGTCCTCGGGAAACCCTTCGGCACCATGCGACCGGCGGCTGCACGGGCGCCGATCCACTCGGCCAATTCCTCGCGCGACTTGGTGAAGGTGCGGTCGGCCGAATCCTGCCAGGTCAGCCCCGCTGCAATCGTGAAGGTCTTAAGGTCCAGCACGCCGCCGTCCTTGTATTTCTGCAGGCGCACACCCTTGCCGCGCGCCATTTCCGGGATTTCAGACAGCGGGAAGATCAGCATCTTGCGATTCTCGCCGACGATGGCGAGATGGTCGCCGGCAACCGGAATGCAGCGTTTGGCCTCGTCCGGCGCCTTGACGTTCATCACCTGCTTGCCCTTGCGGGTGTTGGCGATCACCTCTTCCTCGGAGACGACGAAGCCGTTGGCGTCGTATGAGACCAGAAGCAGCCTGCGCTTCGGGTCGTGGACAAAGGCGGTGACGATGTCCTGGTCGTTTTCCATGTCGACGATGATGCGGATCGGCTCGCCATGGCCGCGCCCGCCCGGCAGCCGGTCGGCGCCGATGGTGTAGAACTTGCCGCCGGTGGTGAAGACCAGGATCTTGTCGGTCGTCTGCGCGTGGAAGGCGAGCTTCAGGCTGTCGCCTTCCTTGAAGGCAAGCTGCGAATAGTCGGTCAGGTGACCCTTCATCGCGCGGAGCCAGCCCTTTTCCGAAACCACGACGGTGACAGGCTCGCGCTCGATCATGGCGTGCGCGATATCGGTGAGGTCATGCTCGGGCGCGTCGGCGAACTGGGTGCGGCGTTTGCCGAGCTTGGTCTCCGGACCGAACTTCTTACGAACCTCAGCGACTTCCCACTTGATCGTCGCCCATTGCTTGGCGTGGGAGGCAAGCAATGCCTCGATCTGCTTCTTCTCCTCGGTAAGGCCGTCGAACTCCTTGCGGATTTCGATCTCTTCCAGCTTGCGCAGGGCGCGCAGCCGCATGTTCAGGATGGCTTCGGCCTGATTGTCGGTGAGCGACCAGCGGGCCATCATCACCTGCTTGGACTCGTCCTCCTCGCGGATGATCCTGATCACCTCGTCGATGTTCAAATAGGCGATCAGATAGCCGGCCAGGATTTCCAGCCGCTTCTCGATCTCGCCCAGCCGATATCTCGAGCGGCGGATCAGCACGTCGCGGCGGTGATCGAGCCATTCCTTCAGCACGCCCTTCAGCGACAGGACGTTCGGCACCTTGCCGCGCGACAGCACGTTCATGTTGAGCGGGAAGCGGCTTTCGAGCTCGGTCAGCTTGAACAGCGATTCCATCAGGATGCCTGGATCGACGCTGCGGCTCTTCGGCACGAGCACGATACGGATATCCTCGGCGCTTTCGTCGCGGACGTCCTCGAGCAGCGGCAGCTTGCGCGCCATCAGCAGCTCGGCGATCTTCTCGATCAGCCTGGCCTTCTGGACGCCATAGGGGATTTCCGTGACGACAATGCTCCAGGTGCCCCTGCCCTGGTCCTCCTGGCTCCATCTGGAGCGCACGCGGAAACCGCCGCGGCCGCTCTCATAGGCTTCGAGGATCGAGGCGCGGCTGTCGACGATGATGCCGCCGGTCGGGAAATCCGGCCCTTGGACGAAATCCATCAGCTTCGCCACCGGCGCGTCCGGATGCTCGATCAGATGAAGTGCCGCGTCGCAAAGCTCGGCGGCGTTGTGCGGCGGGATCGAGGTCGCCATGCCGACCGCAATGCCGGACGAGCCGTTGGCGAGCAGGTTCGGGAAGGCGCCGGGTAGAACGGAGGGTTCCTCGTCCTCCTCATTATAGGTCGGCCGGAAGTCGACGGCGTCCTCGGTGATGCCGGCAAGCAGCTCAGTCGCCACCTCCGTCATGCGCGCTTCGGTGTAGCGCATGGCGGCGGCGTTATCGCCGTCGATATTGCCGAAATTGCCCTGCCCGTCGACCAGCGGGTAGCGCATCGAGAATCCCTGCGCGAGCCGCACCAGCGCGTCGTAGATCGACTGGTCGCCATGCGGATGGAACTTACCCATCACCTCGCCGACGATGCGGGCGCATTTGGCGAAGCCCTGATCCGGGTTGAGCCGCAAGAGCCGCATGGCATGCATGATGCGGCGATGGACCGGCTTCAGTCCGTCCCGCACATCCGGCAGCGCCCGGTGCATGATGGTCGACAGCGCATAGGCAAGATAGCGCTTCTCGAGCGCTTCCTTCAGATCGACCGGTTCGATGTTGTCGCCGCCGCCATTGTCTTCAGGCGGCAAATGCCTTTTGCCCATGGATTTGGACTAGCCGAGCGGGTGATTCGCGGCAAGCGCCGGGTTGGCAGTCGGCGGATTCGTCGCAAATGGCGACGTGAAGGATTTCACGGAAGCGGCAAGTTGAACATTCCAGTTTGCCCATTCTGCAACCGGCCCCGGCAGCAAGCGGGCTAACCGGCCAACATCAATCTGTTACATGCGCCCTCTATCTGGGCAGGCAACGCGCCGGCGCAGGAGAGCCGCGGTCTTCATGACAAATTCACCGCATCATGCAAAGCGTGCCGGCCGGGTTTGCTTTTCATCGCCGTTTTCGACAAATGTGCCGGGAAACGCCTTGTTCCCGACCCGTTCGTCGCGGAATGGTGATGGAGTAGAATTCAAAAACACTTTTCAGGACAGGGAACTCGCCATGAAAATTCAACGCTCAATGCTCAAGAAACTGGCTTTTTCAACCATTCTGCTGGCCCTGCCGCTCAACACCGCCTTCGCCGCCGATCCGGCGGTGGCCGACCGCGTCAAGGCGGCCCTTGCCGCCCAGGGCGTCGACATTTCCTGGACCGGCGTCTCCGGCGACAATTCGAACGCGGTGCTGCAGGGCGTGTCCATCAAGCCGGCAGCCGAGAAGGAAGCCCTGCCGATCGGCGACGTGAAGCTGGAGGGCATCACCGAGGCCAATGGCGGCTTCGAGATCGCGACCGTCTCGAGCTCGGCATTCGAGCGCAGCCAGGACGGCGTGACGCTCAACCTCAGCCCCGTTGTCATTCACGGCATGAAGGTGCCGGCCGAAGGCAGCACCGACCCGCTCGGCTCGCTGATGATGTACAAGTCGGCCGAGCTCTCCAACATGACCGTCAAGGTCGGCGACAAGACGGCCTTCTCGATGGACGGGCTGGCCGTCCAGATCACCCCGCCGGCCGACGGCAAGGCGATGGACTTCACCGCCAACACGGAAAAGTTCAACGCCGACCTGACACTGGTCGAGGACCCGAAGTCGAAGGAGGCGATTCAAGCGCTCGGCTACCAGAATATCTCCGGTACGGTCTCGATGGCCGGCACCTGGCAGCCCAGCGACGGCAAGATGGAGCTCTCGAAATACGACATCTCGGTCGAGAATGCCGGCACGCTCGGCATGACCTTCAATCTCGGCGGCTACACCCTCGACTTCATCAAGTCGATGCAGGAGATGCAAAAGAAGTTCGCTGCACAGCCCGAGGGTGCCGACAATTCCGCGCAGGGCATGGCCATGCTCGGCCTCTTGCAGCAGCTTTCCTTCAACGGCGCCTCGGTGCGCTTCGACGACGATTCGCTGACCGGCAAGGTGCTCGACTATGTCGGCAAGCAGCAGGGCATGTCCGGCAAGGACGTCGCCAATCAAGCCAAGGCGATCGTGCCGTTCGGCATGGCGCAGCTCAACAATCCCGAACTGACGGCCGAGGTGTCGGCCGCGGTCAACAAGTTCCTCGACGACCCCAAGAGCCTCGAGATCTCGGCCGAGCCGCCGGCGTCGGTGCCGTTCGCGCTGATCATGGCCGGCGCCATGTCCAACCCGCTCGACCTGCCGAAGACGCTGGGCGTGAAGGTCAAGGCGAACGAGGACTGATCGGGGGCGCCTCGCACCTGCCAGCATTATCCAACGGCGGTTCGGATGATCCGGATCGCCGTTTTCCTACGATCAGGGCCTGACCTCCTCGACGAAGGCGTTTGTCGCTCTTTACAGGAGTATGTCGGACCACCCCGCCCTGCCGTGACCCTCCTCGGGGTCTCGGGCCTGGCATTCCCGCAGCAATTGGTTGAAATCCGGGCGGTTGCCCACACGCTCTGACCCAATCCTTGAGAAAATGGCTCTGGAGCGAAGGCCAGCCGCCAATCACTCCCGGAGCTACCATCGATTCAGGATGAGTCCCCGCGTCTCAGTCCTTCTTCGCGACGGCGACGCGCAGCGACAGCTCCCGAAGCTGCTGCGGGGTGGCCTCCGAAGGCGCGTTCATCAGCAGGTCATAGGCCTGCTGGTTCATCGGGAACATGGTGACCTCGCGCAGGTTCTTGGCGCCGACCAAAAGCATGACGATGCGGTCGATGCCGGCCGCCATGCCGCCATGCGGCGGCGCGCCATACTGGAAGGCGCGGTAGAGGCCGCCGAAGCGCTCCTCGACCGTCTGGCGATCGAGGCCGACCATCTCGAAGGCCTTGACCATGGTCTCCGGCAGGTGGTTGCGGATGCCGCCGGATGCGATCTCGAAACCGTTGCAGACCATGTCGTATTGGAACGCCTTGATGCCCAGCGGCTCCTGGCCGCCGAGCGCGTCGATGCCGCCCTGCGGCATGGAGAACGGATTGTGGGCGAAGTCGATCTTCTTCTCATCCTCGTTCCATTCGAAGAACGGAAAGTCGACGATCCAGCAGAGTTCGAAGCGATCGCGGTCGACGAGGTTCAATTCCTCGCCGGCGCGGGTGCGCGCGGCGCCCGCGAAGGAAACGAACTTCTTCGGGTCACCGGCGACGAAGAAGGCGGCATCGCCATCGGCAAGGCCAAGCTGCTGGCGCACCGCCTCGGTGCGTTCCTCACCGATGTTCTTGGCGATCGGTCCGGCGCCTTCGAGCTTGTCGCCCTCCTTGCGCCAGAAGATGTATCCGAGGCCTGGCTGGCCCTCGCCCTGCGCCCAGGAGTTCATGCGATCGCAGAAGGCGCGGCTGCCGCCGGTCTTGGCGGGGATAGCCCAGACTTCGGCCTTCGGATCGTTGGCCAGGATGTTGGCGAAGACCTTGAAGCCGGAATCGCGGAAATGATCCGAGACCGCCTGCATCTCGATCGGGTTGCGCAGGTCCGGCTTGTCGGTGCCGTAGGTCCGCATCGCCTCGTCGAAGGGAATGCGACGGAATTGCTGAGTCACCGGCTTGCCGGCGGCAAAGGTCTCGAAGACGCCGCGAAGCACCGGCTCCATGGTGGAGAGCACGTCATCCTGCTCGACGAAGCTCATCTCGAGGTCGAGCTGGTAGAACTCGCCGGGCAGGCGGTCGGCGCGCGGATCCTCGTCACGGAAGCAGGGCGCGATCTGGAAGTAGCGGTCGAAGCCGGAGACCATGATCAGCTGCTTGTACTGCTGCGGCGCCTGCGGCAGGGCATAGAAGGTGCCGGGATGGATGCGCGACGGCACCAGGAAGTCGCGCGCGCCTTCGGGCGACGACGCGGTCAGGATCGGCGTCGAGAATTCGGTGAAACCGACCTCGCCCATGCGCTTGCGCATCTCGGCGATGATCTTGGTGCGCGCAACGATGTTCCTGTGCAGCGTCTCGCGGCGCAGGTCGAGGAAGCGGTATTTCAGGCGGATGTCCTCGGGGTATTCAGGCTCGCCGAACACCGGCAGCGGCAGCTCCTTGGCCGCCGACAGCACTTCGATCTCGCGCGCGAAAATCTCGATCTCGCCAGTCGGCAAATTGGCGTTGACGGTCTCCGGCAGGCGCGCTTTGACCTCGCCGTCGATGCGGATCACCCATTCGCCGCGCACCGTCTCGGCGACCTTGAAGGCCGGCGAGTCCGGATCGGCGACGATCTGGGTCAGGCCGTAATGGTCGCGCAGGTCGATGAACAGCAGCCCGCCATGGTCGCGCACGCGATGCACCCAGCCGGACAGGCGGACCGAATTGCCGACGTCGGTCTTTCTCAATTGGGCACAGGTGTGGCTGCGGTAACGATGCATTGTCATTGGTGGAGTCCGGAATTGCGGGCGAAAGCCCGGCTCGAAAATTGGCGCGAAAAGCGCATGAGAGGCCGGCTTTGTCAAGGCAAGCGGTCACACGCAGGCGCGGTGCCCCAGGTCAGGCAAAGTGGATTTCGGCACCCAGGCGCTCGAAATCGGCAAGGATGGGTGAAGGCGCCGTCTTGTCCACCACCAGATGGCTTATCGCGTCGGGCGCGGCGACGCGATAAGGCGCTGCGGTGGCGAGCTTGTCGTTGGTGACGGCGATCACGATGCCGGCGCTATTCCTGGCCATAGCGCGCTTGACCTCCGCTTCCGCCGAATCGAAGGCGGTGACGCCACGCGAGGGCATCGAGGCCGCAGGAGCCAAGGAAGAACAGATCGGCGCCAAGCTGCGCCACGGCGGCCAGCGTATCGCCGCCGACACAGGTGCCGAGGTCGCGGACATACCTGCCGCCCAGCACAAACAGCTCGACCAGGGGCAGATCGGCGAGTGCCGATGCGACGCCCGGCGAATTGGTAGCGACCGTCAGCTCTGGAGCGCGGGCTTCTTCGGCGCCGGGCTGTTCGGCGGCGCCATGGCGCATCTCGGCCTGTCGCCGCAGCTGCATCTGGCGCTGGTGGTGCCGATGGTGACCATTGCAACGGCCCTGTTTCTCGGCGGCTTCGAGCCGGCGCCCGCCCGCTTCGCCAGCTCCGGCGACAAGGCGCCGATGTTCGCGCGGCCGACATTGCCGATCCTGGTCCTGGTCGCCGTGACGCTTTCGGCGATGCTCCTCGAAGGCGCCAGCATCGACTGGTCGGCGATCTACATGCGCACCGTCTTCGACTCCGGCCCCTTCGTCGCCGGGCTTGACCGTGGCGCTGTTTGCCTTCTCGCAGGCAACCACACGCCTTTTCGCCGACTCCTTCGTCGACCGCCACTCGCCAAGCGGGGTCGCGCGCGTGCTCTTGGCAGCGATGGCGGCCGGCGTGCTCATCGTCTTCTTCTCGCCGCTGCCGGCCGTTTCGATGTTTGGCTTTGCCCTGTTGGGCATCGGCAGCAGCGCCCTCTTCCCGCTGGCGATCTCCGCCGCCGCGCAACGGACGGATCGCCCGGCGGCGATCAACGTCGCGGCGCTCTCGCAGATTTCCTTCATCGCTTTCCTGCTCGGCCCGCCGCTGCTCGGCTTCGTATCGGACCATTGGGGCATCCGCTCCGCCTATGGCATCGGCATCCCCTTCATCGCGCTCAGCCTGCTGACGGTAGGTTCACTTGGCCGGAGGCCGGCCGTGGAGAACATCCATGCGTTTCCGGGCAAGACACCTGCTACGGTCGAGCTGGAGATAGAAATATGGGCCGGCAAGGCTTAGGACACCCCTACCCCAATTGGCAGCCCATCTCCTCGGCCGGGTGCAAGGATGTGAAGTTGCATTTGCCGCTGGCGTTGACAGGATCTATGGTCCAAGAAGAGGTCACAGATCCGTGATTGCCTCTCTTTAATGTCGTCCATCCGTCCGCTTATTCCGCTCCTGATTGCCGCAGGCATCCTGCTTGGCGGCAATGGGCTGCAGGGAACGCTGATTGCCTTGCGCGGGGCGCAGGAAGGCTTTTCCGCTTCCGATATCGGCCTGATGGGCACGTTCTATTTCGCCGGTTTCCTGCTCGGCTGCCTGGCCGTCACGCGTATCCTGAAGGCGGTCGGCCACGTCCGGACTTTTGCCGCGCTGGCCGCGATCGCCTCGGTCGGCACGCTGCTTCTGGTGCTCGTCATCGACCCCGTCATGTGGTGCGCGGTGCGCTTTGCCGGCGGCTTCTGCTTTGCCGGCCTGTTCACCGTCATGGAAGCCTGGCTGAATTCCGGCGTCGGCAACAAGGACCGCGCGCGGGTGCTCGCCATATATCGCATGGTCGACATCGGCTCGGTTACCGGCGCGCAATTCCTGATTCCGATCTTCGGCGCCGGCGGTTTCGCCATCTTCGCCGTCATGTCGATGATGATCACCTTTTCGCTGGTGCCGGTCTCGCTCGGGGACCGCTCGAACCCGGCGCCTCCGGAAGACGTCAAGCTCGACCTGCCGCGCGTCTGGCGGATCTCGCCACTCGGCTCGATCGGCTGCATCGCCGTCGGCCTCACAAACAGCGCCTTTCGCACGCTGTCGCCGGTCTATGCCGAGGAGATCGGCATGTCGGTTGCCGATGTCGTGACCTTCGTCAGCGTCGGCATTTTTGGAGGCGCCCTCATCCAATATCCGCTTGGCTATCTCTCCGACCGCCGAGACCGCCGCTCGGTGCTGCTGGCGACGACGTGCTGCGCCATGCTTGCCGGGCTGGCGCTGGCCTTCGTGGCGCGCGCCGACCCGTTCCTCAACTTCATCATCGTTTTCATCTTCGGCAGCTTCGCCATGCCGCTCTATTCACTATCGGCCGCGCATGCCAACGACCGGGCCGGCAAAGGCGAATTCGTGCTGATCAACGCGGCGCTGATGCTGTTCTACTCCTTCGGCGCGATCGGCGGTCCGATTGCGGCCTCGGCGGTGATGCAACATTTCGGGCCGAGCGCGCTGTTCGTTTTCAACGCCGTCGTCTATGCCGTTCTCATCATTGTGATCCTCTACCGCATGCAGGTGCGGTCGAGTGTGCCGGCCGGCAGCCGCAGCCGCTTCACCGCGCTTTTGCGCACGTCGACGCTATTCGCGCGGCTGGCGCGGCGGGGTGGCGATTCAGACAAGCAGGATTAGGCGTTTCAGCGTTTCGCGGGCACGCCGAACCGCTCTATCTCTTTGATTTTATGCAATTACGGACGGAAAACTGTTCGTCACTTTTCCTGGAATTGCTCTAACTGCGGCTTGACGAAAGCGCTTGCGGCTGAAATTGAAGAGGCCTGATATGATGCCAAAAGCGAATTGATGCACGTCATCACCACCCAGAAAGAACTCGAGAGCGTCATCGCGGCGTTCGAAAAGTCCGAATTCGTAACCGTCGACACCGAATTCATCCGCGAAACGACCTTCTGGCCGATCCTCTGCCTCATCCAGATGGCCGCGCCAGGCGTGACGGCGCTGATCGATCCGCTTTCGCCCGACATCGACCTCAAACCCTTCTTCCGGCTGATGGCCAACGAAGCGGTGGTCAAGGTTTTTCACGCCGCACGCCAGGACATCGAAATCATCGTTCATCTGGGCGACCTGGTGCCGCATCCGGTGTTCGACACGCAGGTGGCGGCCATGGTCTGCGGCTTCGGCGACAGCGTCTCCTACGATCAGCTGGTGCAGCGCATCACCGGCGCGCGGCTCGACAAATCCTCGCGCTTCACCGACTGGCGGCACCGGCCGCTCTCCGACAAGCAACTCGAATACGCGCTCGCCGACGTCACCCACCTGATCAAGGTATATGAGCATCTCAGCGCCGAGCTGAAGCGCGAGGACCGCGCCCACTGGCTCAACGAGGAGATGGACGTCCTCACCTCGCGCCAGACCTACGATCCGCATCCGGAGGATGCCTGGAAGCGGCTGAAGATGCGGCTGCGCAAGCCGCAGGAGCTGGCGATCGTGCAGGCGGTGGCGGCATGGCGCGAACGCGAGGCGCGCGAGCGCGACGTGCCGCGCGGCCGCGTGCTCAAGGACGATGCGATCTACGAAATCGCGCAACAGGCGCCGCGCGACGCGACTGCATTGGGGCGGCTGCGGACGACGCCGAAGGGCTGGGAGCGTTCGGCGACGGCAACCGCGCTGCTCAGCGCCGTCAACACCGCCCTTTCCCTTCCGAAGGAAGCGATGCCCAAGCTGCCGAAGACGTTCCAGCCGCCGGAGGGCTCGAGCGCTGCGGCGGAACTGCTCAAGGTGCTGCTCAGGATCGTCGCCGAGAAGGAAGGCGTCGCCTCCAAGGTGCTCGCCTCGAGCGACGACATCGACCGCATCGCCGCCGAGGGTGATGCCGCCGACGTGCCGGCGCTGCAAGGCTGGCGGCGTGCCGTGTTCGGCGAGCAGGCGCTTAGACTGGTGCGCGGCGAGATCGGCATCAAGTTCGACAAGCGCAGGATAGCGGTGTTCGACCTTTAAACCGCGTCGCGCTGAAACGGATTCCGGCAACGTGCTTCAAATACTTGAGTTGATGGCGTGTCGTTGTCCCAGAACCGCGCACGCTTCTGGGCGACAAGCATCAATCTACACCGCCCCAAGCAGGTGCAGCGCGAACCAGATCCAGGCGACGAGAAGGATGCCCGCGCCGAGGAAGAAGGCGCGGCTGCGGTGCAGCAGGTAGTTTCTGGTGAGATGCACCCAGGCGTGCACATAGCGCGTGACGACGAAGAGCCACATCAGCGTCAGCGTCAGGTAATTCACGCCATTGGTAACGAACAGCGCCAAGCATAGCACGTGAAAGAGGACCGGCAGCTCGAACTGGTTGATGAGGTTGTTGGCGACGGTAACGCTTGAGGCCGGCTCGGTCGAGCGGACCTTGTACTGGCTGATCTTGGCCTCGCCGGACTTCACGGCAAGATAACGCCGCTTCAGCATTACCAGATAGACGATGTAGACCAGCAGCACCTGCGCCAGCATCGGCCAGAAGATGGCGGTCTGGTTCATCTTGTCCCTACCGTTTAACGCCGCCGCTGCCCGGCAAGCGCCAGGACCGCAACGACCGCGAAGGGGATCGCCAGAAGCGTGAACTTTGTCACGGTCAGCGACGAGGCGAAGGCCAGCGAGTCGGGATTGGCCGACTGGAAATCCGACAAAAGCCGCGCCACGGCGAAGTTCTGCGCGTAGTCGGCGATCGTATAGGGCAACACCAGGACCAGTGCCGACAGCGCCTTCAATTGCGCGGGCATGGAGCGGAAAGTGCTCAGCCGCCTGCCGAAGGCCAGGATCAGGCTGAGCAAGGTGAGCGACAGCAGCGCCGGGAAGAGCAGATCAAACGTCAGATAATGCCAAACGATGATGATCTCGCTGCCGCGCCGGCCGAGCGCCGTCAGCCATGCCATGCCCTCATCCGGCGTGAAGCCGGTAACACGCATGTCGAGCGAAGGAAGCCCGCCGCTCAGGTGGCGGAAATAAAAGAACTCGAGCGCCGTCATGGCGATGAAGATCGCCGCGGACCCAATCGAGAGCGCCGCCGCGTGACGCGACAGGAGCAACACCGTGACGATCAGGTTGCGCCATAGTCCCAAGCGATCCGGCCGCTCGTCTGCCTGATCAAAGTCCGCCCGGATAGTTCGGGCTTTCGCGGGTGATCGTGACGTCATGGGCGTGGCTTTCACGAAGTCCGGCGTTTGATATGCGCACAAAGGTGGCGCGTTCGCGGAACTCGGCAAGATCGCGCCCACCGACATAACCCATAGCGGCTTTCAGGCCGCCCGCAAGCTGGTGCAGCACGCCAGCCACAGGTCCTTTGTAGGGAACCTGTCCTTCGATGCCCTCCGGAACCAGTTTCAAGGTGTCGCGCACCTCGGCCTGGAAGTAGCGATCGGCCGAGCCACGCGCCATGGCGCCGACCGAACCCATGCCGCGATAAGCCTTGAAGGAGCGGCCCTGGTGCAGATAGACCTCGCCCGGGCTCTCGTCGGTGCCGGCAAGCAGCGAGCCGATCATGGCGGCACTTGCGCCGGCGGCGAGCGCCTTGGCGAGATCGCCCGAATATTTGATGCCGCCATCGGCGATGACGCTCACGCCCGACTTCTCAGCCGTCTCCACCGCCGACATGATCGCCGAGAGCTGCGGCACGCCGACGCCGGCGACGATGCGGGTGGTGCAGATCGAGCCCGGACCGATACCGACCTTGACGGCGTCGGCGCCGGCATCGATCAGCGCCTGCGTGCCCTCGGCGGTGGCCACGTTGCCGGCCAGGATGCGCACCGAATTGGAGAGCTTCTTCGCACGCGTCACCGCGTCCAGCACGCGCTGCGAATGGCCGTGCGCGGTGTCGATGACCAGAAGGTCGACGCCGGCATCGATCAGGCGCTCGGCGCGCTCGAAGCCGTCGTCGCCGACGCTGGTGGCGGCCGCTGCGCGCAGCCGCCCCTGAGCGTCCTTGGTGGCGTGCGGGTTGAGCTGCGACTTCTCGATATCCTTGACGGTGATCAGGCCGACGCAATTGCCCTTGCGGTCGACCACCACCAGCTTCTCGATGCGATGCTTGTGCAACAGGCGCTTGGCCTCGTCCTGGTCGACATTCTCTTTCACCGTGATCAGGTTCTCACGCGTCATCAATTCGTAGACCTTCTGCGACGGATCGGAGGCGAAGCGCACGTCGCGGTTGGTGAGGATCCCGACCAGCCGGCCGACCGTATGACCGCCGGTGCCGCCGTTCTCGACCACCGGAATGCCGGAAATGCCATGAGCGCGCATCAGTGCCAGGGCGTCGGCGAGCGTGGCGTCGGGGCCGATGGTAACGGGATTGACCACCATGCCGGATTCGAACTTCTTCACCTGCCTGACCTGCTCGGCCTGCTCGGCCGGCGAGAAATTGCGGTGGATGACGCCGATGCCGCCGGCTTGCGCCATGGCGATCGCCAGCCTCGCTTCGGTGACCGTGTCCATGGCGGCCGAGAGGATCGGCACGTTGAGGTCGATGTCGGTGGCGATGCGGGTGCGGATATCGGTCTCGCCGGGCATGACCTCGGAATGGCCGGGCTGCAACAGCACGTCGTCGAAGGTCAGCGCCAATGCGCCGGTGGACGTCTCGATGATTTTTGCCATGGCCAGTCCTTTTTGAATGCGGAAAAGGCGCTGGGCCGAAATGGCCAGCGCCGACTCTCATCTTCCCTTTCAGGATTGGCGCTGGCTGGTAACACGTCCCGCAGGCGATGAAAAGCCGATCGTTGCGAGACGCTTCAGGTTCCTATTCCGCACCTAGGAGAGCATCCAGCAGAGCGTGCCGCGGCGATGCAAAAGGATTGACGACGGTTACACCGCCCCAGGTAAAGCCATCCTGCAGATCTTCCGACAGGAGTAGCCGGCAAACCGTTTGCGAAGCAGTCGAAAGAATGACAGCATCCCAGATGCCGAAACGATGGTCTGCCGCAAGATCGACAGCCTTCATCATCACTTCCGGCGTCGTTCCGGCAACCGCGAAGGCGTCGCTCCAGCTAAGCAGCTTATCCCGAGCTTCCTGGGAATGTCTTCCGGCCTTGCGGACGAGAACATTGAACAGTTCGCCCAGCACCTGGACCGGAATGACTGCGGCCTCTCGTGGAACGTTGCGTAGCAGCTCGATAACGACGTCGCGCTTCTCCGCGTTGTTAACGCCCTCAGCATAGGCCAGGACGTTGGGGTCGATGGCGACCTTCACCGATCATCCTCATAAAGTTCATCGCGGGTCCAGTGTCCGGCATTGAGGATCGGCTGCCGTTCGAGGCGCGACAGCAATGCTGCGTGCGAGCGGGAGGCCACGCCCTCGTGCTTCTGCGCAGGCACGATCCGCGCCACCGGCCGCCCATGGGTGGTCACGACGTAGCTGTGGCCCTCGCGTACATCACGCAGGATGTGGGAGAACCTGCGATTGGCATCGGCTGCCGAAACGGTTTCGTCCATGGCTGCATAACCTGTAGTTATTTTCACTACAATAACCCAGAGGCTCTGTTTATCAAGCGGCGCGCGCGATGATTCCCAGCGAGGGTTGCGGTCGCACAAAAGTGACAGCAAATTAATGCGACATCCGGGCCAATTGGTGGTACCGCCCCGGCGTGCCGGCTCGCCCCAAAGCCAGGCCCGGAATCGCGAAGTCAAATCAGGGCGTCCCCTTGAACCGCATCATCCCGCTCATCCTGGCGGTCGCACTTTTCATGGAGAACATGGATTCGACCGTGATCGCGACCTCGCTGCCGGCAATCGCCATCGACATCCACACCAGCCCGATCGCGCTGAAGCTGGCGCTGACGGCCTATCTCGTGTCGCTGGCAATCTTCATTCCGATTAGCGGCTGGATGGCGGACCGGTTCGGGGCCAAGAACGTGTTTCGCGCCGCGATCGCCGTCTTCATTGCCGGCTCGGTCGCCTGCGCCTTCTCCAATTCGCTGCCGGCCTTCGTGGTGTCGCGTTTCCTGCAAGGCATGGGCGGCGCCATGATGACGCCGGTCGGGCGCCTGGTGCTGGTGCGCGCGACGCCAAAGAGCGAGCTCGTCGCGGCGATGTCATGGCTGACGGTGCCGGCGCTGGTCGGGCCGTTGGTCGGCCCGCCGATCGGCGGCTTCATCACCACCTATTTCACTTGGCACTGGATCTTTTTGATCAACGTGCCGATCGGGCTTTTGGGCATCTGGCTTGCCACCCGCTATTTGCCGGAAACCGACCCCGCCAAAACGCCGCCGCTCGACTTCCCGGGCTTCGTGCTCAGCGGCCTCGCGGCGTCCGGCATCGTCTTCGGCCTCTCGGTGGTCAGCCTCCCCGCTTTGCCGCCGATCGCCGGCTTCATTACCGTTGCCGTCGGCCTGGTTTCGGGCGTGCTTTATCTGCTGCATGCTCGGCGCGCCAGGAACCCGCTGTTGGCGCTGGAGCTCTTCAGAAACCAGGTGTTCCGCTCCTCCGTGCTCGGCGGCTCGCTGTTCCGCATCGGCATCGGCGCGGTGCCTTTCCTGCTGCCGCTGATGTTCCAGATCGGCTTCGGGCTGACGCCGTTCCAGTCCGGTATGATCACCTTCGTCTCCGCGGTCGGCGCCATCGGCATGAAGTTCGTCACCGCGCTGCTCTTCAGGCTCGCCGGGTTCCGGCGGGTGCTGATCTGGGGATCGCTGATCGCCGCCGGCTCGATTGCCATCTACGGCCTTTTCACCCCCGCAACCCCCTATGCGCTGATGCTCGCGATCCTTTTGGTCGGCGGCTTCATCCGCTCGATGTTCTTCACCGGCGTCAACGCGCTGTCCTACGCCGAAGTATCGACCGCCGACACCAGCAAGGCGACGCCGATCGTTGCCGTGTTCCAGCAGTTGTCGATCGCGCTCGGCGTGGCGCTGGCCGGCGGCATCCTCGAAGTGTCGACTTCGATCCATGGCGGCCCGCTGACGCTTGGCGATTTCCACATCGCCTTCTTCATCGTCGCGGCGGTTTCGGCGGCGGCATCGCTGACCTTCATGCGGCTGGCGCCGGACGCCGGCAATGCGGTGTCGGGACATGGCAAATTGTCGACGCCGAAGACGCTGGAGGCGGTGGGGACCGCGGGGAAATGAGCGCCACCTTTCCCTTCTCTCCTGACAAGGGGAGAAGGTTAGGCGCTACCCCTTGAACTCCTTCGCCAGCAGATAAAGCTCCACCGACTCGTCGCGCGAGGCCGGCGGCTTCACATGATGAACCGAGCGAAAATTCTGCTTGAGCCGCGAGAGCAGCTCGTTCTCGGCCCCGCCCTGAAAGGTCTTGGCGAGGAAATGGCCGCCGGGCTTCAAAACCTGCAGCGCGAAATCCGCCGCCACTTCGCACAAATGCATGGTGCGCAGATGATCGGTCCGGCGGTGCCCGGTGGTGGGGGCCGCCATGTCCGACAGCACGACATCGGGCTGACCGCCGAGCGCCTCTGACAGCTTTTGCGGCGCGTCGTGATCGAGGAAATCCAACTGCAGGATGACAGCGCCCGGCACCGCGTCCATCTCAAGATAGTCGATGCCGACGACATGCGGGTTTTCCGCGCTCGATTTGGTGCGGGCCGCCGCCACCTGGCACCAGCCGCCGGGCGCGGCGCCGAGGTCGATCACCTTCATGCCGGGTTTCAAAAGATGATGCTTGTCGTCGATCTCGGTGAGCTTGTAGGCGGCGCGCGAACGGTAACCATCGGCCTTGGAGCGCTGCACATAGGGGTCGTTCATGTGCCGCTCGAGCCAACGGCGCGAGGATTCCTTCAGGCCGCTCTTCTTCTTGATCCGGGTCTTCAGCACGCGCATGCCCGCCGAGCCCGGCTTCTCTGGCTTCCTGCTCATTGTCGGCCGCGCCCGTCATGACGCCAGACGCCGTCATCGGCCATCAGTTCGCTCAATATGCCTTCGCGCAAGCCGCGGTCGGCGACCCGCAGCCGCTCCGACGGCCACACGCCGCGGATCGCTTCCAGGATGGCGCAGCCGGCAAGCACCAGGTCGGCGCGGTCGGCGCCGATGCAGGGATTGGCGACGCGCTGCTGGAAATCCCAGCCGATCAGTTTTTCCACCATGCGGTCGACGCTCTGACGGTCCATCCACAGCCCGTCGACGCGGCGGCGATCGTAGCGCTCCAGGTCGAGATGGACGCCGGCCAGCGTCGTCACCGTGCCGGAGGTGCCGAGCAGATGGAAATTCGGACTGGCGAGCACATGCGCGAGCCGGTTGCGCCCGTCGAAGGCCTTGAGCCGCACCGCAACGTCATCGACCATGGCGGCGAAGGTCTCGCGCGTCACCGTGCGGCCGCCGAAACGTTCGGCGAGCGAGACGACACCCACCGGCAGCGACGTCCAGGAGACGATGTGGTTGGCAAGCTGCGGCGAGCGCTGGCCGCGCGTGAGGTCGATCAATGCGATCTCGGACGAGCCGCCGCCGATGTCGAACAGCACCACGCCGCGCGTTTCGCGCTCGACCAGCGAGCCGCAGCCGGAGACGGCCAGCCGGGCCTCGGTCTGGCGATCGATGATCTCCAGCTTCAGACCGGCCTCGCGCTCGACCCGTTCGAGGAACTCGACGCCGTTTTCGGCCGAGCGGCAGGCCTCGGTGGCGATCAGCCTCGCCTTCCTGATCTTGCGGTTGCGCAGCTTGTCTCCGCAGACCTTCAACGCCTCGACGGCACGGTCCATGGCCGCCTGGCCGAGCCGGCCGCTGGCCGAAAGCCCCTCGCCCAGCCTGACAATGCGCGAGAACGCATCGATGACGCGGAAGTGGCCGTGGCGGGCGGGCACCGCGACCAGCAGCCGGCAATTGTTGGTGCCGAGATCGAGCGCTGCGAATACCGGCAGTTCCTGATGCGGCGGGCGCGCGCCATTCGGAAGCGACGGTCGCGGCTGGGGGACGATCGGCGCGGGTTCAGGCGCGAGGCTGGCGGGAGCGGCGACGGGCCCCGGCGAGGGTATTCCGCCGTTCTCATCGCGTGCGAAAACCTTGCGGCCGCGCCTGCGCTTGCGGCGCTTGCGCGTTTTGCCTTTCGGGTTCTCGCTGCCTTGATTGTCGGCATGTCTTGCGTGCGCGCCCGCATGGCGGCTGAAACGCCCCGCGGGCGGGCCCGCCGGTACCGCCGGCGATGCCCCGGACACGCCCACTGCCGACGCGCCCGCGCCGGTATCGTGGTCTTCCACTTCAATTCCTTTCGGCGCCGCGCGAACCAGCAAGGACGCAGCAGGCACCTCGATTTGTTTCAAGTTGAGAACAGACTAGCAGCGCGCTTTGCAATCACCAAGAGCGCATGCCCCGATTTTTGGCGCCGTCACGCAGGGGCCACCTCATGCCGGTTGAATAGCCGGCTTCAATCAGGCATGTCTCAATGAGACTTGGAACGGGTTTGGGCAACATCATAGCAATGAGCTTAATCGCATGACGACGACGCCATGAACTGGACGCGCTATTTCTGGCCGGTCATCGGCATAGCGGCCGTGGTGTTCTCGCTCTGGCTGCTCATCCATGAGTTGCGCGGCATCTCACTCGACGATGTCTGGGCCGGTATCGTCGCCATCCCCCCGCGCGCCTGGGTGCTGGCGGCGCTGAGTTCCGTCGTCGCCTATGCCTCCCTCGCCGGCTACGACCACATTGCGCTGCTCCATATCGGCAAGAAAGTCTCGTGGCTGTTCGTCACGCTCTGCTCCTTCACCACCTATGCGCTGTCGCACAATATCGGCGGCTCGGTGCTGTCTGGCGCGGTGATCCGCTACCGCGCCTATGGGACCCGGGGGCTGACCGGCCAGGATGTCGGCGTGCTGGTGGCGATCTGCTGGATCACCTTCGTGCTCTCCAGCCTGCTTGTCGGGGGCCTCGTGCTGGTGCTGGAGCCGCAGATCGTCGACCGTTTCACCACGACCCCGCACCACGAGCTGGCAACAGCCGCCGGCCTCGCCATGCTGATCCTGGTTGCGGTCTATGTGTTCTGCAGCTGGCTGCATCTGAGGCCGCTCAAGGTCGGCAGCTTCCAGCTGCATTACCCGGCACTGCCGATCGTGGCGCGGCAATTGCTAATCGGCCCGGTCGAGCTGCTCGCGGCGGCGGCCATCATCTACTTTGCGTTGCCGGCGGCCGGCAATCCCGGCTATTTCGTCGTGCTGGGCGTCTTCATGATATCCTTTTCGGTCGGCTTGCTGTCGCATGCGCCGGGCGCCCTCGGCGTTTTCGAGGTCGTCTTCCTGGCCGGACTGTCGCATATGGATCCGGTCGGCGTGCTCGCCGCACTCCTGGTGTTCCGCCTGTTCTACCTGATCATCCCGCTGCTGATCGGGCTCGGCGTGGTGCTGTTCTTCGAGCATTCGCAATACAGCCGCGGCGAAGGCTGAGCGTCCCCATGCGGGCCGCGATCGAATCAGAAAAAAGGCTGCGGTTGAACTGCGGCGCGGGGTTGACTATTTTCGGATGGCGGCTACAAGGCAGCGCTCGCGGCGCTTGAGCCGCCCGCTTCGCGCGATACCGACCGCGCCTGCTGGGGAATAGGTTAACGGTAGACCAGCGGACTCTGACTCCGTTAGTCCTGGTTCGAATCCAGGTTCCCCAGCCAACGAAATATCCAAGCAGAACAATGCCTTAGATGAAAACATGGTCTCCGGACCGTGGTTACATCACATTTGCAACACGCTCTCACCTAAGCCCTTGTTTTCCGTGCATTGCAAAACATTCCCGCTCACACGGAATGGCGGTGATGTTCTCGGCACGTTCTTGAATTAGCAGGCACTAACGGGTCTGTGAATCCTGTCACAGACGCTCCTGGCGCATCGGCCTAGCTTGTGCAGCGGTGAAGGGAGTGCCCTGATGCTTGTGAACCTTCCTATGCTTATGAACCTTCCTCTAGTCGTAGCTGGTCCCGTTGTCGATTGGTTTGGTCGCCGAGCCGATCAGAGGGCGCTATTGAAGGCAACTGACGATCTGAGCGACTCACCGGACGACATGCTCAGCGACATGGGGATTTCCCGCGACGACATCGAGACCGCGCGCTGGCGGTCCAGCCGGAGAGTGAGCTGACAGAAAGCCCGGAAGCCGGATGCTAGCCCTGCTCTGGTGCACATCGCCATCGCTCCCATGCGAAGCGCCCGCTGCGTTGCCGCAGCGAGCGCTCCAGTGGTCCCCGCATCCCTCGCAGCCAAGACGGTACGCCTCGGTAAGAGGGATCATAAGCGCGCCCTAGTTGAAGCGCTGCATATTCAGATTGCGTGACATTTCTGCCACTAGAGACAGGAAGGCCGGAGCCGGCATTCAACCGTAATGGAACTTCGGCTTTGGCTCGGTGCCCTTGAATTCAGCGCCTACGCGATCACTCTTGCGCCATCGAACAACAGTCCTGTAGGCGATCCCATCAACTGGTACGCAAAGCAGGCATTTATGGTCTGGCCCGAGCCGTTTCACCAGTGCGGCAACGTCCAATACCGCCGACCGCCGGCAAGTGAGGCAATAGACAGAAAGACCCGTCCCGGCCTCCAGCTTTTGCCGAGTGTGTCTTCCGTGAAGGGAAATTTCATTGTCATGGCGATCCTCGCAAATTGGGGTCGCCGCACCGGTGAGGATTATTCCTGATCGCCAGGGCGATTGCCAAAGAGGTTACGCGATCACACCATGTCCTTTTGAGGTAGAAATTAGCTATCTTGCATATGCGGCGGACCACTAGTCGCTAGGCCGGCGCCGGGCTCTCAGGCAATTCTCCCCCACGAGAAAAGGCGCCGGTCACCTTAGCCCGCCGCTGGGTGTGGGGGCACACCGAGCGCAGGGCCACGAGCGGGCCGATGATCAGGATCAGCAGCGCCAACACGATGAAGGTGTAGGGCCGGCTGAGGGCAATGCGGACGAGTGCAATCATGAAACAATGCCTGAGGCGAACCAATGACGCGTGTAGGTCGCCTCAACCCTTCAGGTTTTCTTACTCACACCATTCGGCAACCGAACGGCTGCCTAGGCCGGCTCAGCGTAGATGCCACAAGGCGGAAGGGCCTTGAGCTTGGTTGCGTCGTATGTGTCGTCAAACGCAACGTAGAAGGTTCCAGACAGGATCGTCGCGAAGCGGGAATCGAGGTGCGACACGGCATGCAATCCAGGCTTCGTCGCATTCACATGGAGCACCGTAGCGTTCTGGCCGTTGACCCGGGACATGCCGGTCGTCTCGGACGTGCTCGTGGTGATGGAGGGTTCCCGGGGCCTCGCAACAGCGAGTGGCATTTGAGCGTCCGCTGCCTGGACTGCATTCATTCCCGCTGGCGACAGCAAGGCCGCGGCGAACATCAGGTACCGGAAAGCCGACTTCATCGATCGCTCCTTGGTCGAAAGGCAACTCTTAGGGGAGCCGACCAACTCCCTATTCAACTTCCCTGGGCAAGCAGTGCCTTCTGCCTCCAGCCCGCAATCGAGGTCCGCTGCAGCGTGGGCCCGATCGCGCGTTCCCGACAGGCATCGATGTCTGCTCCATCGGTCGTCAGGCACGCAGCCCTGCTTCGCTGGTGGCGTTGAGAGCAGAGGCGTTCTGAACGACCCATCGCCCAAAAAGGTTGTACGCGTCCAATTTGGAAAACGCAGAAACACTCATCACCACGGTGAATAATGTGCGGCTTCAGGCTCAACCGGCTGGTCGGTCTTCCAAGCCAATATGCTGCAGAGGAACGCCACTCGCGTGCGCAGGGCGGCGAGCGGCCGATGGATCAGCAGCAGGAAAGGCTCTCTTCCGCTGCCGTCTTTCCCCCAGAGGATGAGCGGACGACTCCTAGCCGTTCAAGGCGGGCAACGGCTGCGAAATGGTGAGACTTGCGGAATATACCGGCCTGCCGGCTTCGTCATGAACGGCAACGGTCACAGTCTCATCCAAGTCGCTTGAGGCGATTTCGTCTGCAGCGATATCGTGAAGCGCCTTCAGCGCTTCTCGTCGCAGGTCGGTGAGGTTGCCGAGGTCGACCCAAGCATCGCCGAGGCTTTGCCCATTTCGGAAGACTTCGAACAGATAGTTCGGCATGCATTATTGTGGGCCGCACGAGATGCACCCGCATTCAAATTTGAGAGATGGGAAGCATCCACCCTCCGAGTGTGAAAATAGCCTTCCCTGGGGTGCGTTCAGGCGGGAAAACCGGCCTTTCTGAAGCCTGATGTGAAAAGCCCGAGGGCGACATGGTCGGCGAACGGGAGATTTGAAATCAGCCGGAGAGTCAGGTCGTGTTTCCTGGTCAGTGCCTCCTCGACTTCAGCGCGGGCCTTCTCCGTCTCGCCCAAATGTGCGTAAGACGCTGCGAGGAAAGCATGGACGAAGAATTGGTCGCCAGCCTTCTGATACGAAGCGACGGCTTCGGAGTACCTTCCAAGCAGGAACAGGGAGCTACCCTTCACCTCCCAGAACCACATCGGTGGTACCGGGTCGCGCAGGAGCGCTGTTTCGAGCACGTCGAGCGCCGTCTCGGCCCGTCCGCCGTAGTTGAGCCAGCTTGCGTAATCCCCCGCTATGTTCACGTCCAGCGGGTTCAACGAGCGCGCTCGCTCGAAATGCACTCCCGCATCGCTGTGTTGGCGCATGTGGGTAAGCACCAGCCCCATGCTCTGATGACAGACGCCATCGCTCCTGTCGAGAGCGAGCGCCGTTCGAGCGGCGTCCCAGGCCTTCTGTAGCGTCCGCAGATCGTTGTCGTACCAAAATCTGCCGACGAGGGCCTGCGCCAGGAAGGCGTGACCTTGAGCGAATGCCGAATCGAGCTTGATACACTGCGCGAAGAGGGGCTCGGCCTTGTCCAGTTCATATCGGTAGAAGTGCGCGCGCCCCTTCAGGTAGTAGTCGTATGCGTCCCAATCGGTCGGACGCTTGCGTCTGCTGCGGCTCGCAGAATCGGCCTCGGCTTGGCCTTCGACCATCGAGGCGATAAGAGCCGCAACCTCGTCTTGCAATGCGAAGATGTCGTTGAGGGCCCGGTCGTACCGTTGGGCCCAAAGGTGGGTGCCGGTGGCGGCATCAATCAATTGTGTGGTGATCCGAATGCGATCACCGAGCTTTCGTATGCTGCCTGCGACGAGGTAGCGAACTCCGAGCTTGCGGTGGGCTTCGGCAGTGTCCAGTGCGGGGTGACGGAACTGAAACGATGAATTGCGTGCGATGACGAGCAGGGAGCGGAACCTGGCCAGCTCGGTAATTATGTCCTCGGTTATGCCGTCGCTGAGATACTGCTGGTCCGGATCGCCGCCCGAGTTGACAAAGGGCAGCACCGCGATCGACGGCTTGCCGGGCGGTGGGATCGCTCCGTAGGACGCGCTCGCCACCGGCTCGACAGTCCCCGTGAAGCGGTACCCGAGGCGAGGCACTGTGGCGATCCACTCACCGCCGTTATCGGCCGGACCGAGTGCCTTTCTCAGCGTCGCGATTTGGACGGTAAGGTTGCCTTCCTCAACGGCGGTGCCCGGCCAGGCAGCGTCCATCAGCTCGGCCTTCGTCAGGATCTCACCGGGCCGTGCGGTAAGCGCAGCAAGCAGCGTCAGCCCACGATGCCCAACAGTGATCGGGATCTGGTCTTTAAGAAGCGTCCCCATGTCGGGATCGAGCACGAACGGACCGAAGGCGATGCGACACCGCTGCATTTGGGCATATTAGACGTTTGGAAGTTGTCGGAACAGGCACCCCCTAAATTCCCGGGCCAAACTCTCCATTCTTCCTAGGTGGTAGCGCTGAAAGACGTCGCGGGTCTCGTCGCCGTCTGGTGTTTGCGTCGGCACTTACGCTACTTGCTGCGGTCCAATCCCACCTTAAAAATGCAACGCAGCCCGGAGCGATCGTAGACCAGCTCAACCCCGCCCGTTCTTTCGCTGTCGAACACTCGCTGCAGGAGTTGCGTACCAAAGCCGTGTTTGCCAGGCACGACCGGCGGGCCGCCTTCTTCGCACCATTCCAGGACCAGAATTCGGCCTCCATCGACGTATTCCAACCGCCACGAGATCGAGACCGATCCGGTAGGATTGGAGAGCGCCCCATATTTGATGGCGTTCGTGGTAAGTTCATGAATGGCCAGCGCGAAGGAAAGCGCCACGTTCGAGGGCAACCAAACCGGCTCGCCTGTGAGATCGAACCGATCGAGAGAGGCATGCGGGTCGATCGAGGCGGCAATGAGCGTGCTGAGATCGGCACCGCTCCAATTCTCCCGGGTGAGGATATCATGCGCTTGTGCCAGCGAAACCAGCCGGGCCGAAAGCGCCTCCTTTGCGAGCGCGAGGCTGGTTGCGCTGCGCATGGTCTGGCTCGCGATTGCCTGAACTACGGCCAGCGTGTTCTTGACCCGGTGGTTTAGTTCATTGATCAACAGTTGGCGCTGCTCCTCACTCCGTTTGCGCTCGGAGATGTCGAGGCTGATCTGGACAGCGCCTATTACCGAGCCTGCCGCATCGCGGACGGGCCGCGCGCTGGAAAGCAGGTAACGTTGCACCCCGGATGGCAGCGTATAGGCGAATTCCTCACTGTCAGTTTCCTCGCCGCGCATGGCTCTGCTCAGCGGACGGTCTTCCCGGCTGATGGTCTGGCCGTCTTTGTACGCCAGCGTTTCGATCACCAAGTCGGGCGTCCCAAAGGATCTCCGGGACTCCGTCGATAGGCCCATCAGTTCCGCCGCGAACCGGTTGCGGATCACCTGTCGCGCTTGCGGATCATAGGTGAACCAGACCGCCACCGGCGCCGTATCCAGAACGGTTTCCAACTCGCGCGTGCGTTCCGCGATTGCACGGCCGGCTTTGATCATGGCTTGGGCAATCGTGTCGAACTCGGCGACAGACGTCGACATAGGTTTGACCTCGCTCCCTTTGCCGAGCGCATCGGCGCGCGCGGCGAGGTCGACTGTCGCCTTGGTGAAGGTTTTACCGACCACGTAGCCCAGAGTGAGCGAAAAAAGCAGCGCAGTTAGGCCTGTTGCGCCAATCTGTGCGAGAGACCACCAGAGAGGTGCCTGAACATCAGAAAGCGGAACATTGGCGGTGTAGAACCAGTCCGAATAGGGCGATCGATAGTACCCGGCCAGCAGCGTGGTGCCTTCGAAATTGCGAGATCGGAACGTACCGGAGCGGCCGACGACCTTTGCTAAATATTCCGGCAAACCGGGCTTGCCGGTCACCTCACCATGCAACTTGGACCTTGCAACGTAGTTGCCCTCACGATCACCGACAGCGACCGTCCACCCCGCTGGGACCGCGGGCAGCATAGCAAGGCGAATGCGTTCCGTCGGGACCGACATCGAAAGCAGCAACGACTGGCCTTTCGAGCCCGACACTTGTCTGGTGACCGCGATCCGGTATGCGTTCGATCGCGGCGCGGCGAACACGTTGCTGACCAGCACGCCAGCAAGATCCAGGTGCTCGCGCTCCTCGGGCGTCAGCGGTTCGGCCGAAGGCTCGGAGCCCTTGGCGGATTGAGTGCTTGCCAAGGCGCGGCCACCGAGATCACGCAGCGTGATTACCTGATCCGTACCCTGGACGAGGCGGCTCGCCTCGTTGCTAAAAGCCTGCAGATCATCATTGGCGAGAGCAGGCGACTTGGAGAGCCCTTCCAGAAGGGTCTTGAGATTGACGAGTTCGCCATCAACGACCAGCGACACCTGACGAGCAATCCAAAGCGCCTCCTGCTCGATACGAGACTGCTCATGCAGGGCGTAGGCAACGAACAGATAGGCAGCAAACAGCCAGACCGGCAACACGGCCGCTGCGATTAGTCCAAGCAGATGGGCTCGTACCGATCGACGAGGCAAATCTGTTTCCCTGTCTTCCCCAATACTGCAAGCTTAGCCGCAAGCTGGCGAACGACAAGCTTAGATTAACACTGCTGAACATGGCCAAGCTCGAAGGCCGCTTGGCGCCAGACAATGCGGCTAAGCGAAAATCACTGAGTTGCAAAGAGTCCCGCCCGAGGGGTGGACAGAGGAGCCACGAGGGAACCAGAGCTTGGTTTTGCCGTCATTTCCGGCTCGGCGGGCCAGCGTATCTCGTCGCCTTTCATTCGAGGGACGAAAAGGTGACGGACAACGATCTCGCTGAGGGGGCCAGCTTCGATGCGGAAGAGACAGGCACCGACGGGTGTCCACGGGCAGCGAAGGTCTCGACGATACCGGAATGACGTGATTGCGATTCCCGAGCCCATGATCGGGCTGGAGCTGGAGCAAGCGCTTAAAGAAGCGAGTCGGCCGCCAAACCTTCCAAGGACAAACTTCACTAGCCAAAGAGGCTCTCTCGCTCCTCGGGAGTACTACTGCAGAAAGCGGATCGCTTCAGCCCGCCTTCTCAAGAAAGCGCTTCGCCATAGCCAATGTGGACCTTTTGGCCGCGAATGATCCGACGCCGCAGGCGCGCTTGTCGCTTAGAAACCGCGCGCCATAGGCGGGCAGGCGTGATGTTTCGCGTCGGTTTGCGGTCGAAATCCGGAAGCAGCCACCCTATTTGCGTTGAGCCATGATCAGTCGGACCGATCTTTGAATGAGCGAAGCAGCCAAAAGGCGCGCGTTGCTGCTCCTCAATCCCAAGGCTCGGCGCGGCCAGGAGATGCTCGCGCCAATTGTGGAGCGGCTGGGGCGAGGTCGGCTTTCCGTCACTGTTGAGATGTTCGAGGCGTTGCCTGAAATCGCTCGAGACATCGTTCGCTTACGCCATATGGCCGATCTTGTGGTCGTGTGCGGTGGTGATGGTTCGGTGTCCTCGGCGGCGACGGCGATCATGGAAAGCGGCCTGCCGATGGGCATCATTCCTATGGGGACGGCGAATGACCTTGCTCGTACGCTCAACATTCCGATGGATCTCCTGCAGGCCGCCGATGTGATCGCGCGAGGCCGAACCCGACTGATCGATGTCGGGACGGTCAACGGTCATGCCTTTTTCAATGTCGCAAGTATCGGACTCAGCACCGAACTGGCGCAGGGTCTTGACCCCGCACTGAAGAAGCGCTTCGGCAGGCTGGGCTATGCGCTGGCGGCGATGAAAGTGTTGACCCGGGCCGCGCGGTTTCACGCGAAGATTACCGAGAAAGGCGCGGCGATCGAGGTGGAAACCTACCAGATCGCGGTTGGAAACGGTCGGCACTACGGCGGCGGCAACGTCGTGGAAGAAACGGCCGAGATCGATGACGGACATCTCGATCTCTATAGCTTGGAAATGACGAACCTCTGGAAGCTGGCGCTGATGCTCCGCTCTTTCCGTTCTGGAACGCATGGCGCATGGCGTGAGGTGCGCACGGCCAGGTGCGTCGAGTTCGACATCGAGACGCGGAAGGCGATGCCGGTCAACACCGATGGCGAGATCGTCACGTCGACACCGGCCCATTTCAAGGTTCACCCAAAGGCGATCTCGGTCTTCGCGCCGGATCGCGCCGTGTGAGCGCCCCGTCTTACGGTTTGATCAGTTTCCAGTGCCTCGCCTTGCGCTCGATCAGCGGCAGAGCACGAATGTGCTCGCCGTTGAGGAGAGAAGGTCGAAAGCGACGAAGGCGAGCCTGGGCGTTCCAGGTCATGCGCGAATGGATGGCATGGAAGTTCGGCCGTCCGTCGGGATCCCGCGTGATCATCTCGCCGTCGATGATGAAGGACTCGGGTGTTCGGTTAGCGCGGTCCAAAAGAACGGCCGCCCCTGATGCTCTCGCTGGCCGGCTGACCTACTTTAAGCTAGCGAAGCTTGCGCCCGGGCACCGCCTTTTTGGATCAATGCTGGAAGCGGGACCGGCCGAAAGTTCCAAGCATCTACGCCAACGTCGTACTGGCGTGGAAGCGGCTTAAGCTTCCCATGCGAGTGACCGTGCAAATTGATCGACTTCTTGCCCATCTGATTCCAGGTGCGGAACGGATAGTGGCACAGGATGAGAAGCACCCCATTGAACCTGAGTTCCGCGTAATGCTGAATACTGGCCCATCCGTCGGCGGCGGTCGTTTCGTCCGGGTCATTGTTGCCGATGATCAGGTTCTTGCGCCCATTGAGGCGCGACAGAAGTGCCTCCCCGCCTGCTTTGCCGTGGCGCGCGAAGTCGCCAAGATGCCAGACCTCGTCGTCAGGCGTGACGGTCTCGTTCCAGAAAGAGATCAGCGCTTCGTCATGTTCGGCAAGCGATGCGAAAGGCCGCCGGTCAATCCGCAGGATGCGGGCATCATTGAAATGCGTGTCGCTCGTAAAAAATAGCATCAGGGCATGCCGGCAATGCAGATCGAAACCCACCCTGGGCCTAAGGCTAGCAGCCTTCGGCCCTTAGGGATCTTACCATTCGCACAATGATCCGATCATAAGGCGTTTTCTCCGATCTGCTGTAGTTGATCGTGAAAAGCGCGGCGCGGTCATCACAGACCCTGATGGCGCGAACATATCGGATCTCGCCGTTGTTGATCCCTGAATAGCTGGCCCAGGTCGAGGTCAGGCGCCGGTACGTCAACTTCCAGCCGGCCTTTTCGTCTTCCAGCATGCGATGCTCGATCTCGGCCCGAAAGCTGGCTCTTCCAAGTCTGGCGCCCCACACGGCAAGAAACGCGTCTTGTTCGCCTTGGAATGCAGCACCCTGATCCGAATGCTGGGTGAGGACGAAACCAGGCGGAACATCGAATGTGAAGCCCAGTTGCCGGACCCCAAACGGCTGCCACTCCTGGGCCTGAAGAGAGGCGGTGCAAAAAAGAAAAGTAAATATACTGAACGCAACCCGCATCGGCTTGATTTAGCGCCGCTTCATAGGGCGTCCAGATCAGTTGGGGGCCCCCCGGCCCACCATCTGGTGATCTATCGCAGAGCTGCAGCGGCGTTCGGGCCATGATCTCGACGGACAAGCCTGGCTTGGCGCAAGTGTGTCGCCGGACTTTGCGGGAAGCTGCCGTGGACCCGCAACCGTCGATGCGGCACACCAAGCTAACTCGAAGCCTGAACCGGCCGCCGTTCAGGCCCGAGCGGAAAAACTGGGGCGCAGGTCTGCTTCAGGAAAAGCTGGGCGTATACGTCCCGTTCTTCGACTGTGATACCTTGCTCGCGAGTCAATTGCTTGAAGGCTTCTCGCAACTGATCGAGGTCGAACGCTGAAATGTGTTTGGAGGTAGTCATTGCGCACCTGGGTGATGTTCCACTCATTTCTTGGCAGCTCGCGAGAGGCCTTGCGAAGGCTTGGCTTCCTGTCGGGTTCGCTTGCGCTGCTGTCTCCCAACGCGACGGCAATAGCCGACGCCACGTCGCACCGAACTGCGTTCAGCGAGGCTTGTTCCGCTGAACGGCTTGTCTTCTTTCTAATATTAGCAAAGTCTTTATGAAGGTCCCGCCGGCCCATGACTCGTTAACCATGGCAAAGGGCTTGAGCATTGGGCGACGAAGTGCATCGATGCAATCATCATTCAGGATGACGGCCGGGCCGGTCTGTCGACCCCATCACCATCCCTACTCGATCCCAACGCCCCCCGAAAACAAGGCCAAAGACATGGTGGATCTTATCTGGGAGCTGGCAGCGTTTGCTGGTGATAGGGAACGGGTAGACCAGCGGACTATTAACTCCGCCGGTCCTGGTTCGAATCCAGATTTGCAGCTAGAACTTCGTGTGAGAATTCAATTGCTTGGGATATGTCGTTTGCCGGCATCGCTGTCCGCGAGCTTCCCATACGACGATATATTAGCGAATTAACGAATCGTAGACCGCGCTGTCCTATTCTGGGACAGCGCGGACACTACCCATCGGCCGCGCAGGCGGCTCCGGCTTTCAGGCAACCCTACCCCTGGCCGGAGCCGCCACCTTTTACATACCAGCAAGGGTTGAATCAACCCTTACCAAGCATCCTTACTGGTGCATTTTGCCGATCGTTAGATTTTGAAATGTCGAGGATGTTAGCCGTACCGCGCGGGGATGATCTGCCTCCGCCGCATCCGATAGCATCCGGGAATCCGCCCCAAAGGCTTCGCCGATCATATTAGCGATCAACGATGTATTAACGACTAAGGCGCAGCCTTGCCGGATCGGGGACGAGAACCGCCCCCTGATCGACGATCCGGCGCTTTATGTGCCGAGACGTTCGACCGATGCGGAGCCAAACGCATGAGTGTCGAAACAGCGCTGGCGCAGCTGTTGCGCATGCTTCACCGTCGAGCCTTGAACCTGGCGGCGTTGCCGGACGATGAAAGACTTGCTCATTACGACCTCATCCGCCGCTCGTGCTGCGGAGCAGCCGAGCAAATCGGCCAGAGCCCCGACAATGCCGCCATCACGGCAAACAGCGTGGTCGAATTCACCCGCGCCATGGTGGGCATCATCGAGGCAAGGCGCGGGTAAGAAGGCGGCGAGGAAGAGCTGATCGGCTGTCGCGGCAAGCGGCTCATGGCAAATGGCGAAGCCGAGATCGCGCCCTTTCCCTATCTGCCTGCGCCGGCCTCTGCTCCGCCTACTCCGCCGCCGCGTATCCCGCGATGCCCTTGATCTCCAGAAAATCCTCGAGACCGTATTCGGCATATTCGCGGCCGTTGCCGGACTGCTTGTAGCCGCCGAAGGGCAGGCCGGCGTCCCACGTCGGATAGTTGATATAGACGTTGCCGGAGCGCATGCGGGCCGCGGCCTGGCGCGCCTTCTCGATGTCCTTGGCCTGGATGTAGGAGGCGAGGCCGAAGACGGTGTCGTTGGCCAGCTCGATCGCCTGCTCGACCGTGTCGTAAGGCATGATCGACAGCACCGGCCCGAAGATTTCTTCGCGCGCGATGCGCATGTCGTGCGTCACGTTGGCGAAGACGGTCGGGCGGACATAGTAGCCGCGGTTGAGCTCGGCCGGACGGCCGGGGCCGCCAGCGATCAGGGTCGCGCCTTCGTCGATGCCGCTCTGGATCAGGTCTTGAATCTTGTCGAACTGCAGCTGGCTTACCACCGGGCCGAGCTTCGTTCCCGGCGCGTCGGCCGGCCCGACGGTGAGTTTCTCCGCCGCCGTCCTGGCATAGCCGGCGGCCTCGTCATGCCGGTCGCGCGGCACGAACATGCGGGTCGGCGCGTTGCAGGACTGGCCGCTATTGCCAAAGCAGCCGGCCACGCCCTTGGTCACCGCCCTTTGCAGATCGACGTCGGGGAACAGGATGTTGGCGGATTTACCGCCGAGCTCCTGATGCACACGCTTCACCGTGTCGGCGGCCGCCTTGGCGACGAGGATGCCGGCCCGCGTCGAGCCGGTGAAGGACATCATGTCGACATCCGGATGGCTGGCCAAAGCCTGCCCGACAGTTGGGCCATCGCCGTTGACCAGGTTGAAGACGCCCTTCGGCACACCGGCCTCGTCCATGATCTCTGCGAAGATGATGGCGTCGAGCGGCGCGATCTCCGACGGCTTCAGCACCATGGTGCAGCCGGCGGCGAGCGCCGGGCCGACCTTGCAGGTGATCTGGTTGAGCGGCCAGTTCCAGGGCGTGATCAGGCCGACGACGCCGATCGGCTCCTTGACGATCAGCGAGGAGCCTTTGACATGGCGAAACTGGAAGGTCTTCAGCACCTCGGCCATCTTCTCCAGATGCGCCTGGCCGACGCCGACCTGGCTGTCCAGCGCCATCTGGCGCGGCGCGCCCATCTCGCGCGAGACGGCGAGCGCAAGGTCCTTGCTGCGCTTCTTGTAGACCTCGATGACGCGGTTGAGGATGTCGAGGCGCTCCTCGACTTCACTGAAGCCGAAAGTAGCGAAGGCGCGCCTGGCGGCAGCGACCGCCTTGTCGACATCGGCCTTGGTGCCCAGCGAGATCTGCGCGAAGGCGTCTTCGTTCGACGGATCGATGACGTCGAAATTGTTCGGCACCACCGGATCGACCCACACGCCTTCGATATAGAACTGCAGATTGTGCGACATATCTTCTCCCTTCGGCGCGCTTGGCGAGCGTCATATTCCGCCAGAGATAACGACGCGCGTATGGCAACGCAAGACAGGGTCGTTGAGCCAGCGGCGGAGCCGTACCGCAGTCCGCTAAGAGTTCAGTCCTCAAAGGAACTGGCGGCCACATAGATCGCGGCAAGCTTCTCGATGCCGGCCTGGTCTTCCTTGTCGAAGCGGCCTGGCAGCGGGCTGTCGAGATCGAGCACGCCGAAGATGCCTTCGTCGTCGCGCAAGAGCACGACCAGTTCCGAGCGCGAGTCGGCATCGCAGGCGATGTGGCCGGGAAAATCGTGCACGTCCTTGATCAGCATCGACATATCGAGATCGACCGCCGTGCCGCAGACGCCCTTGCCGACCGCTATGCGCACGCAGGCCGGCTTGCCCTGGAAGGGGCCGAGCACCAGCTCTTCGTCGGATTGAAGGAAATAGAAACCCGCCCAGTTGAGGTCGGGCACCATCTGGTAGATGAGCGCCGAGGTGTTGGCGGCGTTGGCGATCGAGTCTCGCTCGCCTTCCAGCAGCGCTTTCAATTGCCTGGCCAGCTCATCGTAGAAGGCCGGCTTGTTGCTCGTGTCGAGGGCCGTTGCCGCAAACATCCTGGTCGTTTCTCCGTTGCTAAGGCGCTGAAGCGCCCGCTACAGTTTGGCCTTATCTGCCACCAATGCTGCGCGCGGGAAATACACAAGTCGTGAGCGCCATTCTCGCCAACCGAAAACGCGACCGCGCGCAGCCGGAGGCAGGCGAGACCCCGCTCACCTTTGCGGTGCTGGTCTTTCCCGGCTTTCCGATGATGGCGTTTTCTTCTGTCATCGAGCCGCTGCGCGGCGCCAACATTCTTGCGAAGCGCGACTGCTACCGATGGGTGATCGTCGGCGCGGATCAGGGCACGGTCGAAGCCTCCAACGGCGTCGTCATCCAGCCCGGCTTCTCGGCCGCCAACGCACCGAAGGTCGATCGCATCGTCGTCTGCTCGGGCGGCGATGCCGACCATGTCGTGGCCGACGAGGCGATGAGCTGGATCCGCAAAAGCCTGCGCGGTGGCGCGCATATCGGCGCGGTGGCGGATGCGGCGTTCTTCCTCGCCCGCGCCGGCCTGCTCGACGGCCATGCCTGCACCTTGCACTGGACCAGCCAGGCCGCTTTCACCGAGGCGTTTCCCGACATCGAGCTCAGGCGCGATCTCTTCGTCATCGACCGCAAGCGTTTTACCTCGGCCGGCGGCGTCGGCAGCCTCGACATGATGCTGGAGATCATCACGCGCGACTACGGCGCAGAGCTTGCCGCTGGTGTCGCGGAATGGTTCGTGCACTCTCCCCTGCGGTCGAGCGTCGACCGCAAGCTGATGCCGCTGCGCCTGCGCACCGGGGTGCAGAACGAGCTGGTGCTGTCGGCGATCGCCATCATGGAGGACGCGGTCGAGGAACGGCTCGGCATGGCGGAGCTGGCTGAGCGGCTTGGGGTCTCGCCCGACAAGCTCGAGCGCAATTTCCGCGCCGAGCTGGATATCTCGCCGAACGGCTATTACCGGCGGCTCAGGCTGAAGCGCGCCGCCGATCTGCTGGCGCATTCGACGCTGATGGTGCGCGATGTTGCGCTGGCCTGCGGTTTTGCTTCGATGTCGAGTTTCGCGCGGGCTTTCAAGGAGGAGCATGGGCAGGCGCCGAAGGCGATGCGGCGGCGGTAGGATCAGAGTTCAACGTCCGGTTTGCCAGTTTCCGACCGGACTTTGACAGGCGGCGATTTCTCGGCGGCGACGTTGGGCCTTGCCTCTTCATAGGTCGCCGCGACATCCCAGATCACCCCTTGGCGATTGGAAGAAGGCGGAAGGTCCAATGTCGGGAATGCTTTGTTGATTTTGTTGATAGCCCAAACCAATCCGACGATAATGCCGAAATATGCCGCCAGACATGCGAGCATGGTTGTGTTGCCAAAATCGTCGGCCAGCCAATGCAGAATCGGCTGAATATAGGCCAGAAGGCAGAAGCTGAAAAAAAGCAGGATGTATAAGGGGCCAAGCGCTATTCGATAATCCACGGTGTGGTCCGCAATACCAGATTATTCAGCGACTTTACCACAAAGTCTCAAAGCTGATGAGGCATCGAGCAGAATTTTAGCGGTTGCAGTTCCACACGGCCAGCGGCATCCGGCACAGCATGAGCGGCTTTCCGCACAATACCTTCTCCCCTCCTGCGCCATGGTCGGCATTTACAACCTACTCAAGGCCAGGCACCCATGAGCATCGTCGTTTTCGATCCCGACAGCACCGAGGATGTGGACTTCAAGGACCGCATGCGCCATCCGGCCGCGGCCGATCCCGCCGGCGGCATGTGGCTCTCCGACACCGAGCCGTCCTTCATCGACGCTGACGCTCTGCGCAAGGGGCGGCTCGCCAAACTGCGCGCCTGGATGCGCGAGGCGGGCTATGGCGGCGTCGTGCTGTTCGACCCCTATAACCAGCGCTACGCCACCGGCTCGCGCAACATGTTCGGCTATTTCCTGCGCAATTCGACCCGCTACTTCTTCATCCCGACCGATGGGCCAATCGTGCTGTTCGAATATCCGCAGAGCTACCATGTCTCGATGGTGCTCGACACGATCGACGAGGCGCGTCCTTCCAAGCTCGTCTGGTCCTCCGTCTCCGGTCGCGACGACGAGACGGCGGGGCCGTTCGCCGACGAGATCACCGAGCTTCTGAAGAGGCATGGCGGCGGCTCGATGAAGCTCGGCCTCGACCGCTGCAGCCATCTGCAGGCGGTGGCTCTGGAAAAGCGCGGCTGCGAGGTGAAGGACTGCCAGGGCGAGATTCTTGCCGTGCGCGCGGTGAAAACGCCGGAGGAGGTGAGATGCCTGCAGGCTTCCATGGCCGGAGCCGAAGCCGCGGTGGCCGCCGTGCGCGAGGCGATCAAGCCCGGCGTTTCCGAAAACGAGCTCTTCGCCATTATGTATCACGAGGTGATCCGCCAGGGCGGCGAGTTCATCGAGACCCGGCTGCTGACTTCAGGACAGCGCACCAATCCGTGGTTCAACGAGGCGAGCGGCCGCAAGATCAGGCCGGGCGAGCTGGTCGCGCTCGATACCGACACCATCGGCTGCTACGGCTATTATTCCGACTTCTCACGCACCTTCCGCTGCGGCCCGGGCAAGCCGACGCCCTACCAGAAATCGCTCTACCGCATGGCGCACGACCAGGTGCAGCACAACATTTCCATCGTGAAACCCGGCATGGCCTTCCGCGAGATCGCCGAGAGGGCCTGGAAAATCCCGGACCGCTTCGTCGACCAGCGCTATACCTCGGTCATGCACGGCGTCGGCATGCATGGCGAGACGCCCTTCATCGCCCACGCGATGGATTACGAGACGTACGGCCGCGACGGCATGATCGTGCCGGGCATGGTGGTGAGCGTCGAAAGCTATATCGGCGAGAAAGGCGGCCGCGAGGGCGTCAAGCTGGAGGACGAGATTCTCATTACCGAAACGGGGACCGAGCTGCTTTCGCGGTTTCCTTATGAGGATGAGTTTCTGGAATGAGCGGTTTGACGCCGATACGCTGTGTTGGCGCCGCCCATACGTTGTCGCAGGCGTTCGAGATTGGCCGCAGCACTCATGTCGTCGTCATCCTCGGGCGAAGCAAGGTGCGAAGCGACGCGGCGCAGACCCTAGGATCCATTCCGTTACGTCCGAGCGCCGCAACGGTGCAGAATTCTGTTGGGCCGCACTCTTCGGTCAAGGTAACGGAATGGATTCCAGGGTCTTCGCGACGCCGCTTCGCGGCTGCTTCGCGCTGGAATGACGAAGCTGATACGCTGCGGCACATTCCGACGCGCCGCCGCACCCCTTTGAGAGCATCCGCATGAAATCCCCCATTTCCATCCGGCGCGGCACGGTGGCCGCGGTGTTCATCGATCTCCAGGAGGAGCATCGCAAGGACAAACGCTATCTGGTCGAGGGCTTTGCCGACATCCTCGCCAACGTCGAACGCCTGCAGGAGGCGGCGCGGCGCAATTTCGTGCCGCTCTATCATTGGGCCTATATCGTCGACCTCGCCGAGGCGCGGCCGTTCCATCCGCTCGACGAGAGCGGCAAGTCGGCCTTCTCCGACAAGGACGATCCGCTGACGGCGATCTGCCATGAAGTGGCGCCGCAAAACGGCGAAGCCACTCTGGTCAAGCAGGAAGCCAGCGTCTTCGGCAAGAACGATTTTGGCGACAAGCTCGAAGCAGCCGGCATCGAATGGCTGGTGATTGCCGGCGTGTGGACCGAAGCCTGCATCGACGCCACGGTGAAGGACGCGGTGGCGCACGGTTTTCGCGTGCTCTTGGTCAAGGATGCCTGCGGCAGCGGCAGCAGCGCCATGCACCAGACCGGCATCCTCAACCTCGCCAACCGCCTCTATGGCGGCGCCGTGACCAACACGCTCGACGCTTGCCGGCTGATGGCAGGCGACACGGTGAGCGTGTGGCAGGTCGAGGGATCGGTGCCGCTGCGCTTCACCTTCGAGAATGCGGCGCAACTTTACGCAGAGCTCTGACCGCGAAGACCGGAGACCCAGCCGCCCGGCAAGGCGCAGCAATTATGCGCGTCAGCCAACTTTAGCCTGCGGAACAGCGCACAAGAATTGCGGAAAACCAAACATTTCGTCGCGGAAAGCGGACCTATGATCCCCTCGCAGGCAACGGCGCCCAGCGGCCGTATCCGCCTCCGCGCCTGACGGCAGGGGGGCGCCCCTGGGTTTCGTGCAGGTCGTTGCCGCCAAAAGCCGCCGCGCGGGCGACCTGCACCAACAATAGAGGGAACGACAATGAAATTCATGCTGACCGACAGAAAACTGCACCCGCGGGCAAAGCCGACCGCGGGTGATTTCAAGAAGGGCGCGATCAGCCGGCGCGAGTATCTGGCGCTTATGGCCGGCTTGGGCGTCAGCGCCGCCGGCGCGCTGGCGCTGGGCGGCCTTACTCCCTCGCCCGCTCGGGCCGAGGAGCCGAAGCGCGGCGGGGTCCTGCGCGTCGCCATGAACGTGAAGGGCTTCAAGGATCCGCGCACTTTCGATGGCGTCGAGATGTCGAATGTGGCGCGCCATTGCAACGAATATCTGGTGCGCTGGAAAACCGACTTCACCTTCGAGCCCTGGCTGCTCGAAAACTGGGAGACCAGCGACGACGCCAAGACGATCACGCTTCACGTGCGCAAAGGCATCACCTGGTCGAACGGCGACACTTTCAACGCCGACGACGTGATCCACAACCTCAACCGCTGGTGCGATGCCTCGGTCGCCGGCAATTCGGTCGCCGCGCGCATGGGCGCGCTGGTCAACGCCGACACCAAGAAGCCGGTCGACGGCGGCATCCAGAAAGTCGACGACTACACCGTCAAGCTCAACCTGCCAAAGCCCGACATCTCGCTGATCGCCGGCATGGCCGACTATCCGGCGCTGATCATGCACCGCTCCTATGAAGGCGATGCCGATCCGAAGAAGGCTTTGGCCATCACCACCGGCCCGTGCGAGCTGGTGAGTTGGGACGCCGAGACCGGTGCGGAGGTGAAGCGCAAGGACAAGCCTTGGTGGAAGGGCGAGTTCTATCTCGACGGCATCAAGTGGGTCGACTACGGCTCCGATCCCAACGCCATGCTGTCGGCCTTCGAATCCGGCGAGATCGACACCGACCACGAGACCGCCTCGGACGCCGTGTCGCAGACCGAGCAGATGGGACTCGAAAATTCTGAGATCGCGACCGGCTCGACCATCGTCGCGCGCTTCAATGTCGGCAACGCGCCCTATGACGACGTCAAGGTGCGCCGTGCCGCCCAGCTTGCCGTCGACAATGCGGCCGTGCTGAAGCTCGGCCTCGACGGCAGGGGCAAGCCCGCCGATAACCACCATGTCGGACCGATGCATCCCGAATTCGCCGATATCGGCCCTGCCAAGCGCGATGTCGACGCGGCGAAGAAGCTGTTGGCCGAATCCGGCAAGGCCGAGCACGAATACGAGCTGATCTCGGTCGACATCGAATGGCAAAAGAGCACCGCCGACGCGATCGCCGCCCAGATCCGCGAGGCCGGCCTCAAGATCAAGCGCACCGTGCTGCCGGCCGCCACCTTCTGGAACGACTGGAGCAAGTTCCCCTACTCCTGCACCGAATGGCTCGGCCGTCCGCTCGGCGTCCAGGTGCTGGCGCTGGCCTATAAATCGGGCGCGGCCTGGAACGAAAGCGCTTATTCGAACAAGGAGTTCGACGAGCTTCTCGATAAAGCACTTGCGACCCCGGATGCCGCCCAGCGCAAGGAGATCATGGCCAAGATCGAGCAGAATTTGCGCGACTCCGGCATCATCATCCAGCCCTACTGGCGCTCGGTCTACCGCACCTACCGCAAGGGCGTGCATGGCTGCGAGCAGCACCAGGCGCTCGAGCAGCATTTCGAGACGGTTTGGCTCGAGTCCTGATTCCTCCCAGGACCGATCGCGACGATCTGGGCCTCAGCGGCGCCGTGCAGCGCTGCGCCCAGCATCCGGACAATGTCTGGGCGCTGGACGGGCTGGTCGAATGCCTGAAGGGGCGCCGCGAGAGCGAGGAGCTGCCGGGCTTGCAGGCGAAACTTGCTTTGGCGCTGACCAAGGCGGACGTGCCGATCACATCGTCATGCCTCTGCCGCACGAGCGTGCAGGCAGACCACTGCTGTTGTCGTTGAGACAGCGGGCGGCCGCCCTCAAAGTGGAAGGCGGCCAGGCCGTTGCTAAGAGAAGATTTTCGCCAATTCGTCGACGCTGGTGCCTTCCTTGACTTGGCGCAGTTCGACATAGCTGACCGCGGTGGCAACGGAGAGCACCATCGAGACGACGGCCTGCACCACGGCGGCGCCCAGTTCGGCGAGGATCCCGCCGAAGAGAAGCAGCACCACCAGGATCCCCCACTGGATGACCATCGCGATGATGACCAGGACGAGGAAGAGGCCGAACAGCGACCAGCGATTGCCTTTGGTCAGCGCTCGGCTGCGCGACATCGAGCCGAATACGCCCAACTGCTCCTGGATGAGAACGGGAACCGACATCGACCAGCCGAGCCACAGGATGATGCCGGGAACGATCAGCGCGATCATAGCAAGCGCAGAGCCGATGCCGACGAGCAGGCCGATCGCAAGCGTCGGCAACAGGAAGCGGATGGCAATCTGCACGCTGTCGCCGAACGATGGCCGCCTTCCGTTCAGATCCTCGATTGTTGCCCGCACCAGCGACGACTGGAGCAGCAGCGTGAAGACGAAGGAAATCAATCCCGCGAGGATGCTGAGATAGGAGTTGCGCAGCACCGCGTTCGGATCCGCCATGGCACTCGGATCGCCATTCATCACCGCTTCCATCTGCGGTTGGGTCCATAACCTGATGAGCAGCGTCGGCAGGCCGGCAAACAAAAGCCCAAGCCCGACGCAGAGTCCTATGTTGCGCGTGATGACGGCAAAAGTGCTGTTAAACACCCTGCCGATTTCGAATCTGCCTGGTCGTCCCAATGTCGCAGTGGTCATGATAGCTTTCCCCCGAGCCGCTGCCGAATCCAATTCGGCAACTTCAAAGTAAATCTGCCAAGAACGGCGGGCCCCGTCCAGTGGACTTGCAATTGTTTCGGGTATTCCCGGTGTCAGCCAGAACCGCCGACTGCAGCAAAAGCTCACGGTCGCGCTCTGATTTGAGGCCAGGAAGGCGATTTTGCAGGACAGGCAGGCTCTCAGCGGGGGCTGCCGCTCACCAGCACTTCGGCCGGCCTCGCCAGCATCCCAGACTACGAGAATATCTCCGCCAGTTCATCGACGCCGGTGCCTTCCTTGACCTGGCGCAGTTCGACATAGCTGACGGCGGCTGCGACGGAACCCACCATCGAGCCGATGCTCTGGACCATGGCGGCCACGACGGCGGCGACGATGCCATGGAATAGATAAACGACCACTCCGGTTATGGATTGCATCAGAAGCCCCATGATGACCAGGATCACGAAAAGGCCAAACAGAGCCCAGCGGCTGCCTTTGGTCAGGGCGCGGCTGCGCGACATCGAGCCGAAAACGCCCAAGCGCTCCTGAATGAGCACCGGTATTGCCACCGACCAGCCGAGCCCGAGGATAATCCCAGGCACCAGCAAGGCAATCGAGGCCGCGCCAACGCCGAGCGCTACAAGCAGACCTATGGCGACCGTGGGCAACAGGAAGCGGATCGCTGTTGCGATGGAATCGCCGAAAGTCGGCTTCTTGCCGTTCATGTCCTCGATCGCCACCCGGACGAGGCTCGACTGCAACAGAACCGCAAGAACGAGATAGAGTATTACAATGACCGCAATTCCAACGATGAAGCCGAGCTTGTGGTTCGTGATAGCCGCGGCGAAATTCGCCGGATTTCCAGGATGGGGATTTAGACGCACGAGCTGGGTGACCAGTTGCGGTAGTCCTGAAAACAGCGCCGCAAGACCAACGCAGAGTACAATATTACGACCGATCACGGAGAAAGTGTTGTTGAACACTCGGCCGATCTGATACTTCTCCTGCCGTACCAACGCGGCTGAAGTCATGACGCCCTCCCCTGCTTGGCCGCTCCACGCCAGCCTATCGCCCCAAAGCAAATCTGCCAGTATTGACGAGACGCGTCCAATCACTTGCAATTGTCCTGCGGTATTGCCAGTGTCGAACCCGTGGGTAGCAGGGGAGCGAGTTGGTGACAGCGGCACAGCCGGCCACAGCGGACGCCGAATGGCTGGCCAAGATGCACAAGCAGCTGCTGGCTGACGATTCGATCCAGTTTGACCTGCCGGGGCTGGTGCGGCCGGAGCCGCCGGAATGGCTGAAGCCTTTTCTGGAAGCCCTGGCAAAGCTAGGCCCTTACATGATCTATCTGTTCTGGGGCGCGGTGATCATCGGCGTCGCAATCATCGTGTTCCTGCTCGTGCTCGAGGCGAAGGGCATCGCCTGGCGGCTGCCGTGGCGGCGCGTGAGCAAGGAGGCGGAGGCGCAGGAGGAATGGCGCCCGGATGCCGGCGCGGCTCAGATCCTGCTCTCCGAAGCCGATGCGCTCGCCGCGCGCGGCGACTATGACGAGGCGGTGCATCTGCTGCTCCGGCGCAGCGTTGCCGACATCGCCAGCCGCCTGCCCGACTTCCTGCGCCCGTCGCTGACCGCGCGCGAGATCGCCGCCGCAGGTTCCATCCCGTCTCGCCCCCGCGCTGCCTTCAGTGAGATCGCGCGCATCGTCGAGGCTGCCTTGTTCGCTCGCCGGCCGGTCGGCGCCGAGGGCTGGCAGCAGGCGCGCGGCGCCTATGAGCGCTTTGCCTTCCGGGATGCCTGGGCATGAGCGCGGAGGCGACAGAGGCACAAGAGCCGTTCAGCCGCAGGACGCTGTTCTGGGGCATCTTCGCCAGCCTGCTCGCGGCCGCCGGATTCTTCCTGCTCTCGACCTACGCTCCGGACTTTCGTCAGCCCGAGGGCGGCGCAACACCGCTCTCCAAGGGCGGCACCGGCTATGCCGGGCTCGTGGAATGGCTGAAGCTCACCAACGGGCAGGCGCCGCCCATGGCGCGCGGGGAGAAGGATCTGCAATCTCCCCTGGCATCCACATTCCTGCTGATCGTCACCATCGCGCCCAACAGCGACCCGGCGGCGCTTCAGCGCATCATCAAGCTCCGCTTGGGCAAGCACACGCTTTTCGTGCTGCCCAAATGGGTCACCTTTCCGCAGCCGGGCCAGGAGGGCTGGGAGACGAAAGTCGAGCGGCTGCCCGCAACGGCGGTCAACGACTGGCTCGGTCGCCTCGCCAAGGCCAAGCTCGGCGACGGCAAGCCATCGGTCGATCGGATCGATGTAGAGGGGCGCAAGATCGCCGTGCCCGAGGAGTTGCAATGGGTAGCCGACAATCATCCGCTGATTGCGGCGGGTGACGGCAAGGCTGTTCTCACCGAACTCGACAGCGAACCCTTCTACATCCTGACCGATCCCGATCTCATCAACAACGCGGCGCTGAAGGATCCGCAAAAGGCGGCAGCGGCACTCGACATGATCGCCATGCTGGAGCCCGCCAAGGGCGCGGTTATGTTCGACCTGACGCTTCACGGCATCGGCCAGAACTACGATCTCGGCAAGCTCCTGGTCGAACCGCCCTTCCTGGCGCTGACGCTGTCGGTGCTGGTGGCGGCTGCCCTCGCCTTCCTGCACGGGCTCGGCCGCTTCGGGCCGCCACGCACCGAGGGTCGCGCCATCGCCTTCGGCAAGCAGGCGCTGGTCGACACCACGGCAATGCTCCTGAAGCGGGCAGGACGGCTGCAGGAACTCGGCGACCGCTATGCCGCGCTGATGCGCCAGCGCGCCGCCGCGCTGCTTGGCGCGCCGCACGGGCTGCAGGGTGAAGCGCTGGACCGCTGGCTGGATTCCCGCGACAAAAATGAGGCGAACGGCTTCACCGCACGGTTCAAGGCTGCGAACGGTTCCAACACATTGGCCGCAATGCATGAAGCAGCGGAAGAGCTGCATGACTGGACGGCAAGGAGGCTCGGTGAACGTCGATGAAGTGAAAGCCCTGGCGAGCGCGATCAGGGAAGAGGTGGCTAAAGCGATCACCGGGCAGCGCGACACGGTCGATCTGATGCTGACGGCGCTGTTCGCCGGCGGGCATATATTGCTCGAAGGTCCGCCCGGTACCGCAAAGACCATGACCGCGCGCTGCTTCGCGCAGGCGCTCGGCGTCGCCTATGGGCGCATCCAGTTCACGCCCGACCTGATGCCCGGCGACATCGTCGGCGCCAACATCTACAATTTCCAGACCGGCCAGTTCACGCTGACGCGCGGCCCGATTTTCTGCGATCTGCTGCTTGCCGACGAGATCAACCGCACGCCGCCGAAGACGCAGGCTGCACTGCTCGAAGCCATGCAGGAGCACGCTGTCACATTCGACGGCACGACCCATTCGCTCGGCAAGAATTTCATGGTCGTGGCGACGCAGAACCCGATCGAGCATCAAGGCGTCTATCCGCTCCCCGAGGCCCAGCTCGACCGCTTCCTGTTCAAGCACCGGGTCAGCTATCCGGACGCGCAGGAAGAACGTGCCATCATCATCCACCACGGCGGCGGCTCCGCCTCGCACAATATCGAGCAATACGGCATCAAGGCGCAGACCGACCGCAAGACGCTGGAGGCGGCGCTTGCCACAGTGGGCGCCGTCACGCTGGTCGACGACGTCGTCGGCTACATCGCGGCCCTTGTCCGCGGCACGCGCGAAAGCCCGGATCTGGAGGTCGGCGCCAGTCCTCGCGCCGGCGCCATGCTGGCGCGCGCGGCGCGAGCCCGGGCGGCGCTCGACGGCCGCAACTATGTCATCCCCGACGACGTCAAGGCTTTAGCCGTGCCGGCGCTGCGCCACCGCGTCATCCTCTCGCCGGCGGCGCAGATCGACGGACGGCTGGTCGAGCAGATCGTGTCCGACCTGGTCGACCAGACGGAAGCGCCGCGTTGATCTATCCGAGCGGCAGAGCGGTATGGGCGGCGGCGGCGGGAGCGATTCCCGCCTTCCTGATCGCGCTCGCGCTGCCGCATGTCTGGTATCTCGGGCTGCTCTGGATTTGCGCTTTGCTTGCCTTCTTGGCGGTCGACGCGGCGGCCGGGCGCGGACGCGCGTCGCTCAGCGCCACGCTCACCGCACCGCCGCAGGTCGGCGTCGGCGGACGTTTCACGCTGCACATCGCGGCCGGTCTCGGGGCGCGAACGCGCCGGCTGCAGGCGCGCGTCGGGCATGACCAGCGGCTGGCGCCGGTCAACGGCACGGGCGGCACACTGCCGGCAAATGGCGGCACGCTCGATCTCGAATTCGACGCCATTCGGCGCGGCATCGCCAGCTTCGATCGGCTGTGGCTGCGCTGGCAAGGGCCGTTCGGGCTGATCTGGAACCAGGCCGTGCTGCCGGTGGAGCGCAAGATAGCGGTGCTGCCCGATGTCAGCCGCGCCCGCGACGAGGCGATCACGCTGCTGCAGCGCTCCGCTCTTGCCGACGGCCATGCGCAGAAGCGCGCCGGCCAGGGCCGCGAGTTCGAGGCGCTGAAGGACTACCAGCCCGGCATGGGCCGGCGCATGATCGACTGGAAGCGCAGCGCCCGCCACGGCAAATTGCTTGCCCGCGAATTCCGCATCGAAGAGAACAACAACATCGTTCTAGCCATCGATAGCGGGCGGCTGATGTGCGAGCCGGTCGAGGGCGTGCCGAAGGTCGACCGGGCCGTGACGGCGGCGCTGTTGTCCGCCTTCATTGCGCTCAAGGGCGGCGACCTCGTCAGCCTGTTTTCTTTCGACGCCAGGCCGCGCGTTTCCAGCGGCGCCGTGCGCGGCTCGCCGAGCTTCACCATGATCCAGAAGCGCGCCGCCGAGATCGACTATTCGACCGAGGAGACCAATTTCACCCTGGCGCTGACGACGCTCGCCGCGAAGCTCGACCGGCGCTCACTGGTCATCGTTTTCACCGATTTCGTCGACCCGATCAGCGCCGAGCTGATGCTGCGCACCGTCGGGCGGCTGACCGAGCGGCATCTGGTGCTGTTCATGCTGATGAAGGATGTCGAGCTGGAGACTTTGGCCGATATGGCGCCTACCGCCCCGGAGGACGTGGCCCGCGCGGTCACCGCCGGCGACCTGCTCAGACAGCGGCAGGTGGTGATCGGCAGGCTCAGGCTGCTCGGCGCGCATGTCATCGAGGCCGACCACCAGCGGCTCGGCCCGGCGCTGGTCGAGCGCTATATCCAGCTCAAGGAGGAAAACCTCTTATGACGCTGCCCGCCGGCACCGATGCCGTGCGCCAGTCGCTGGCAAGCTTCCGCCAGGAGCGCGAGGCCGACTGGAAGGCGTTCGAGGCACTGCTTGCCCGCGTCGAGAAGCGCGCGCCGCGCGCGCTGTCGGAAGAGGAGCTGCTGTCACTGCCCCTCCTCTACCGCTCGGCACTGTCCTCGCTTTCGGTGGCGCGAGCCACTTCGCTCGACAGCGCACTGATTGCTTACCTCGAAGCGCTCTGCCTGCGCGGCTATTTTTACCTCTATGGCGCGCGGCGATCCTTGAGAACGCGCATCGGCGACTTCTTCCTGCACGACTGGCCGGCGGCGATCCGCGACTTGTGGCGCGAGGTGTGGGCATCGGTCGCCTTGACGGTGATCGGCGCCATTGCCGGGTACTGGCTGGTCGCCTCCGACAAGCGCTGGTACGACGCCATCATCGCGCCGAGCCTCGCCGGCGGGCGCAATCCGGATTCGTCGGCCGAGATGCTGCGCAGCGTGCTTTATGGCGGCGGCGACCACTTTCTCTCGGGCTTCGCCGCTTATCTCTTCACCCACAACACGCAGGTGTCGATCCTGGCCTTCGCGCTCGGCTTCGCCTTCGCGGTGCCCAGCGTGCTGATCATCCTGATGAATGGCTGCATGCTCGGCGCCATCTTCCAGATCTATGCCGCCAAGAGGCTCGGTTTCGAGCTCGGCGGCTGGCTGTCGATCCACGGCACGACGGAGCTTTTCGCCATCGCCATCGCGGGCGCGGCCGGCATGCGCATCGGCACCAGCATCGCCTTTCCCGGCGAGCTGACGCGCATGGCCGCGGCCTCACGAGCGGGCCGCGTGGCGGCGACCGCGATGGTCGGCGTCGTCGTGATGTTGCTGTTTGCCGGCCTGCTCGAAGGCATCGGCCGGCAGACGATCACAAGCGATATCGCCCGCTATTCGATCGGCGGCGGCATGCTGGCGCTCTGGATTTCTTATTTCTACCTGTTCCGGATGGTGCGGCATGGCAACGGCTAGGAATCCCGCCGCGCTGGTGCGCCCGCTGGTCACGCCGGAGGGCGTGGACCTGCGCGTCAAGCTGGCCGATGCCGGGACGCGGGCTTCGGGATTCCTGCTCGATGTGGTGATCATCGTCGTCGCCGCCGTCGCGGTCAGCCTTGTCGCGATCTTCGGCCTGGGCGGGCTCGGCGTGAAGGACGCCGAACCGCTCTTCATCGTCTGGATCATCTTCATCTTCCTGCTGCGCAACGTCTATTTCATCGCCTTCGAGGCGGGCCGGCGGGCGGCGACGCCCGGCAAGCGGATGGTCGGCGTCCGCGTCGCTTCGCGCAGCGGCGCCGGCCTCAGCCTCGACCAGGTCATCGCGCGCAACCTGATGCGCGAGATCGAGGTGTTCCTGCCGCTGTCGATCCTGGCGGCGCGCGGCAGCGCCGGCGTCGCCGACACGCTGTCGACCATCTTCGGCCTGGTGTGGACGCTGCTGTTCTCCTTATTCCCGCTCTTCAACCGCGACCGGCTGCGGATTGGCGACCTGCTCGCCGGAACCTGGGTGGTCGAGGCGCCGAAGGTGGCACTGCTCGAGGATCTGTCGCTGCGCAAGGATCCGGTCGCGACCCGCTTCCAGTTCAGCGCCGCGCAGCTCGACGCCTATGGCATCGCCGAGCTGCACAAGCTGGAGGAAGTGCTGCGCCGCGACGACTATTTCGCGATGAAAGCGGTGGCGGAAACGATAGGCCGCAAGATCGGCGCCAGGGTCGAGCCGGTCGATTCAAGGGCATTCCTCACCGCCTATTACGGCGAGCTGCGCGCGCACCTGGAGCGCAAGCTGCTGCTGGGCAATCGGAAGGCGGACAAGTACGCGCGGTAGACGCCTAAGCGAGGGAATGATGAGTTCGTTGCCCGAATTCGAACTTCAGGAAATGGAATCGCGGGCGGCCGCAGCCTGCCCCGGACCGTGGAAATCTTGGGACGAAGGTCGGGATTTCGACGGAGGATCCAACTTCATCCAGACCGGCAACGGCGCAGAGCGCGGCGAAGACATTGAAAGGTCCGGTGCGACCGTCGCGGAGCAAGATTTCATTGCGGCTGCGCGGCAGGACGTTCCTCGCCTGGTCGCGGAAGTGCGCCGGCTGCGCGCACTTCTTAATCAGACCGGATAGAGCCTCAGCGCCCCCGCCTACCCCACCCACTTCTCGTAGTCGGACACCAGAAGGTGAACCGGCGCCACATCCTCCTCGATGTTGGAGAAGCGGCCGATCGGATCGCGGAAGACGTTGTCGGTGAGGTCGTCATTGACGGTCGAGACCTCGCCGATCAGCACGTCCTTGCCCTCGGCCCAGAAGGCGTGCCAGACGCCCGGCAGCAGCGTCACGCTCTGGCCCGGGTCGAGCTTCAGGAGCCCGCCGGCGGGCAATCTGGTGATGGTGCCGTCGACCGGCACCGACACTTCGGCCTTCGGGTCGATGCCGCCGTCACGGTCGTGCATGAACAGTTCCAGCACCAGCTTGCCGCCGCCGCGGTTGATGATGTCCTCGGCCTTGATGTTGTGGCGGTGCATGGGCGACAGCTGGTCCTTGCGCGAGATCATGATCTTCTCGGCGTAGAGCATGCCCATGCCGAGCTTCATGTCCGCGTAGCGGCCGTTGCGGACGGTAAAAAGGAAGAGACCAAGCTCATCGAACTTCTCCTGGCCGTAGTCGGTGATGTCCCAGCCGAGACGCGAGCTGAAAATGGCCGAAGAGTCCGCCTTGTGCGCCTTCATCTCTTCCGGCGACCAGTAGGCGAAGGGCGGCATGATGTAGCCGAACGAGCGGATGAAGGCGTCGGCTTCGCGGATGATGTCGTTGATTTTGGAGCGCTTCATGGTCGTCTTCCTTCCGGCCGCTGGCTGCTGAAATCTGCCAACCCGAATATCGCAATGCCGGTCCGCTGTCGACGCAAACTGACGGCTCTGGCCCCGTGACATCCGGCCCGATCAAGCCCATAACCCCAACGGGTTTTTGATTGCGCATGTCTTTATCCCGAAACCGGTTCCCACTTTCGGGAGACATGCTTTTGAACGGTGATCTTCATGGCAAGCATAGACGATCTCGACACGCCGGCGATCCTGATCGACGCGGCCCGCGCCGAAGCCAATATCGCAAAGGCGCAGGCGCATGCCGACCGCCGCGGGCTGAAGCTCCGCCCGCATATCAAGACGCACAAGCTGCCCTACTGGGCGAAGAAGCAGGTCGCGGCTGGCGCGGTCGGCATAACCTGCCAGAAGATCGGCGAGGCCGAGGTGATGGCCGATGCCGGGCTTGAGGACATTTTCCTGCCCTACAACATTCTCGGCCGCGCCAAGTTGGAGCGGCTGAAGGCACTGCATGGCCGCGTCACGCTGTCGGTCACGGCGGACAGCCACGAAACGCTGTCAGGGCTAGCCGCGACCTTCACCGATACCGGCCACCCGCTGCCGGTGCTGGTCGAATGCGACACCGGCATGGGCCGCTGCGGCGTGCAGAGCCCGGCCGAGGCGGTTGCACTGGCGAAAGTGATCGACCAGGCCAGAGGACTAACCTTCGGCGGGCTGATGACTTATCCGGCGGCGGGCCGCGCCGCCGAAGCCGAGGCGTGGCTGCGGAACGCGCGCGAGACGCTTGCGGCGGCCGGGCTCGAATGCCGGCGCATCTCCAGCGGAGGCACGCCGGACATGTGGCGCTCGGGCGAGGACAGCGTCGTCACCGAATACCGGCCCGGCACCTACATCTATCTCGACCGCTACCAGGTCGCCAAAGGCGTCGGCACGCTCGACGATTGCGCGCTGACGGTGCTGGCCACCGTGGTCAGCCACCCGACGCCCTCCCGCGCCATCCTCGACAGCGGCAGCAAGGCTTTGTCCTCCGATACGCTAGGACTGCCGGATTTCGGCGAGCTGCTCGGCGTGCCCAGCGCGCGAGTGACTGGACTGAGCGAGGAGCACGGCAACGTCACGCTTTCAGACGGCGGCACCCTGCGCATTGGCGAGCGCGTGCGCGTGGTTCCCGATCATTGCTGCGTGGTGACGAATTTGTTCGACCAGGTGCATCTGATCGACGGCGACAAGGTGCTGGAAACGCTGCCAGTGGCGGCGCGGGGGAAGATGGCTTGAGGATCCTGAGACGCACGCAGATGTTTTAAGTTCGTCTAGGCTGGCGGGACAGCGCCCCCCGTGTCCTGCCGGATATCTCCCCCCACTTTGGGGGAGATTGGCGGCTCGGGCGTCGCGCCCTCCTCCAAACGCTGAAAGTTGCCGAAAGCAACGCACCATCCTTGTGGGGGAGATGTCCGGCAGGACAGAGGGGGGCGAGAAGGAACGCGACAGACCGCTATTGGTCCGAAAATCTACTGCCGTTCCGCCTGCCGCGCCGCAACCCTGCGCATCGCGATCACGCGGCGCCTGAAAATCTCCGTGCGGATCGCCATCAGGTGCAGCGCGAAGAACAGCACGGTGAAGCCAAGCGCCATCACGGCGAGCGGCCACAGCATCGAAGGGTCGATGGTCGGGCCGCCGAGGCGGAAGACCGAGGCCGGCTGGTGCAGCGTGTTCCACCAATCGACCGAGAATTTGATGATCGGGATGTTGATGAAGCCGACCAGCGTGATGATGGCGGCGGCCCAGGCGGCGCGGCCGGCGTCGTCCAGTGCGCGGGTCAGCGCGATAATCCCAAGATACATGAGGAAAAGCACGAAGACCGAGGTCAGCCGAGCGTCCCACACCCACCAGGTGCCCCACATCGGCTTGCCCCAGATCGAGCCGGTGATCAGCGCGAGCGCGGTGAAGGTGGCGCCGATCGGAGCCGCTGCCTTCAGCGCCACGTCGGCCAGCGGGTGGCGCCAGACCAGCGTGCCGAGCGCCGAGATCGCCATGATGGTGTAGCACATCATCGCAAGCCAGGCGAAAGGCACGTGGATGTACATGATGCGCACCGTGATGCCCTGCTGGAAATCCTCCGGCGCGGTGAAGCTCATATAGAGGCCGACGCCGAGCAGTATCGCCGCGGTCGCCGCGAGCCACGGAATGACCTTGTCGGCCAGCCCGACGAAGCGCGTCGGGTTGGCGAGATCGATCCAGCCGGCGAGGCGTGAGGTGGTGTCGCTCATGCCGATCTAAATAGACCGGCGATGCATCAGGGGCAATCGGACGGTTGTCGCACTCTCTCCTTCTCCCCTTGTGAGAGAAGGTGGATCGGCGCGCGAGCGCCGAGACAGATAGGGTGCGCGACGGAGTGAGACGCTGATCTTCCTGGAACACCTTCATCTGTCGCCTGCAGCGACACCTTGTCCCACAAGGGGAGAAGGGAAGAAAGCTTACGCCGCTTCCGTCACCGGACGGCTGAGGCGACGGACCTCCTCGTCGTTGAGCAGGCCGCCGGCGCGCAGCAGGGCTGCGAAGCGGCCGTTGCGCAGCGACAGCTCGGTGAAGCCGCCGTATTCGACCACCTTGCCCTTGTCCATGAAGACGACCAAGTCGGCGTCGCGCACGGTGGTCAGGCGGTGGGCGATGATGAAGGTCGTGCGGTTGCGGCGCAGTTCGTCGATCGCTTCCTTGACTCGGTCCTCGGTCTCGACGTCGAGCGCGCTGGTCGCCTCGTCGAGCACCAGGATCGGCGCATCCTTCAGCACGGCGCGGGCGATGGCGATGCGCTGGCGCTCGCCGCCCGAGAGCTGGCCGCCGCGCTCGCCGACGACGGTGTCGTAGCCGCTGCTCTTGGCCAGGATGAAGTCCTGTGCGGCGGCGGCATTGGCGGCGGCGTGCACCTCGTCATTGCTCGCATCGGCGCGGCCGACCCGGATGTTATCCTCGATCGAGCGGTTGAGCAGGCCGGCGTCCTGGAAGACGGTGGCGATTGAGTGGCGCAGCGACTTGCGGGTCACCGTGCGAGTGTCGATGCCGTCGATCAGGATGCGGCCGCTGGACGGCGTGAACACGCGCTGCAGCAGGTTGATAAGCGTCGTCTTGCCGGCGCCGGTCGGGCCGACGATGGCGACGGTCTTGCCGGCCGGCACCTCGAAGGAGACATTTTCGATACCATGGCCCGAATTCGCGAACTCGAAGCTGACGTCCTCGAAGCGCACACGGCCGGTGACGTTGGTCAACTCGCGCAGGCCGTCCGGCTCGGCGGTTTCGGCGGCCGAGTCCTCGAGGCGATAGAAATCCTCGAGCTTGGCGCGGGCCTCGGAAATCTGCGTCGTGAAGGCGGACATCTGGTCGAGACGGGCGATCAGCATTCCGGCAAAGCCGGTGAAGGCGACGACGTCTCCGACACGGAGCTGGCCACGGGTGACGAGATAAGCCCCAATCGAGAGCACAATCATCATCGAGATGGTCGACGACAGGCGGTTCAGCGCATTGGCGATCGCCCACCAGTCGAGCACCGGGTTCTGCGCGTCGAGCAGGTCCTTGACGTAGCGCTTCAGCGTCGCGGTCTCATGGCCGATGCGGTTGTAGCTCTGCAGCACGGCGACGTTGCTGACGCTGTCGGTCACATGGGCAAACACGGTATGGTAGTGGCGCTCGACGGCGGTCTGCCCCGACTTGGTACGGCGCATGACGATACGGCCGATTCCGACGTAGAGCACGCCGAGGCCCAGTAGCACGATTGACATGCGGATGTCCATGGAAAGCGCGGTCGGCACCAGCAGCACCAGCGCAATGGCCGTCGAGAGATGCACGCGCATGAATTCGAGCCACAGGCTGAACAGGGTTTCGACGGCGCGCAGCAGCGTGTGCAGCGAATTGGACGTGCCGCGCTGGTGGTGCCAGGCGAGCGGCATGGTGATGACGCGCTCGAAGGACTGGCACAGCACTTCCGAACGCCGGGCATGGGCGAAGCGGTCGGCGCCGCGCGACACCAGCACGAAAGCTATGACATTGAAGACACCGAGAGCGGCCCAGACGGCGAGCGTCGAAAACACCGGACCTTTTTCGGAAATGGCGCCGATCACCCGGCCCAAAAGGATCGGCTCGAGAATGGCGATCGCGGCAAGCGCGACGTTGGCGCCGCAGATCAGCGCGACGCGCTTCTTGTCCGCAGCCAGATAACTCAGCGCTCTAAAGTAGATCTGCAGAAGTGACACTTCAGCTACTCCGCCAAACTCTTGTCCGTGCTCAATGTCGGTATTGTGCGCCGCACCATTTTTTGACACGTACCGGTTTATGTGTCGCGAAACAATGCGTCGTCTATCCCTTCCGTTCCCATTTAGCGAACAAAAGATGACGACGGTGCGAAATCTGACGTGATCACCTAACGGTTTGAGATAAAAGGTGAAATGTCAGCCTTGCGGCAAAACAATGGCACCTGCCCAGCGCTGCCACATTTTTAATCACTTGGCACTTGCTTAGCCGTGCCTGAAGCAGCGTGGGCGCACGCTGCCCGGCCCATTGGCAAAGTAAAACGCCAAGCTCGGCCGCCCATCCCGAGAGATGCGCGGCCTGCAAGTCAAGTCTTTGATCCTACGCAGGTATCTTGACGACGACGTCGGTCATCTCACCGGCCTTCGGTTCGAAAGACCCTGATTTGGTCTTCGAACCATTGACTTCAAGCGCGATCGACTTGGTCTTTTTGTCGCGGATGACGCGAACCTTGATTTCGCCGCCGAACATCTTGAGTGTGGCGGCGTAGCCGTCCCAGTGGCCAGGCAGCTTCGGCCTAAACGTGATCTGCTTGCCGCGCCGCTCGATGCCGAGGATTCCTTCCACCGCGGCCCGGTAGAGCCAGCCGGCCGACCCCGTGTACCAGGTCCAGCCGCCGCGGCCGCCTTTTCCTTCGCCGGCGTAGATGTCCGCCGCCACGACGTAAGGCTCGACGCGGTAATGCTCGGCCGCCGCCTCGTCCGAGGCGTGGTTGACCGGGTTCAGCATCGAGAAGCAGCGATAGGCCTCGTCGGTGCGTCCCATCTCGGCCAGCGCGATGACGAACCAGGTGGCGGCATGGGTGTACTGGCCGCCGTTCTCGCGCACGCCCGGCGGGTAGCTCTTGATATAGCCGGGATCCTTGTCGCTGTTCGAGAAGGGCGGCGTGAACAGCTTGACGATCTTGTGCTTGTCGTCGACGAGCATCTTCGTCGCCTGCTCCATGGCCGTGGTCGAGCGGGCAGGATCCCCCTCGCCCGACAGCACGCTCCAGGACTGGGCGATGGAGTCGATCTTGCATTCGTCCGAATTGCGGGAGCCGAGCGGGCTGCCGTCGTCGAAGCTGCCGCGCCGGTACCACTGGCCGTCCCAGGCCGTGCTCTCCAGCGCCCGCTTCAGCAGGTCCGCGTGCTTCGTCCAGGCCTGCGCCCGCTTGCCATCGCTCTGTCCCTTGGCGATGGGGGCGAAGTCACCCAGCGTCTTCAGCAGGAACCAGCCTAGCCAGACGCTTTCGCCCTTGCCGCCCTCGCCGACACGGTTCATGCCGTCGTTCCAGTCGCCGCCGAGGATCAGCGGCAGGCCGGCCGGGCTGCTGCGCTTGATGGCCAGATCGAGCGCCCGCGCGCAGTGCTCGTAAAGCGAGGCTGTGGTCTTGGTGATCTCGGGCGTGAAGAACGCGTCGTGCTCCCCCTCGCCAAGCTCCTGCCCGTCGATGAACGGTATCTGCTCCTTGAGGATGGCGGCATCGCCCGTCACCTCGATGTAGCGGGCCGTCGCGTGCGCCAGCCACACGACATCGTCCGAGATCATGGTGCGCACGCCGGCATCGGTGCGGGGCAGCCACCAGTGCTGCACGTCGCCCTCCTGGAACTGCCGGCGGGCGGCGTTGAGAATCTGGTCGCGCGCCAGCTTCGGATCATGCGCCAGCAAGGCCAGCGTATCCTGCAACTGGTCGCGGAAGCCGAAGGCGCCGCTCGCCTGGTAGAAGGCCGACCGCGCGCGGATGCGGCAGGCCAGGCTCTGGTAGGGCAGCCAGTGGTTGACCATGGCGTTGAGCGCCTTGTCCGGCGTTTCGACCTGAATGGTGTCGAGGAAGCCGCGCCAGACGCGCTCATTATCGGCCAGACGCCGGTCGAAATCCTTGTCCCTGTGGGTCTGGACCAGGGCGCTCGCCTCGGCGGCCGTGGCGGCGTCGCCAAGCAGCCAGAACAGCGTCACGTCGCCGTCGGCCGGGATGTCGATGTCGCTGGCGATCACCGCGCACGGATCGTCGCCTGCCTCGACGCGGCCGGACAAAGCAACTCCGCCAAGCACGGCCTGCGGATATTCGGTCGTGCCGTGCCTGCCGACGAACTCGCCGCGGTCGGCGGTCACCGAATGAACAGGCGCCGTCGCGGCGAGGAAAGCCACCCGCTCGCCGAAGTCGAGCCCGTAGGGGTTCTGCGCCAGCATGGCGCCCGTCGCGGCGTCCCTGGTCGGCACAATGGTTGCCGCCGTGCGCGAGCGATGGCCGCCGAGCACCCACTCGGCATAGGCATAGACGCGCAGCCTTGCCGGCGCGGGGCCGGCATTCTGGATGCGCAGCCGCGTGATCTTCACCGGATCCACCGGGTCGACGACCTGCGTCAGATCCATCGAGAGCGGCCCGCGCTTCGAGCGGAAGGTCGAGAACCCCTGCCCGTGCCAGGTCTCGTAGGTCATCGAGGGATCGCGCACCACCGCGGCCATCGGCGAGAACGCCTTGCCGCTCAACTGGTCGTAGATATAGAAGCCCTCGCCCGGCCGGTTCGACACCGGGTCGTTCGACCACGGCGTCAACTGGTAGTCGCGGCTGTTGCGGCTCCAGGTGAAGCCGGCGCCCTCGGCAGAGACGTGGAAGCCGAAGGAAGCGTTGGAGATGACGTTGATCCAGGGCTGCGGCGTCACACGACGGCCGGTCAGCCGCGTCACGTAGTGGCGGCCGTCGCCGTCGAAGCCGCCAAAGCCGTTCCAGAGGCTGAGGCCGGTGCCGTCGGCGGCAATATCGGCTCCCCCCTCGCTTGCCCGCGTCGGCTCAGGCAAAGGCGGCGACGGCTGGCGGGCCGGAACGCCTTCCGCCTGCTGCAAAGCATCGCGAGCCTGCAATGCCGCCGTTTCGGCCCGCTCGAGCTGGTCGAAGATGGTGCCGTTGCGGGTGTGGAGCGCAACACGCGCGACCGACAGTAGGGTCTTGTAGGTCGGCTCGTCCATCAGGTCGCGGCGCACGGCGAAGATGTGCTGACGCGGGCCAAGCTCGCGACCACGCAGGCGGCTGTTCTCGCACAGCGTCTCCACTGCGCGCTGCAGGTCCTGCACGTAGGAGGATGCCTGCTCGTTGACGACGACGAAGTCGATCATCATGCCGCGGGCGCGCATGTATTCCTGGAAGCGCAGCGCCTGGGCGACGATCTCGAGATCGGCGACGTCGCCGATGCGCACCAGGAAGATGGGGAAATCGCCGGAGATGCTGGTCGGCCAGAGGCTCGACTGGCGGCCGAGGCCCGAGGCGATGGAGTCGGCGGGCAGACGCAGGAACGGATCGGGATAGATCAGGTAACGCGCCAGCTTCTGCACATTGGCGGCATCGGTCAGGCTGAGGCCGAGATGGCGCGTCTGCACCTGGCTGCGCGTCCAGGCGAGCATCGCCTGGCGGGCGAAGCTCTCCTGATGGTCGAGGCGGCCGATCGCCTCGTCGAGCTCGCCGCGGTTGGCGCCGACGACGGTCCAGAAGGTCAGCGAGATCTTCTTGTTGGCCGGCACGCGCACCTGGCGGCGAAGTGCCGCCACCGGGTCGAGCGTGAAGCCGTGGCTGCCGGAGAGCCGGGCGCCGGGGTCGAAGGCGGCAGCGTCGGCGATGGTGCGGCCACGGCCGATGAAGGCGCGGCGATCGGTCTCGGCCTCGGCGTCGCGCGAGGGACCCGACGGATCGGTGACGAAATGCACCATGGTTAGGTCGGGCTCGTTCTTTTCGCGCTTGCGCCTGGTGGCGAAGATCGCGCCGTTGTTAGCGGAGATCTCGGTCTCGACGAACATCTTCGAGAACGCCGGATGGGCGTTGTCGGAGGCTTCGTTGCCCAGCACCAGCTCGGCAAAGGACGTCACCTCGATGTGCCGGTCGGTGGGGCCGTCATTGTAAAGCGTGACGCGCCGGCCTTCGCCGTTCCCTTCGGAGATGACGATGCACTCGACCTCCGAACGCAGCGAGCCGATCGATTTGGCAAAGCTCGCCTTGTCGTCGGCAAACAGCGTCTGCACGCGCTCGCCCTCGGCGCGCTTCGGCTCGGCGGTGGCCGACCACCAGTCGCCGGTCGCGGTGTCGCGCAAGAAGATATAGGAGCCGAGACGGTCTTCGCTCGGGTCCGGCTGCCAACGGGTGATGGCAAGCTCGCCGAAGCGGCTGTAGCCGGAGCCGGTGGCGGTGACCATGACCGAGTAACGGCCATTCGACATGACGTTGGTCGCGCGCAGCGCCTTGATCGGGTCAAGGATGATGCGGCTGTCCGGGCTCTCGGTCTCGGTCTCGTCCTTGGAGCGCTCGTCGGCCTCGGTCCTGACGGTGGCGGTCGGGATGTCGCGCGGCGCCTTCTCCTGCAAGAGGAGTTCGGCCGACTCAATCACCGGATCGCTGTGGAAGCGTTCGCGCAGCCGACCCTCGAAGATGGCGTCCGCCACGGCGGCGATCGACATGCCGGAATGGTGGGCCATGTAGTTCTGGACGACGGCATGGTCGGTGCCTTCCGGCACGCGCTGCGGCGTGAAGTCGACCGCATCGTAAAAGCCGTGCCGGCCGAGCGCGCCGATCGCGCGCAGCCGCATCAGGTTCTGCACCGCCTCACGCGGATTGAACTGCGCCGCCAGGATGGTGGCGTAAGGCGCGATCACGGTGTTCTGGCCGAGACCACGCTTCAGGCCGAGGCCGGGCACGCCGAAGTTGGTGTACTGGTAGGTGAGCTCGCGGTCGCGGGCATTGTAGGCCGCTTCCGAGATGCCCCAGGGCACGTTCTTCGAGCGCGCATACTGGATCTGGCGCTTGATGATGAGCTTGCTGGTCTGGTTGAGGATCGAGCCCTGCGGCTCCTTCATCACCAGCGGCGGCATCAGGTACTCGAACATCGAGCCCGACCAGGACATCAGCGCGCCCTTGAAACCGATCTCGACAATCGGCCTGCCGAGCCGGAACCAGTGCTCGGTCGGCAAGTCGCCCTTGGCGATGCCGAACAGGCTGGTCAGCCGCGCCTCGGAGGCGAGCAAGTCGTAGCAGCTCTCGTCGAGCTGGTGCTCCTCGACGCGATAGCCAATCGACAGGAGCTTGCGCTCCTGCCGCATCAGGAAGGAAAAATCCATCTCGAAGGCGTAGCGGCGGCAGCGCCCGCGCAGCGCGAGCAGCTTGGTGCGGAGCGCCGAGACCGCGCTTTCGTCATTGTGCGAATCGTGCACATGGGCCTCGCAGGTCGCCTCCAGCCTGGCCGCCCAGTCGGCGATGACGTCGCTCTTGGGCGACGCCGCCTCGACGTGGATGGCCGTGGCGAGCTTGCGGATCTCGCCGGCCAGCACCGCGAGATTGATCGTGCGGATCGAGGCCATCTCGGGCTGCGCCTTGATGGTCATCACTGCCCGGCGCATGCCGTCGAGGCGGTCGGCAAGACGCTGGCGCAGCGGCCGCAGCTGGCGGCGGTCGTCGGGCAGTTCCTCCAGGCTCTCGTCGAGGATGGTGACGGTGTCGAGGATGCCCTCGAAATCGCCCTGCAGGTGGACGGAAGGCGCCTCGGCCCATTCGGCGCAGGCCGCGGCCACGGCGACCAGATGGCCGGCGAGATTGCCGCTGTCGACCGCCGAGATATAGAGCGGATAAAGCGGCTTCAGCGTCGTCGTGTCGTACCAATTGTAGAGATGCCCGCGGTCGCGCGGCATGTTCTCGATGGTCGTCATCGTGGCGTCGATGCGGGTGATGGCATCCGACAGGCTGATCCAGCCGAAGTCGCGCGCCGACACCACCGAGAGCAGGTAGACGCCGATGTTGGTCGGCGAGGTACGCGGCGCCACCACCGGGGCCGGGCTTTCCTGGAAATTGTCGGGCGGCAGATGGTGATGCTCGGCCGTCACGAAGGTCTCGAAATAATGCCAGGTGCGACGCGCCACGGTGCGCAGCGCATGGATGTCAGCGGCGGAAATGCGCAGCCTGTCCTCGGTCTCGGCCGAGCGGCTGATCCAGCAGGCGACGGCGGGCGAGCCGATCCAGAAAATCGCGAAGAAGAAGGCGACGAACGCGCCGGTGGAATCGGCCAGCACCGGCACGGCAAGGCCGACGACGCCGATGATCACGGCGCCATACATCATGCTGTAATAGGCGCCGAGATCGCTGCCGCCGGTCTTGTGCGCCTGCGAGGCGGTGCGCCACTCCAGAAGGTTCTGGCGGCTGACGAAGAGCCGGTAAAGAGTGCGGACGATGGCATCGCCCATCATCCAGGCAAGGTGCGCCATCAAAAGCACCTTCAGCGCCACCAGCGCGGTGCCGAACACAGTGTCGCGGGCCAGCGCCGAGAAATGGCCGCGCGGCGTCTGGTCGCCGCTCTTCGGCAGGATGCCGTTGACGATGTCGAAAGTCGGGGCCATGAACAGGCTGAGGATCATCAGCGCCTGCCACTGCGCGGCCTGCGTGAACGGCAGCAGCGTCCAGCCGGCGATACAGGCCATCACCCAGAAGATCGGGGTCACCGAGCGGCGGAGGTTATCGACCATCTTCCAGCGCGACAGTGCCGGAACGCCAGAGCGCGGATCGAACATGAAGCCGAGCAATTGCCAGTCGCCGCGCGCCCAGCGGTGGTGGCGTGAGGCGTCGACCGAGTAGCGGGTCGGATAGTCCTCGACCAGTTCGACATCGGTGACGAGCGCGGCGCGCGCCAGGGCGCCTTCGAGCAAATCGTGGCTGAGGATGGTGTTTTCCTCGATGCGGCCCTTCAGCGCCGTTTCGAAGGCGTCGATATGGTAGAGGCCCTTGCCGGTGAAAGTGCCGTCGCCGAAGACGTCCTGATAGACGTCGGACACGGCAAAGACGTACGGGTCAAGACCGCGATTGGCCGAGAAGACGCGCTGGAAGAAGGAGGCATCGTCGCCGCTGGTGAGCGAGGCGGTGATGCGCGGCTGCAGGATGGTGTAGCCGGCTGTGACGACGCGCTTTGCCGGATCGAAATGCGGACGGTTGAGCGGATGCGCGAGCTTGCCGACAAGGCTCGAGACGGCGTCGCGGGTGGTGCGCGTATCGGCGTCGAGCGTCATCACATAGGTGACTTTGTCCGGCAGCGGCACATCGAGCGGCAGGAAGGTGGTATCGCTGTCGCCGCGCAGCAGAAGGTTGAGCTCGTGCAGCTTGCCGCGCTTGCGTTCCCAGCCCATCCAGCAGCCCTGGGCCTGATTGTAGAGCCGGCGGCGATGCAGAAGATAGAAGCGCGGAGCACCTTCCGACGGGTAGCGGGCGTTCAGCCTGGCGATCTCGTCGCGGGCATATTGCAGGATCTCGATGTCGGCTGCGTCGATTTCGGTTTTGGAATCCGGCCAGTCGGACAAAAGCGCGAAATGGATCTCTTCTGCCGTGTTGGCGAGATGATGCACCTCGATGTTGCGGATGTTTTCCTCGACGTCGTCGCGCGACCCGATGAGCGAAGGCACGACGACCAGCGTGCGCGCTGAGGTGGGGATGCCGTGCTTGTAGTCATAGCCGACGAGCCGCGTCGGCTTGAGGAAGAGCGCCACGACGGTGTTGAAGAAGGCCAACGCGCCTTCGCTCGCCGGCACCGCGAACAAAGCCAGCATCAGCGTGATCGCCCCCGCCGAGAGGCCGAGATTGGCAAGCGCGTTGCCGGACAGCACAAGCAGGAGCACCGTCAGCAGGAAGACCGGCACGACGATGCCGAGCCAGCCGGTGGCGGCAAAGGCGCGCTTGAAAGTCACATAGAAGGGAGCCCGGTAGCCGATCGCCTGTTCCAGCTCCGGCCGACGCGGTCCGACCAGGAAGAAGCCGACATCGGTATGCACGGAGGGGTCGGCAGTTTCCGGCACGCCGGACGCATCGGTGACCCCAGGCATGTGGCCTGCAAGCTCGATCGCCGTTTCGGCGACGCGGAATTCGGAAAGGTCGGAGCGGCGCGCAAGCTGCTCGATCGCGGTGCGATACTGATCGCGCGAGAAGAAATCGAGCGCGGCGAAATCGGTCTTCTCGCGCAGCAGCGTGTCGATGCGGCTGACGCCCTCGAACCAGACCGTCCAGTCGACGTCGTTGATGAGGCGCAGGCCGCGGATGATATTGCCGGTGGTGACGTTGCCGCTGGACAGCGTCTGATGCTCGGAGATGATGATCTCCTCGGCGTCGGAGCCGGTCTTCTCGAGCTCGCCCTCCAGCCATTCCAGCGCGCGGCCGGCGTTCTGCGAACCGTCACGCAGGCGATAAAGGAGCTGGGTGGCGAAAGTGGTATCCTGCGCATGCGCGGCGTAGCTCGACAGGATCCTGGTCCGGTCGGCATTGTCGTCGGTCGCCAGCACCCGGTCGGCGACCTCGTTGGCGATCTGGCGCATCTCTCTGGTACGGTTGACGCGCACTGCGATGCGTCGGAGGTTTTCGATCAGCACGAACCGCAGCAGCGACGGCAGCGCCCAGAGCTCGCCGATCTTCAGCGGCTCGACCGATTGAAAGCCCTCGACGATGGCCTTGAACATGGTCGCCGAGACGGCGCTGTCGGAATGCTCGACATAGCTCCAGGCGACGACGAAGGCGCGCGGCAACGCCGTGCCGCCCGCAAGCTTGAGTGTCGGCAACTGGCGGTAGAAACGGCGCGGCAGATCGCGCTTGACCTGAAATATGGTCTCTTCGACCAGGTAGTTGTTGTCGAGCAGCCATTGCGCCGCGGGCGTGATCGTCTCGCCCTTGGCCTGGGCGGCGTTGGTCGAACGGTAGACTTCGAGAATCTTCTTGGCGCTATCACGGATGCGGGCCTGGAATTCGAACGGCGAAAGCCCGAACAGGTCCCTGACATCGCCCTTGGCGAGTGCTGCGCCCAGCGCGCGCAGCCGGTCTTCCGGCAGGAAATTGGAGCGTATCGGCGCTTCCGTGACGGTCGGGAAGCCGGCACTAGTTTGTTCAATCTTGGCGGGATTCGTCTGGATGTTCATTGATTATTCCGTAAGGCGGGGCGCGATGCGGCGTCACCGCCACGGCAATGGCCCTAAAACCGGTTCAAATGCAATCTGTTGCATGGCAGGTTCGGCCGAAAGTTTGTTTGCGCTCCATGACAGGGGCGTCCCCTTTCGACAACTCAAGGGCGAACGCCCCTCGCTTCCCGCCCCGGGTCCGATCAGGGAAAGGATTCAGGCTTTTTCGTGATACATGCAAGGGCCCAGGCGATATTTCGCCCGCGCCGCGATCATGTTTGGCAACAGCCGTTAACCATTGGCGGCGGTGACGCGCAGGCGGATCACAAAAATCAGCTCATGCCCTTCAGGCTGGAGGCGCAGTTTCCGGCTCTGCTGATCGAGGACGAGCGCATCAAGCGGTCCGAGGCTGGCAGCGGTGTCCGTGAGGACTGTGACGCCACCGCCAACCGGCAAGATAATCGTCGTGCCGTCGGTCGACCTTATCTCGACTTCACCCGAAACAGGCAAGCGCTCGACCGTATGGCTGATGCAGCCGCGGCGGCTCATGACGTTGAGATCGGTGATCGGGCCGCCCATCAACGTGGCGCGGGTCGGCACGTCGCCGGGAAAAGGAAGCGGCGCCGAGGCTGGCGTCAGCCGCGCCGGCGGTCGAGCGGCGATGTCGAGCATAATGCCGTCGCCTTCCAGCACCGACAGCGTGCGGTCGACCCCGGCGAAGCTGGAGAATGGCCCGCTGGTCTCGACGCGCGCCATGGAGATGCGCCAGTCGAAATCCTCGAGACCGGCGCCATCAGGCGAGACGGCGATCTCGGTGGTCGTGCCGCCGCCGTTCTTCCACGGCATGACGCGATAGCCGGCGGCACGAAGGATGCGCATCGCCTCAACCCAGTATGCCCGGCAGGTTGAGCTGGTGCTCCTTCGCGCACTCGATGGCGATGTCGTAACCGGCATCGGCGTGACGCATGACGCCGGTCGCCGGGTCGTTCCACAGCACGCGCTCCAGGCGCCTGGCCGCGTCAGGCGTTCCGTCGGCGACGATCACCATGCCGGCATGTTGCGAGAAGCCCATGCCGACGCCGCCGCCGTGATGCAGCGAGACCCAGGTGGCGCCGGACGCGGTGTTGAGCAGCGCGTTGAGCAGCGGCCAGTCGGAAATGGCGTCGGAGCCATCCTTCATCGCCTCGGTCTCGCGGTTCGGCGAGGCGACCGAGCCGGAATCGAGATGGTCGCGGCCGATCACGACCGGCGCCTTGAGCTCGCCGTTGGCCACCATTTCGTTGAAGGCGAGCCCCAATCGGTGGCGGTCGCCAAGCCCGACCCAGCAGATGCGCGCCGGCAGGCCCTGGAAGGAGATGCGTTCGCGCGCCATGTCGAGCCAATTGTGCAGATGCGTGTTGCCGGGGGTGAGTTCGCGCACCTTGGCGTCGGTCTTGTAGATATCTTCCGGATCGCCCGAGAGCGCAGCCCAGCGGAACGGGCCGATGCCGCGGCAGAACAGCGGACGGATGTAAGCCGGCACGAAGCCGGGGAAGGCGAAGGCATTTTCGAAACCCTCGTCCTTGGCGACCTGGCGGATGTTGTTACCGTAGTCGAGCGTCGGCACGCCGGCGTTCCAGAACGCCACCATCGCCTCGACATGCTCGCGCATCGACGCGCGCGCCGCCTTCTCCACCGCCTTCGGATCACTGACGCGCTTCTCGCGCCATTCGGCCATGGTCCAGCCCTTGGGCAGATAGCCGTTGATCGGGTCATGCGCCGAGGTCTGGTCGGTGAGGATATCGGGGCGGATCCCACGCCTGAACATCTCCGGCACGATCTGGGCGGCATTGCCGAGCAGGCCGACGGACTTCGCCTCGCCGGCCTTGGTCCAGCGCTCGATCATTTCCATCGCCTCGTCGAGCGTTTTGGCCTTCTCGTCCAGGTAGCGAGTGCGCAAGCGGAAGTCGATCGAGTCCGGATTGCATTCGATGGCGAGGCAGGAGGCGCCGGCCATGACAGCGGCCAGAGGCTGGGCGCCGCCCATGCCGCCGAGGCCGGCGGTCAGGATCCACTTGCCCTTGAGATTGCCGCCATAGTGCTGGCGGCCGGCCTCGACGAAGGTCTCGTAGGTGCCCTGAACGATGCCTTGCGTGCCGATATAGATCCAGGAACCGGCCGTCATCTGGCCGTACATCATCAGGCCCTTCCTATCGAGATCGTTGAATTTTTCCCAGGTCGCCCAGTGCGGCACGATGTTGGAATTGGCGATCAAGACGCGCGGCGCGTCCTTGTGGGTGCGGAAGACGCCGACCGGCTTGCCCGACTGCACCAAGAGCGTCTCGTCCTCGCCGAGCGTCTTCAGCGACGCGGCGATGCGGTCGAAATCGTTCCAGGTGCGCGCCGCCCGGCCGATGCCGCCATAGACCACGAGCTCGTTCGGGTTCTCGGCAACCTCCGGATCGAGATTGTTCATCAGCATGCGCAGCGGCGCCTCGGTCGTCCAATAGCGGGCGTTGAGCTTGTCGCCGCGCGGCGCGCGGACTTCACGGATGTTGTGGCGAGGGTCGGTCATGTCGGCAGTTCCCTTCGATCAGGTGCGGCGGGAGCGTCAGCGCGCGGCCCAGGCAATCGCGGTTTCGAGAATGGTTTTCAGCGTGGCGCGGATCGGCGCCGCGTAGGTTGGGTCGTAAGGCACCGGCCAGTTGTCCGGCGCGCCCTTTTCCGACGGCTCGCGCATATAGCCGCGGTTCGAGAGCTCCATCTGCAGCGCATGGACGCCGCTCTGCGGCCGGCCGAAACTTCTGGTGATCCAGCCGCCCTTGAAGCGCCCATTGACCACCCAGGACTGGCTGCTCGCCGCGAGGATGGCGGCTACCTTTTCCTGCAGCGATGGTTCGGTGCTCTTGCCGTCATTGGTGCCGAGATTGAACACCGGCAGCGTGCCTTCGAACAGGCGCGGCAGCACCGAGCGAATTGAATGGCAGTCATAGAGCACGATCTTCTCGTGCATGTCGCGCAGACGGTCGATCTCAGCCTGCAGGGCGGCATGGTAAGGCGCGAAGTAAGTCTCGCGGCGCAGGTCGATCTCGGACGGCGTCGGCTCCTCGCCCATGCGGTAGAGCGGATCGCCATCAAACGTGTCGGTGGGGCAGAGCGTGGTCGTCGCCTGTCCAGGATAAAGCGAGACGCCGGAGGGGTCGCGGTTGACGTCGATGACGGTGCGCGAGATGGCGGTGTGGACGACCGTGGCGCCAAGATCGTTCGCGAAGTCGTACAGCTTGTCGATCCACCAGTCGCAGTCGCGGCGGCCGAGCCACGGCGAGACCAACCGGCTGTCGAGGCCCGCAAGATCTATGCCGGTGTGCGGGATCGAGACCAGCAGCGGCGCCGTACCGCGTGTGATGGTGAGCCAGGGCGTGGTCATTGGAGCTCTCCACGGGTTGGAGCTCTACGGCGCCCCCCTCTGTCCTGCCGGACATCTCCCCCACGAGGGGGGAGATCAGATATCACGCCGGCTTTCGCCAATCGTCCACGTTGCAAGAAGGAGCGGGGCGCCAAAGTTGCCAATCTCCCCCCTTGTGGGGGAGATGTCCGGCAGGACAGAGGGGGGCGTGAAGGATCGCGACCTATCAGAGCATTCAATCTCATGACGCAATCCCCGGCAGCGCCACCGCAGCCGCCGCCTTAACCGCCGCGCCGCTGCGGACCAGGGCGATCGCCTTTTCCATGTCGGGATGGAAATGCCGGTCGTTGTCGAGATGCGGCACCTCGGCTCGGACCAGCTTGCGCACCGTTTCCAGCGCTTCGCTCGAAGCGAGCGGGGCATGGAAATCGCAGCCTTGCGCGGCTGCCAACAGCTCGATGCCGATGACGGCCGTTGCATTCTCGATCATGCCGAGCAGGCGGCGCGCGCCGTGGGCAGCCATCGAGACATGGTCTTCCTGGTTGGCCGAGGTCGGGATGGAATCGACGCTCGCCGGATAGGCCTTCTGCTTGTTTTCCGAAACGAGCGCCGCCGCCGTCACCTGCGGGATCATGAAACCGGAATTGAGGCCAGGCTTCGGCGTCAGGAAAGCCGGCATGCCGGAGAGCGCCGGATCGACCAGCATGGCGATGCGGCGCTCAGACAGCGAGCCGATCTCGCAGACGGCAAGCGCGATCATGTCGGCGGCAAAGGCCACCGGCTCGGCGTGAAAATTGCCGCCCGAGAGCGCGGTGTCGTCCTCGGCGAAGATCAGCGGGTTGTCGGTGACGCCGTTGGCTTCGGTCTCCAGCGTGTCGGCCGCCTTGCGCAGGACGTCGAGCGCGGCGCCCATCACCTGCGGCTGGCAGCGCAGGCAGTATGGATCCTGCACGCGCTCGTCACCGACGCGGTGCGATTCACGAATGGCGCTGCCGGCCATCAGATTGCGCAACGCGTCCGCGGTCTCGATCTGGCCGCGATGCTTGCGCAACAGATGGATGCGCGGATCGAAAGGCGCGTCGGAGCCGCGGGCAGCATCGGTCGACAGCGCGCCGGCGACCAGCGCCGACTGGTAGAGCGTCTCTGCTTCGAACAAGGCGGCGAGCGCGAAGGCGGTCGAGAACTGGGTGCCGTTGAGCAGCGCCAGGCCTTCCTTGGCGCCGAGCGTGACCGGTTCCAGCCCATGCGAGACGAAGGCGACCTTGGCCGGGAAGCGACCATGCGGGGTAAAACATTCACCGACGCCGATCATGACGGCCGTCATATGCGCGAGCGGCGCAAGGTCGCCCGAGGCGCCGACAGAACCTTGCGCCGGCACCACCGGGATGACGTCGTTGGCGAGCATCCCCTGGAGCAGGTCGATGGTCTCGGCGCGCACGCCGGAAGCGCCCTGGGCGAGGCTCGCCAGCTTCAACGCCATCATCAGCCGCACCACGGGGGCCGGCATCGGTTCGCCGACGCCCGCGGCGTGGGAAAGCACGATGTTACGTTGCAGCGTTTCAAGATCGTTTGCCGGAATGCGAACGCTGGCGAGCTTACCGAAGCCGGTGTTGATGCCGTAGACCGGCTCGCCTTTGGCGACGATGCGGGCGACGGCTTCGGCGCTGGCCTTGATCTTCGGCCGGCAGGCATCGTCGAGCTTCGGCACGGCGCCGCGATAGATGGCGCGCCAGTCGGCAAGCGTTGCGCTGCCGGGCTTCAGGATCAGTTCGGTCATTGTCCTCTCCAGATGCGGGCATGGAGCGGATTGAAGCCCATGCGGTAGACAAGTTCGGCCGGACGCTCGATGTCCCAGACGGCAAGGTCGGCCGATTTGCCGGCTTCCAGCGTGCCGGTCCTGTCGAGAAGCCCCAGCGCACGCGCGGCCTCGCGGGTGACGCCGGCGAGGCATTCGTCGACGGTCAGGCCAAAGAGCGTCGCGGCCATGTTCATGGTGAGCAGCAGCGAGGTGAGCGGCGAGGTGCCGGGATTGGAGTCGGTGGCGACCGCCATCTTCACGCCGTGGCGGCGGAAGAGATCGACCGGCGGCCTCTTGGTCTCGCGGATGAAATAGTAGGCGCCGGGCAGGATGGTCGCGACGGTGCCGGATCCGGCCATCGCCGCGGCGCCCTCCTCATCGGTGTATTCCAGGTGATCAGCCGACAGCGCGCCGTAGCGCGCGGCAAGCGCGGCGCCATGCAGGTTGGACAACTGGTCGGCGTGAAGCTTCACCGGCAGGCCAAGCGCTTTCGCCTTATCGAAGACGCGCGCGATCTGTTCCGGTGAGAAGGCAATGCCCTCGCAAAAACCGTCGACGGCGTCCGCGAGCTTTTCGGCGGCAACCGCCGGGAGGATCGTGCCGGCGACGAGATCGATGAAAGCGTCCTTGTCGCCCCTGGCTTCAGGCGGCAGCGCATGGGCGGCGAGACAGGTCGTACGGATCGTGACGGAGCGCTCACCGGCCAGACGGCGCGCGGCGCGCAGCGACTTTTTTTCATTGTCGGCATCGAGGCCGTAGCCGGACTTGACCTCGACGGTCGTCACGCCCTCGGCCATCAGCGCGTCGAGGCGGGGCAGCGTCTGGGAGACGAGCTCGTCTTCGCTCGCGGCGCGCAGCGACTTGACCGAGGAAACGATGCCACCCCCTGCCCTCGCCACCTCCTCATACGTGGCGCCGGCCAAGCGCATCTCGAATTCGTTGGCGCGGTTGCCTGCATAGACAAGGTGGGTGTGGCAATCGATCAGGCCGGGGGTGATCCAGCGGCCCTGGCAATCGACCGTTTCGACGCCCTGCCCGGCGGCTGCCGGCAGGTCGGCCTCCGATCCGGCATAGACGATCAGCCCGTCGCGCGCGGCGATCGCACCTTTCTCGACGATGCCGAGACCGGCAGCACCCTCGGCCATAGTCGCCAGGCGCGCATTGCGCCACAGACGAAGGCCGCTCTTTCCGTTTGCTCCACCCATCATCTTTTCCATTTGAAAGGATGACGATTATGTATATACATATTGAAACGCGACGCAAGTGTTAATGTCGCTCGGGCATTCGGATTGGGAGTTTGGACGTGACGGCGATCTTTGCGGAACAGGCGCTGCTGCCCGGCGGTTGGCGGGGCAATGTGAGGATCGCTTTCGACGGCGGCCGTATCTCTGAAGTCGAAGTGGGCTCTTCGGCACACGCCGGCGACGAACGCCACGCCATCGTCCTGCCCGGCATGCCCAACCTGCATAGCCACGCCTTCCAGCGCGGCATGGCGGGGCTTGCCGAACTGCGCGGTCCCTCGGCCGACAGTTTCTGGAGCTGGCGCGAGGTGATGTACCGCTTCGCGCTGTCGATGACGCCGGACCAGGTCGAGGCGGTCGCGGCGCAGCTTTATGTGGAGATGCTGGAAGCCGGGTTTTCGCGCGTCGGCGAGTTTCACTATCTGCATCACGACCGCGACGGGCAGCCTTACGCCAACATCGCCGAGATGGCGGAGCGGATCGCGGCTGCCGCCGCCGACACCGGCATCGGACTGACGCTGCTGCCGGTCTTCTATGCCCATTCGGCCTTCGGCGGCGCTGCTCCCAACGAAGGCCAGCGGCGATTCATCAATGATGTCGGACCCTTCGAACGTCTGCTTGAGAAAACTCGCGAAGGCGTTCGCTCGCTGGAGCAAGCCGTCGTCGGCGTCGCGCCGCACAGCCTGCGCGCCGCAACGCCGGACGAACTCAACGCGGTTGCAGCAATGGCGCCGAACGGGCCGATCCACATCCATGTCGCCGAGCAGGTGAAGGAAATCGAGGACTGCATCGCCTGGTCAGGCAAGCGTCCGGTCGAGTTGCTGCTCGGACATGCTGAGGTGGACAGGCGCTGGTGCCTGATCCACGCCACGCATATGACCGAAGCCGAGACGATCGCCATGGCCAAGGCCGGAGCCGTCGCTGGCCTCTGCCCGATCACCGAGGCCAATCTCGGCGACGGCACTTTCGCCGCCCCCCTGTTCATCGAACATGGCGGCCGCTTCGGCGTCGGCTCCGACTCCAATGTGCTGATCGGCCCGCCGGACGAGCTTCGGCAGCTCGAATATTCGCAGCGCCTTGCCCACCGCGCCCGCAATGTGCTGGCGCGCGCCGGCGGCTCTACCGGTCGCGCGCTGTTCGAGGCCGCGCTCGATGGCGGCAGCATCGCGCTCGGCGCCGGCCCCTCAACCCTCGCCGTCGCCAGGCCCGCCGATTTCGTCTCGCTCGACGCTAGCCATCCCTCGCTTGCCGGCAAGGCGGGCGATGCCATCTTCGACGCCTGGATCTTTGCCAATGGCAGTAAGGTCGATTGCGTCTGGGTGCATGGCAAGAAGCAAGTGAGCGGCGGCAGGCATGTCAAACGCGAGGCGGTCGCCGGGCGCTTCCGCAAAGTGATGATGGCGCTTTCCGAGGGCTGATCCCGATGAGCATGACCGAAACGGCAGAGATGGAAGACGGCGAGACCCTGTCGCTGCACCAGCGGATCCTGTCCGACATCCGGGAAAAGATTCTGTCGGGTGCATGGGCGCCCGGCCACCGCATCCCGTTCGAGCACGAGCTGACGGCTCAGTATGTTTGTTCCCGCATGACTGTGAACAAGGCGCTGTCGCAGCTCGCCAAGGCGGGGTTGATCGAGCGCCGCCGCCGCTCGGGCAGCTTCGTGCGCCAGCCGCAGTCGCAGGCGGCGGTGCTGGAACTGCACGACATCAGGATCGAGGTCGAGGCGCTTGGCCTGCCCTATCGTTATGAACGGCTGGAGCGCATGAAACGACGCGGCAATGCCGAGGATCGGTCGCTGCTTGGGCTATCTGCCACGGGTCCAGTGCTTTGGCTGGAGGGGCTGCATTTTGCCGGCGAACGGCCATTCGCGCTCGAGCAGCGCCTGATCAATCTTTCGGCGGTGGGCGAGGCCAGCGAGGAAGAATTTCTCGACATCGCGCCCGGCCCCTGGCTGATCGGCCGCGTGCCGTGGAGCGAGGCCGAGCACCGTATCCGCGCCATGGCGGCTGACGAAACTATCGCCGACACGCTCGACATCGATCCCGGCGCGCCCTGCCTGGTGGTCGAGCGCCGCACCTGGAGCGCCGAGCATCCGGTCACGCAAGTGCGCTTCATCTATCCGGCGGAAAGCCACACGCTTGTGGCGCGGTTCACGCCTTCGCAGGGATGAGCGATCTTCCCCTCGTGGGGCCCACGGGGAAGATTGGCGGTTCCTGCGCCTTACAGCGCCGCCGTAACGATGATCTCGACCAGATATTCCGGGGTGGCGAGCTTGGCTTCGCCGGTGGCGCGGGCGGGGGTGTGGCCCTGCGGCACCCACTTGTCCCACTCCGAATTCATCTCGGCGAAGGTGCCCATCTCGGCCAGCCAGATGATCGCCTGCACGATCTTGGTCTTGTCGGTGCCAGCCTTGGCCAGCAATTCGTCGATGGTCTTCAGGATGTGGCGAGTCTGCGAGGCGACGTTGCCGCCGGGCTCACCGACTTGGCCGGCCAGATAGACAGTGTTGCCGTGAATGACGATCTGGCTCATGCGCGGGCCGACATCGATACGACGAATGCTCATGGGAGGTTCCTTCTTTTCTAGGGTCGCGCCTGTTTAGAGTTCGTGCCGGCTTCGGGCAAGGCCGACCGGCGCGAAACCGATTGAGCCAATTTATCGGCTCCGGACCGCTTCCGTGTACACGGCGAGTTGACCGATCTGGACACAATTCTGCCGAACCGGCATGTTGACTAATGTAATAACATCACATATCGACGAGTACTCTCGAATTCGTGTCCGATCCGGAACGTCTGATGACAAATGCCTGCCTGACCTTCCGCGACCTGACGCTCGGTTACAACAGCCATCCCGCCATCCATCACCTCAACGGCACGGTCCGAAAAGGCTCGCTGACTGCCGTCGTCGGCGCCAACGGCTCGGGCAAGTCGACGCTGATGAAGGGCATTGTCGGCGTGCTGAAGCCGATGGAGGGCACGGTTGTCCGCGCGCCCGGCGTGCGCACCGCTTATCTGCCGCAGCAGTCGGAGCTCGACCGCAGCTTCCCGGCGCGGGTGGTCGACCTGGTCTCGCTTGGCCTGTGGCCGAAGCGCGGCATGCTCGGACGCTACACCAAAGAGGATCGCGAGTCGGTCAGCAAGGCGCTGATGGCGGTCGGGCTCGGCGGCTTCGAGAAGCGGCCGATCGACACGCTCTCCGGGGGTCAGCTGCAGCGCACGTTGTTTGCCCGCGTGCTGTTGCAGGATGCCGACCTCATCCTGCTCGACGAGCCGTTCAATGCCGTCGACGCCAAGACCGTCGGCGACCTCATCCAGCTGATAAAGCGCTGGCATGGCGAGGAGCGCACGATCATGGTGGTCGTCCACGACCTCGATCTCGTGCGGCGGAATTTTCCCGAGACGTTGCTGCTCGCCCGCCAGCCTGTCGCCTGGGGCGACACAAAACAGACGCTCAGGCCTGAAAACCTGCTCAAGGCGCGGCGTTTTCACGAGGCCTGGGAAGAGAACGCGCCCTGGTGCGAGCCCGATGACCATGGCCATGACCACGAACATCATGACCACGCGCACGCGCATGATCATCATCACGGCCATGGCTCCGGACCGAGGGCGGCGTGATGGAGTTTCTCTACGGCCTGTTCATCCAGCCCTTCGCCGATTTCGCCTTCATGCAACGGGCGCTGTTCGGCTCGCTGATGCTGTCGCTCGGCGCCTGCCCGGTCGGCGTCTTCCTGATGCTCAGGCGCATGAGCCTGTCGGGCGACGCAATGGCGCACGCCATCCTGCCCGGTGCCGCCGCGGGCTTCCTGTTCTATGGCCTCGAGATCCTGCCGATGACCGTCGGCGGGCTGATCGCCGGCATCATCGTCGCGCTCGGCGCAGGGGCGGTTTCGCGCTTCACCATCCAGCGCGAGGATGCCTCGATGGCGGCCTTCTATCTGATCTCGCTCGCCATCGGCGTGCTTATGGTGTCGATCCGCGGCTCGAGCGTCGACCTGATGCATGTGCTGTTCGGCACCGTGCTGGCGCTCAACAACGAGGCGCTGATCCTGATCTGCGGCATCGTGGTTGTGACGCTCGCCTGCCTCGCCATCTTCTGGCGGGCGCTGGTCGCCGAATGCCTCGATCCGCTGTTCCTGCGCTCGGTGAGCCGCATGGGCAGCCCGGTCCATTTCATCTTTCTTGGGCTGGTCGTGCTCAACCTCGTCGGCGGTTTCCAGGCGCTGGGCACGCTGCTCTCGGTCGGGCTGATGATGCTGCCGGCCGCCGCCGCCCGCTTCTGGACGGTTCGCGTCGAGCCGATGTGCGCGCTGGCGGTGCTGATCGGCTTTGCCTCCTGCATAGCCGGACTGCTTTTGTCCTATCACGCCTCACTGCCGTCCGGCCCGGCTATCATCCTTTCGGCCGGCGTCGTTTATTTCTGCTCGATCCTGTTCGGCACGCGCGGCGCGCTGCGCGCCCGTATCGTGCATCACCGCCACCGCACAGCTTAATCCCCAAGCAAGGAGACTTGTCCCAATGTTGAAATCCTTCCGCGCAGCCCTGGCGCTGAGCGTTATAACATTAAGCGCTTTCGCCACATCGTCCGCTTTTGCGGCGCCGCTCAAGGTGGTGGCGAGCTTCACGGTGATCGCTGACTTTGCGAAAAATGTCGGCGGCGACCGCGTCAACATCACCACCATCGTCGGCCCGGACGGCGACGCGCATGTCTACGAGCCGACCCCCGCCGATGCGGTGGCGATGGCCGGCGCCGATGTCGTGCTGGTCAACGGTCTGCATTTCGAAGGCTTTTTGCAGCGCCTGGTCGACACCAGCGCCACCAAGGCGACGATCGTGACGCTGACCAAGGGCGTGACGCCAATCGCCTTCAAGCCGGAATTCGCCGATGCCGACGCGGCTGAAGGCGCCGGCACCGGCGGCGGCAAGACGGTCAACGACCCGCACGCCTTCCAGTCGATCGCCAATGCCAAGATCTACGTGAAGAACATCGCCGATGCATTCTGCGCCGCCGATAGCGCGGGCTGCGACAGCTACAAGGCCAATGCCGCCGCCTACACCCAGAAGCTCGGCGCGTTGGAGGGCGAAGTGACCGCGGCGATCCAGGCGATCCCCGAGGCCAAGCGTGTCGTCATCACCTCGCACGACGCCTTCGGCTATTTCGAGCATGCATACGGTCTGACCTTCCTTGCTCCGCAAGGCATCTCGACCGATTCCGAGCCTTCGGCCGCCGACGTGGCCAAGCTGGTCAACCAGGTCAAGCAGGACAAGGCGGCGGCGATCTTCATCGAGAACATCACCAACCCCAGGCTCATCGAGCAGATCGCCAGCGAGACCGGCATCAAGGTCGGCGGCACGCTCTATTCCGATGCGCTGTCGCCGCCCGACGGCCCGGCCTCGACCTATATCGACATGATGCACAACAACATCGAGCAGTTCAAAGGCGCGCTGCTCGGAAGCTAAGCGGCATCACCCAACCGGGCTAAAATCGGCCCGGTTGGATTTTCCGCCCCGCACTCTCTATTTGGCAGAGAGATCCGGTGCTACGGATTGCCGCTAATGCCGCGCGGTGGCATGACTGCGGCCAAGGATTGCGAGGACGACGCTATGGAATACCGCCAGATCAGCGAAGACTATTCGGTCTCGGGGCAGATCCAGCCCGAGGACATCGTTGCCATCAAGGACGCCGGCTTCAAGAGCGTCATCTGCAACCGGCCGGACGACGAGCAGCCGGGCCAGCCCTCTGCCGACAGCGTCAAGGCGGCCGCGGAAGCTGCGGGGCTCGCCTTCCGCTACATCCCGGTGATCAGCGGCCAGCTCACCATGGACAATGTCGAGGATCAGGCCGAGGCGCTCGACGAGCTCGAAGGCCCGGTCTTCGCCTATTGCCGCTCCGGCGCGCGCTGCACCAACCTCTATGGGCTGATCCAGCAGCAGCGGGGGTGAAAGCTTGCGCATTGGCGAGAGCCAATTCCGCAGGTTCGCGTTCCGTCGCCGTCGCATCCAACAAAGATCTCCGCAAACTAAATCGGCAGCGCGCCGGTCTCTTTCAGCGTTTCCAGCACGATCGCTGTCTTGACGTGCTGCACCGATTCATGCGGCAGCAGCACGCCGTTGACGAACTCGGAAAGCGATTTGAGATCGGGCGTCACCACCTTCAGGATGTAATCCATCTCGCCGGTCAGCGCGTGCGCTTCCTGCACCTCGGGCAGCCGCGCCACCAGCTCGCCGAAGCGGCGGGCATTGTCGCGGTTGTGGGTGGCCAAGGTCACCGAAATCACATTGACCAGCGAAAAGCCGAGACGGTCGCGGTCGAGCACGGCGCGATAGCCCCTGATATAGCCATCTTCCTCCAGCCGCTGGCGGCGGCGCGAGCATTGCGAGGCCGACAGGTTCACACGCTCCGAAAGGTCGTTGTTGGTGAGCCGCGCATCGCCCTGCAGGAGCGCCAGTATCTTGCGGTCAAATTGATCAAGGCGCGCATCATCCATGATTTTCTCCCCAATCATGCACAATCTACGCACATGATGGGCATTCCAGGCGGTTGAATGCAAGCACCATGCAGCCGTCCAGCGTTATTATGGTGAAAACTGGCCAAGCACGGCCGCACCAGCTTTCGGAGGACTGCCATGGGCCCCTTCCCGCATGACGCCCCGCCTGCCAAGATCAGCAAGGCGAATCCCGCCGGCACCGACGGCTTCGAATTCGTTGAGTTCGCGCATTCAGACCCGGCAAAACTCGCCGAGCTCTTTGCCCGCATGGGCTATGTCGCGGTGGCGAAGCACCGCACCAAGGACATTACCGTCTGGCGCCAGGGCGACATCAACTATGTCGTCAATGCCGAGCCAGGCTCGCATGCGATGAAATTCGTCGAAAAGCACGGCCCCTGCGCCGCCTCGATGGCGTGGCGCGTGGTCGATGCCAAGCATGCCTTCGACCATGCCGTGTCGAAGGGTGCTGTGCCCTATGAGGGCACCGACAAGGCGCTCGACGCGCCGGCGATCGTCGGCATCGGCGGATCGCTCCTCTATTTCATCGAAATCTATGGCGAGAAGGGCTCGGCTTACGATGCCGAGTTCGAGTGGCTGGGCGAGCGCAATCCAAAACCCGACGGCGTCGGCTTCTACTATCTCGACCACCTGACCCACAATGTCTATCGCGGCAACATGGACAAGTGGTGGGATTTCTACCGTGACCTGTTCGGCTTCAAGCAGATCCATTTCTTCGACATCGACGGCAGGATCACCGGACTGGTCAGCCGGGCGATCACCTCGCCCTGCGGCAAGATTCGCATTCCGCTCAACGAGTCCAAGGACGAAACCAGCCAGATCGCCGAGTATTTGAAGAAGTACGATGGCGAGGGCATCCAGCACATTGCCGTCGGTACGGACGCGATCTACGATGCCACCGACAAGCTCGCCGCCAACGGGCTGAAGTTCATGCCCGGCCCGCCCGACACCTATTACGAGATGTCGCATGAGCGCGTGCACGGCCATGACGAGCCGATCGAGCGCATGAAGAAGCACGGCATCCTGATCGACGGCGAAGGCGTCGTCGACGGCGGTATGACCAAGATCTTGCTGCAGATCTTCTCGAAGACGGTGATCGGGCCGATCTTCTTCGAATTTATCCAAAGGAAGGGCGACGAAGGTTTTGGCGAAGGGAATTTCCGCGCGCTGTTCGAATCGATCGAGCAGGACCAGATCAAGCGTGGCGTGATCAAGCTGGATGGCAGGGCGGCGTAGTCAGCCGAAAGACCAAGCCGCCGGCTACTCTAAAGGCCGGCGGCCTTCCTCAGAATTTCGTTGATTCGGCTCTGCCAGCCGGGCCCGCTGGCACGGAAACGAGCAACCACATCGCTGTCGAGGCGCAGCGTTACCTGCTTCTTCGGATTGTCGAGTGCCGGCCGACCACGTGAGCGGCGAATGCTTTCGGCAAGGTCCGGAAACACGTCGGCGAAGGGACGAGCATTCCGAAAATCCTCCTCGGTCCATTCGGGATTGTCCGAAACCGCATCCCAATCTTCCTCGGTGAATCCCTTGCCTGACTTGAATCCGTTGTCCAGCTTTGTAGTGTTCAGCTTAGCTTTCGCCATCGAACAATCTCCTTTCCGTCTGGTTGGCCGCCCGCATTGAAATAACCGAGATGCCTTCGGAGCCAAGCCGGGAAAAGACCACTGCAACAACGCCGCCGCCGACTACCCGACCAATCGCCATGAAACGGCCGGATTTGGCCGCCCGGATCGCCGAGGCAAGGAAAAACTCCTCGTCTAGCGCCGCGAAATCCAAGCCGTGTTTGTCAATGTTGGCCAACCGTTTAGGTTCATCCCAGACGATCTGCATCTGAATTTATGTACCTACATGAATTAAGTCAATAATTTTCGTAACTACCATAATTCCCGAAGCGTTCTCACTTGTTCACAACCCAAGCCGCTCGACCTCGTCCTTCCTGAGCTTAATGTCGTAATCGAGCAAGAACTCATCCAATTGCGGCGGTGCAACCGAGGTGCCCGACAGCATCGCGTGCACTTGGCCGCGATGGTGGATGTCGTGCAGGAAGACATGGGCGAGGATGTCGCCGATCCTTTCGGGGATCATGCCGTCCTCGCGGCGGTCGGTGATGACGCGGCGGTCGAGATCTGCCTCCGACAGGCCGTCGCAGAAGGCGACAAGCCTGCGGTCAAAATCGGTCTGTGTAGCGGCCAGGCTTGACGCATCGTCAAACGGTATGAAGTCGTCATAGGCCGCAGCACCGAGGCCGCCACCGGTCAGAAAATCGAGATAGAGACGATCAACCGCAAGGATGTGGTTGAGCGTCTCCTTGATCGAGGGAAAGAAACTGGTTCGACCGGCCTCGAACTCGCCGGGCTGAAGCTCCAGCACGGCGCGGTAGAGCCGGTCGTTCGACCACAAATTGTTGCGCGCCATCCGGCGCAGGTGCTCGAGCAAGGTCACCCTTTCAGGTTCCTTTCTCCCCCTCGTATTTCTCGACCTTCTGCTCGATGGCGCCGAAGATCGAATGGCCGGCCTTGTCCTTCATCTCGATCCGCACCGTGTCGCCGAAGCGCAGGAACGGTGTCTTCGGCTCGCCGCTCTCGATGGTCTCGATCATGCGCAGTTCGGCGATGCACGAATAGCCGGCGCCGCCTGCCGCGACCGGCTTGCCTGGCCCATCATTCAGCTTATTGGAGACGGTGCCGGAGCCGATGATGGCGCCGGCGGCGAGCGGCCGCGTTTTCGCGGCATGCACGATCAAGGCCGGGAAATAGAAGGTCATGTCGATGCCGGCATTGGCACGGCCGAACGGTTTGCCGTTGAGATCGGCGAGCAGCGGCAGGCTGACCTTGCCGCCGTCCCAGGCATCACCAAGCTCGTCCGGCGTCACCGCGACCGGCGAGAAAGCAGAAGACGGCTTCGACTGGAAGAAGCCGAAGCCCTTTGCCAGTTCCGGCCCCGTGATGGCGCGAAGCGTCACATCATTGACCAGCATGACGAGGCGGATGGCCTCGCGTGCCTCGCCCAGCCCGGCGCCCATCGGCACATCGCCAACGATGACGGCAACTTCCGCCTCCATGTCGATGCCGAAGGCTTCGTCGGCCATGCGGATCGGATCGCGCGGCGCAAGGAAGGAGTCCGAGCCGCCCTGGTAGATCAGCGGATCGGTCCAGAAACTCGCCGGCATCTCGGCGCCGCGTGCCTTCCGCACCAGCTCGACATGGTTCACATAGGCGGAGCCGTCCGCCCATTGATAGGCGCGCGGCAGCGGCGAATGGGCGTCATGCTCGTGAAAGCGGGCCGAGGGCACCGCGTTGGTCTCGAGCGATTCCGCCATCGCCGCCAGATGCGGCGCCAAGCGCTCCCAATTGTCGAGCGCAGCCTGCAGCGTCGGCACCAGGAAAGAAGCGTCGGTGAACCGCGTCAGATCGCGCGAGACCACGACCAGTTTTCCGTCGCGCGTCCCGTTCTTCAAAGTGGCAAGCTTCATGCGGTTTCCTCTCCTCGCGGGCTTCGTGCCGCTCGTCCCACAACAAGGCCGTGGCGAGTTATCGTCAAGCCACCCGCCGATGTTTTCCTGACTCTGACCTCACCAATCAGGGCCAGTCGCCTTCCGGCGTGCCATTGAAGCGCTTCTTCAGGTCGGCCCAGCAGTCGATGTAGTTCTCCTGCAAGGTTTCGAGCTCGGCGGCGTAGCGCGTCAGCATCTGCGGAAAGCGCGTCTCGAACATGAAGGCCATGGTGTTGTCGAGCTTGACCGGTTTCAGGTCGGCGCGGGAGGCCTTCTCAAAGCCGGAGGCGTCGGGTCCGTGCGCCAGCATCTGGTTATGCAGGCTGATGCCGCCGGGGACAAAACCTTCCTCCTTGGCATCGTACTGGCCGTGGATCAGGCCCATGAACTCGCTCATGATGTTGCGGTGGTACCAGGGCGGCCGAAAAGTGTTTTCCGCCACCAGCCAGCGCGGCGGGAAGATGACGAAGTCGACATTGGCGGTGCCCTCCTCGCCGCTCGGCGCCGTCAGCACGGTGAAGATCGACGGGTCAGGGTGATCGAACAGGATGGCGCCGACCGGCGAAAACGTCGCCAGATCATATTTATAGGGCGCGTAGTTGCCGTGCCAGGCGACGACGTCGAGCGGCGAATGGCCGAGCTCAGTGACGTGGAAAGTGCCGCACCATTTGACAATCAGCCGGCATGGCGTCTCCTTCTCCTCGAACCAGGCGCAGGGGGTCTTGAAGTCGCGCGGATTGGCAAGGCAATTGGCGCCGATCGGGCCGCGGTCGGGCATGGTGAATTTTGCCCCGTAGTTCTCGCAAACATAGCCGCGCGCCTGACTGTCGGCGAGCTCGACCTTGAAGACGAGGCCCCGCGGCAGCACCGCGATCTCGCCGGGGCGAAGCTCGATGACGCCCATCTCGGTGACAAAGCGCAGCGTGCCGACCTGCGGCACGATCATGAGCTCGCCGTCGGCATTGAAGAAATGGTCGTCGACCATCGAGCGGTTGGCGACATAGACATGCGCCGCCATGCCGGACTGGCCGACCGCGTCGCCGGCGGTGGTCATGGTGCGCATGCCGGAGATGAAGTCGGTCGGCTCGGTCGGGATCGGAACAGGGTTCCATCGGTATTGGCCGAGCGCCAGCTCGTGGTCGCCGACGTTGGGCGCCGTCTTCCACATGGGATAGCTCGCGCCCTTGAAGCGGCCGGTGTGTTTCACGCTGGGACGGATGCGGTAAAGCCAGGAGCGCTCGTTGGTGCCGCGCGGCGCGGTGAAGGGCGAGCCCGAAAGCTGCTCGGCATAGAGCCCGTAGGCCGGCCGCTGCGGCGAGTTGCGGCCCTGCGGCAGCGATCCCGGCAGCGTCTCGGTCTCAAAATCATTGCCGAAGCCCGGCATATAGGAAAAGGCCATCCGATCCTCCCTGATCCCGGGCTGCCGCCCTCAGCGTTGAGGAAGGCTTTCCGGTGATGTTGACCAAACTGGTTTCATTTGTAACCATCGAAAATGTAACTATCAACGCCGAACCCCGCATCGATGGTGCGCCAAATGAAACCGGAAATTCTCGAGCTAGAAAACTTCCTGCCCTACCGGCTCTACCGGCTGGCCGACACCGTGAGCCGCGAATTCTCGCGCATCTACAAGGAGCGCCACGGTCTGACGCGGCCGGAATGGCGCACGCTCTCAGGCCTCGGGCAGCGCGGGATGATGACGGCGACGGAACTCGGCGAGCAGTCGGCCATGCACAAGACCAAGGTGTCGCGCGCGGTCGCCGAGCTCGAACGCCGGCGCTGGCTGACAAGAGCGCCGGACGAGAACGACCGCCGCGTCGAGCATCTGACGCTGACCAAGGCGGGGCTCGCCGCTTACCGGGAAATGGTGCCGCTGGCGAAGGCGTTTGAAAGGGAGCTGCTGGCGAGGCTGAGCGAGGAAGAGAGAGCGGCGATTGTCAGGGGGGTGGCAGCACTGGAAGAGGCTTTATCTTCTTCGTAGCGATCCTTCACACCCCCTCTGTCCGGCAGGCCAAAGAGGGAGCTGTCCCGCAGCATTGCCAGGATGCTGCTTCAACCAAACCCTACCAGTCCATCACCACTTTGCCGGAACTGCCGCTGCGCATCGCATCGAACCCAACCTGGAAATCGTCGATGCCGATGCGATGCGTGATCAGACCCGAGACATCCAGCGGCCCCTGCACCAGGGCGATCATCTTGTACCAGGTCTCGAACATCTCGCGGCCGTAGATGCCTTTGAGATGCAGCATCTTGAAGATGACCTTGTTCCAGTCGATCTCGAAGCCGGTGGGAGCGATGCCGAGGATGGCGATCTTGCCGCCATTGTTCATGGTGTCAATCATGTCGCGGAAGGCTGGCGCGGCGCCCGACATCTCCAGCCCGACGTCGAAACCTTCGGTCATGCCGAGTGCCGGCATCACGTCGCGCAGCTTCTCCTTCGAGGCGTCGACCACATGCTGGACGCCGAGCTTGCGCGCCAGTTCCAGCCGGACCGGGTTGATGTCGGTGATGACGACTTTCCGCGCGCCGACGCATTGCGCGACCAGCGCGCCCATGATGCCGATCGGGCCGGCGCCGGTGACCAGCACATCCTCGCCGACCAGGTCGAAGGACAGTGCGGTGTGGACGGCGTTGCCTAATGGATCAAAGATCGCCGCGATCTCGTCCGGCACGTCGTCGGGGATCGGCACGACATTGTGCTGTGGGATCGCTACATACTCGCCGAAGGCGCCGGGCCGGTTGACGCCGACGCCGAGCGTGTTGCGGCAGAGATGCCCTCGCCCCGCGCGGCAGTTGCGGCAGTGGCCGCAGACGATGTGACCCTCGCCCGAGACGCGCTGTCCGACCTTGTATTCGGTGACGGCCGCGCCGAAATCCGCGACGGTGCCGACAAATTCATGGCCGGTCACCATCGGCACCGGCACGGTCTTCTGCGCCCACTGGTCCCAATTGTAGATGTGGACGTCGGTGCCGCAGATCGCGGTCTTCCTGACCTTGATCAGCACGTCGTTGGGGCCGATTTCCGGCACCGGCACTTCTTCCATCCAGATGCCCGGCTCGGCCTTGGCCTTCACCAGCGCCTTCATCACGTTGGACATCGAACACTCTCCAGAAAATCTTCCCTGTCCTGACGGATCATCAACCTGCCGCTTCCAGGATGCTCTTCAGTCGCAGCAGATCGCGATCGGTCGAACGCCGGACAGCCACGGCTATGAGCGGGGTCATGAGACGGGAAAAGCCGGCCGGCGAGCCGCGATTCCGGAGCGTCATATGCGTGCGGCCTTCGCCGGAATCCCGCCATCCATAGCTCGTCTCCATCGGAAACGGTCCTTCGTCGGATCGCATCACCAGCCTCTCGCCCGGCACGAGATCCAGGATCTTGTAGGTATAAGCGAGCCGCCGTCCGAGGAACTGCGCCTCGAATGCAATTCTCGATCCTATCTGGGCCGGTCGGGGAGTCTTCCATTCCACCGACTTGATGTTGACGTACCAGCGCGGAACATTGTCCGGATCGGAAGAAAAGGCGGCGACAACCGCGCGCGGCCTGGCGATCTCGATACTCCTCGTTACATCGATCGCCATGGCCCTTTTCCATTGCCGGCGGTAGCGTCAAGCGATTACACCCAGTTCCTTCCCGACCTCGCCGAACGCCTCGACGGCGCGATCGATATCGGCGCCGGAGTGCGCCGCCGACATCTGGGTGCGAATGCGCGCCTGGCCCTTCGGCACCACCGGGAACGAAAAGCCGATGACGTAGATGCCACGCTTCAGCATGCGAGCCGCCATCTCCTGCGCAAGGGCGGCGTCGCCCAGCATTACCGGGATGATCGGATGATTCGCGCCGGCAAGCGTAAAGCCGAGCTTGCCCATTTGAGACCGGAAGCGTTCCGCATTGGCATATAGGCGGCGGCGCAGCGCATCGCCATTGCGGATCAGCTCGAAGACTTTCAGCGAGGCGCCGGCGATCGCCGGCATCAGCGTGTTGGAGAAGAGATAGGGCCGCGAGCGCTGACGCAGCCAGTCGACCACCTGTTTCTTCCCCGCGGTATAGCCGCCGGACGCGCCGCCCAGCGCCTTGCCGAGCGTGCCCGTGATGATGTCCACCCTGCCCTCGACGCCGCAGTGCTCGGCCGAGCCACGGCCGTTCTTGCCGACGAAGCCGACGGCATGGCTGTCATCGACCATGACCATGGCGTCGTATTTCTCGGCGAGGTCGCAGACTCCTTGCAGGTTGGCGATGATGCCGTCCATCGAGAACACGCCGTCGGTGGCGATCAGTCGGAAGCGGCAGTCCTTCGCCTCCTTCAGCCGCGCCTCGAGGTCGGCCATGTCGTTGTTGGCGTAGCGGAAGCGCTTGGCCTTGGAGAGCCTCACCCCGTCGATGATCGAGGCGTGGTTCAGCGCGTCCGAGATGACGGCATCCTCCTCGCCGAGCAGCGTCTCGAACAGGCCGCCATTGGCGTCGAAGCAGGAGCCGTAGAGAATGGTGTCGTCCATGCCGAGGAAGGATGAGATGGTGGCTTCGAGCTCTTTGTGTTCTTCCTGGGTGCCGCAGATGAAGCGCACCGACGCCATGCCGTAGCCGTAGCGGTCTAGCGCCTGCTTCGCCGCATCGCGCAGCTCGGGGCTGTCGGCGAGGCCGAGATAGTTGTTGGCGCAGAAATTCACCACCTTCTGGCCGGCAACATCGATCAGGGCCGACTGCGTGGAGGAAATCACGCGCTCGGACTTGTAGAGCCCGGCCGATTTCAGGCCTTCAAGCTCGTTGTCGATGTGGGAGAGAAACGCTGCGCTCATGGTCTGGCCCTGTTTGTTCGATGCGGACTGTCGCGCTGCGGACAAGAAAAATCCATCGCAAAAACGACCGCTTCGGTGGCGTTGCGCAAGCCGCGCCGCAGCTCCTTCAGCGCACCCGGACAAGGATGTGTTCAAATGCGACGATCTGCGAAAGGACATAATAACCATCCTCTCAGCTTTGTCGCGCCGCCGGCTCCGGCACCGTGCCGGTTTGCCGAGCTGTTAACCCTTTCACGTCAAGGGTTCTGGCGCCGCATATTCATGGCAGGAATCCGTCGATCGGGAGGGGTCACTCAGTTATGTCTCAGCAGCCGGTGCACAGCGTTTCGCGCAAGCTGATTCTGCTGATCAAGAGCGGCTACTGGCTGGCCTTGCTGATCATCGCCGCCATGGTGATGGCTTCCTTCATCCTGCTGCAGCAGTTGATGGCGCAGCAGCAGCACAATGACGCACTGCTCAACATCGTCTCCACGCAGAAAGCGCTGTCGCAGCGCATCGTTTTCCTGGCCAGCGCGACCGGTGCCGCCCCGCGCGACAAGCAGCCGGCGCTGGTCACAGCGCTCAAGCAGGCAACGGGCGAGTTCGAGACCAATTACGACCGGCTGCTCAAGGAGACCGGCGCCGATCCGCTATCGCCGTCGCGCAACGATCCGCAATCGATCGAATATGTGCTGTTTAGCAAGCCGTTCCATCTCGACTATTTCTCGGTCGGCCTTATCGCCAACGGCGATCGACTGGTTTCATCATTTGCATCCCAGCTTGGCATGCAAAGCGACGGCTATAAGGGCGGCGGCGAGCGCGTTGGCCTCGACGCCTCCGTCGCCAATGCGACTTTGTCCGGCTATGCCGCGCTCGGCCAGCGCATCAGCGCCTTCGCCACCGAGCGGTCGGATGAGATGCTCAGCCTGCACCGCACGCTGTTCTTTGCCACCATCGGCGTCATCGTGCTGGTCGCGCTATTCATCTTCCGGCCGATGTCCAAGGCCATCCTGCGCAAGACGCATGAACTGGTCGACGCCCGCAATTCGATGGCCTTCATCGCCGTGCATGACGGCCTGACCGGCTTGCACAACCGCACCTTCCTCACCGATCATTTCGACACGCTGATCAAGGGCGCGCATCGTCGCCGCGAGCGGCTGGCGGTGATCCAACTCGACCTCGACCGCTTCAAGCAGATCAACGACACGCTGGGGCACGCGGCGGGCGACTATGTGCTTGTCGTCACCGCGCAACGCATGCGCGATTCCTGCCGCGCATCGGATCTTTGCGCCCGTCTCGGCGGCGACGAGTTCGTGATGATCCTCAACGGCGCCGGCAGCACCGAGGACATCCATGCACTGGCCAAGCGCATCATCGCCAACATCAACGAGCCGATCACCTTCCAGGGCACGACCATAATGCCTGGCGCCAGCGCCGGCATCGCCGTCTATCCAGTCGACGCCGACAACGCGCAGGACCTGCTCGTCCATGCCGATCTCGCCCTCTATTCGGCCAAGAAGCTCGGCGGCGGCAGCTTCTCCTTCTTCTCCGAAGAGCTGCGGCGCGAGCTCGACTACCGCAAGCAGCTCGAGCAGGACATCCGCACGGCGATCGCGGAAAAGACCTTCGAGGTCTATTTCCAGCCGCAAGTGTCGCTCACCAGCGGCAAGATCAGCGGTATCGAAGCACTGGTGCGCTGGAAACACGCCACGCGCGGCATGATCTCGCCCGGCGAATTCATCCCGGTGGCGGAGAAGTGCGGCTTCATGCCGGATATCGGCCGCATCGTCATCAGCAAGGCGATCAACGAAGCCGCCGAATGGGATCGCGCCGGCATCGATTTCGGACGCATCGCCGTCAATGTCTCGGGCACCGAGCTGCGCGAGCCGGATTTCGACAATTTCCTGTTCGGAACGCTGGAGCGGGCAGGGCTTGCGCCGCAGAAGCTGTCGCTGGAAATCGTTGAATCCGTCATCCTCGACGACGAGAAGACCGGCATCGCCGCCAAGCTCAGGCATATCCGCGCGGCGGGCGTCCATCTCGAGCTCGACGATTTCGGCACGGGCTATGCTTCACTCAGCCATGTCAACCCGAACGAGATCGATCGGCTGAAGATCGACCGCCGCTTCGTCCAGAACATCAACGAGAACGGCGACAACACCAAGATCGTGCGCGCCATCACCGAGCTTGCCCGCGGGCTCGGCATCTCGATCGTCGCCGAGGGCGCGGAAACGGAGGCCGAGCTTGACTCGCTTATGGCGATCGGCTGCGACCAGGTGCAGGGTTATTCGATCGCCTTCCCGATGCCTCAGGACAAGGCGCGCGAATGGCTTACCGCGCGCAGCCCGAAGAAGGCGAAGCTCAAGGTGCTGCAGGGCAGCCGGGCTTAACCTCCCACATTCGCCCGAAGCGCCGCCAGCACCCCGGCGAATTCCGCAAGCCGTTCGTCCGGCAGTCCAGCTCTCAGCCTTTTGTCGAAGGCGACGGCCGCGAGGCGCAACTTTTCGAACAGCGCTTCACCGGTTTCGGTCAGCGCCACCTGATGCACCCTGCGGTTCTGCGGATCGCGGCGGCGCGTCAGCAGCCCTTGCGCCTCCATGGCGTTGAGGTGATGCGTCAGCGTCGCGCCCTGGATGCCGATCATGCCGGCAAGCTCGCGCTGGTTGGCCAGTTCCTTCGACTTGACCGATAGCAAGGTCACCCAGACCGGCAGCGTTCCGCCGACTTCCACCAAGGCAGCGTCAAAGGCCTGCGCCACCAGTTTGGCGGTGCGAGCGAGATTCATGCCGATGGGCGGGCGATCAAATGGCGTCATGGCTGGACACTAGAACAAGCAATGGATTGGCGGAACTCCGCATGAAGCATTGACATCTAACTATTAGATATCTAACTTTGCCTTATTAACGTTGTCGACCCAGCCGATAGGCAAAACCGACAGGCAAAGCGTCACACCGGTGGCGGGGCGAACGAGAGGAATGCAGTCATGCAATATGTCTACATCGTCGTCATCGGCCTGCATGTTATGGCCGGCGTCTTCTGGGCCGGCACGACCATTGCGGTTGCCCGTGATCCGGAGATCAAGGCGGAGCGCTTTATCCGGCCGCAACTCGGCGCCTCCGGCATGGTCTTCTTGACCGGTCTGCTGCTTTGGTATTTCTTCCACGAAGGCGCTTTCGGCCCGATGGAAATGGTGCTGGCGCTGGGCATTGCGACGGCGCTGATCGCCGCCGGCGTGCAGGGCGCCCTGGTCGCCTCTTCCAGCAGGCGATTGGCCGGTGCCGATGCAGCGACGCAAACGCAGTTGCGCGCGAAAATGACCAAAAGCGAACGCCTCGCCGGCGGGCTGCTGGTCATCACCGTATTGTGCATGGCCACGGCCAGGATGTTCTGACCCCTCAACGGCTCGCGCGGTACCGGTGCAGGCCGGCGGCCGCGCGCGGCGCACCGGACCAACGCGGCAGGTGGCTCTCCTTGAAGGTCCGGTGCGTTTCCGTGGTGCGGCCGTCACCGGTGCATCAGATCACCTCAACGGAACCGCCGCGTAGTTTTTCCCGTCGCAGCTTTATATAGGTCCGCATATTCGGCGCGATGCGAAAACCTTCCAGTCTGACGTCCTGAAGCGCTGCCGCCCAGCCAAGCGCTTCATAACGGCCGCCATATGTTTCGATCGTCGCGGCGAGATCCTCGCGGCCCAGTTGCCTGGCCAAGATGGCGCAGGCCGCGACCCGCGTTTCGATCGAGCGGCCATATTTGGGTGCGAATGCCAAGCCGCCGTCGGCGAGGTCGTCGACCTCGTGCGCAAGCTGCAGGAACAGGATGTCCTCATCGCCGGCCGGCACGCCCTCCTGCAGAAGGCGCTCGGGGTCGCCGGTGTCGAATTTCATGGCGCCGACGCGGGCGACGAGGCCTTCAGCCCTCGGCCCGATCCGCGCCTCCAGCCATTTCCGGTGCGCCTCGCTGCGCCTGCTGGACCTGCCGTCCGGATACTGGCCGCTGTCATAGGCAGCATGGAACATCGCCGCGAGGACGAAATCGAGATCCCTTTCGAAATGCGCCACAGACGAGGCGGCGCCTACCGCATGGCAGATAAAGGGCCGTCCTGACTTTCGATAGCGGCCGTTGAACATCGCGCATGCCACGCGATAGGCCTTCTGCACGCGTAGAAGATCGCCCAACGAGTGCCCGGACTCGTGCAATTGGATATAGAGCGCCGTATTGGTCTGGCGCGGAACGAACAGATCTTTTCCGGTCAAGCAAGCCCCCCGACTATGCGACCCCGGTTGCAGCCCTCCGAATCCGCGCCCGAAAATTGCAAATAAGATCTGTCAGGTCTAGCCTGGCCATTGGAGGACCGAGGTTCAGATCCGGATGCCGAACCTGATGCCGTCATAGATAGCGGCGTGGATGTTGCGCGAGGCGACTGCGTCGCCGATGCGGAACAGAACAAAGCCGCCTTCCGGATTGCGCGGCGGAAAAATGTCGCCGCCGCTTACCAGCCGCTCGTAGTCGACCGCGCCGCCATTCTTCGACAGCGGCTTCAGCGCGAGGTAGAGATCGTCGAGCGGCGCGGTGCCATGCTCGACCACCACCTGGTCGACGCGCCGCTCGCCGCGCCAGCCATCGGCGAAGTCCGACGCCAGCTCGGCGATGAGCTGGTTACCCTCGCGTCGCACGGAGCGCAGACGAGTGTTGATGGTGACGGTGACGCCTTTCTCGTGGAAAGCCCGCATATAGGGCACGTGGTTCAGGCCGCCCATTTCCGGCGCGAAGAAGCGTTCGGGCGAGACCAGCTCCAGCTTCGAGCCGCTGTTGGCAATCAATTCCGCCGCGCCCATGCCCTGATGGCCGCCATTGTCGTCATAGAGCAGCACGTTCTCGGCCGGCTTGACGCTGCCGGCCATAATGTCCCAGCTCGAGGTGACGAGATTGTCGCCCGCTGCCAGCGGCGGGTTCTGCGGCAGGCCGCCGGTGGCGACAATCACCACATCCGGCGAAAGTGCGAGGACATCGTCCTTTTCGGCCCATGTGTCGTAGCGGATCTCGACGCCGAGGCGATCGAGCTCGGCAAGCCGCCAGTCGATGATACCGATCAGTTCCTTGCGCCGGGGATTTTGCGTCGCGAGCCGCACCTGGCCGCCGGCCTGGCTGGAGGCTTCGAGGACCATCACCTGATGGCCGCGTTCGGCGGCGACACGCGCGGCTTCCAGACCGCCCGCCCCGGCGCCGACGACCACCACCCGCCTCTTCGGCCCTTCGCTTTTCGCGATGACATGCGGGATCGTCGCTTCGCGGCCGGTGGCGGCGTTGTGGACGCAGAGCGCCTCACCGCCTTCATAGATGCGATCGAGGCAGTAGGTGGCGCCGACGCAAGGCCGGATCTCGTGCTCGCGCCCTTCCATCACTTTCCTGATGATATGCGGATCGGCGATATGGGCGCGCGTCATGCCGACCATGTCGAGCTTGCCGGAGGCGATCGCATGACGCGCGGTCGCGACATCGGAGATCCGCGCCGCGTGGAAAGTCGGGAATTTCGTCGCCGCCCTCACCTCGCCGGCGAAATCGAGATGCGGCGACGAGCGCATGCCGGTCACCGGGATGACCTTGGTCAGCGCCGCGTCGGTCTCGATCGAGCCGCGGATGATGTTGAGGAAATCGACCTTGCCGGAGCGAGCCAGACGTTTCGCGATCTCGACGCCCTCCTCCTTCGACAGGCCTTTTTCGAAATCCTCGTCGGCGACCATGCGGATGCCGACGACGAATTTCTCGCCGACCGCGGCGCGAACCGCATCCAGCACCATGTTGGTGAAGCGCAGCCGGTTGTCGAGCGAGCCGCCGAAATCATCGTCGCGATGGTTGGTGGCGGGCGACCAGAAGCCGTCCATCAGATGGCCGTAGGATTCGAATTCGATGCCGTCGAGGCCGGCCGCCTGGCAGCGCTGGGCGGCGGAAGCATAATCGGCAACGATGCGCTCGATGTCCCAGTCCTCGATGGTCTTGGGAAAGGCGCGATGCGCCGGCTCGCGCACCGGCGAGGCGGAAAGCACCGGCAGCCAGTCGGCCTTGTTCCAGCCGGTGCGGCGACCGAGATGGGTGATCTGGATCATGACCTTGCAGTCATGCTCATGACAGGCATCCGCAAGTTCGGCGAGCCACGGCACGATGGCGTCGTCATAGACATGCAGGTTGCCGAAGGCGGCCGGGCTGTCGCGTGACACGATGGCAGAGCCCGCTGTCATCGTCAGCGCCATGCCGCCCTTGGCCTTCTCGGCGTGGTAGAGCCGGTAGCGCTCCTTCGGCATGCCGTCCTCGGAATAAGCCGGCTCATGGCTGGTCGACATCACCCGGTTCTTCAGCGTCAGGTGCTTGAGCGGATAAGGTTGGAGAAGCGGGTCGTTGCTGGTCATCGTCTTCCTGCCGTATCAAATTGCGCGGGCGCTGCTCCCGCTTCCATTTCACGCATCGGATTCATCCGAAAACCGCTGCGCGGCTTTCGCTCCAATGCTAATGAGCCGCCAAACACGCCGGGTCCGTTCGATCGCGGCGCACTTTCAACTGATTGCACCTGCCGCCCTTGCAATCATCGGCGGCAGCGAGGAGCCATCGATGACCGACGCCAAAAACCTGACCCAGCTCGGCAAACACGTCGAGACGCCGCAGAGTCCCGAACAGGCAGTCCTGGAAACCGTGCCGTTCGAGCGAGGCGACGGCCCGCCCGCGATCGTGCGCTTCACCTGCCCGGAATTCACCTCGCTCTGCCCGGTCACCGGCCAGCCCGACTTCGCCCACATCGTCATCGACTACGCGCCCGACAAGACGCTGGTGGAATCGAAGTCGCTGAAGCTGTTCATGACCTCGTTCCGCAACCATGGCGCCTTTCACGAGGAATGCACCGTCATGATCGGCCGCCGCATCGTCGAAGCGACCAAGCCGCTCTGGCTGCGCGTCGGCGGCTACTGGTTCCCGCGGGGCGGCATCCCCATCGACGTCTTCTGGCAGACCGGCGCGCCGCCCGAAGGCGCCTGGCTGCCCGACACCGGGGTCGCGCCATATCGCGGGCGCGGGTGAGTTTATCGAGCGGCCATCAGACATGGCCGGCCGCATTGGTTCGGCACAGGTTGGTCGCAAGAAACGGAACGACCGAAATGCGATAGCGTTGCTGGTCGTGGCGCAACAGATCGACATGACCGGCGCCGTTGAACCAGACCAATTGCGAGGCAGCGGCTTTTTTCAGCGCCATTACCTGCCCGTGGTCTATAAAGGGATCCTCGCCGCCGGCGAGCAAGAGTAACGGCTTGCCGATTTCGCCGAGGCGGTCGACCGGCCTGACATCGTCGGCGCTTATTCCGAGCCGAAGCGGCATCTGCGCCAGAAGGACATCCGCTTGGAGGCTACGCAGCATGCTGAACGGCATTCGACGAGCCGTCGTCTCGCGCAATGTCGCGTAGAGCTGTTCCAGCACGTAGGCATCGGCGATCGCCTTCGGTGCAGCAAAGACAAAGGCTGCCGCTCCCAGCGAGGATCCCACGGCGCCGATCTTTTGCCCGGGGAAGCGCTGTCGGGCATATGTCAGGATGCGGACAGCGTCCTGCCCTTCAATGTAGCCGAAGCCTTGTACGGTTCCGCCGCTCTCGCCGTGCCCCGACAGATCGAACAGGGCAACCGAATAGCCGCTATCGGATAGCAGTTTTGCGCGTTGCAGCATCGCTAGCCTGTTGGCGCCGCGCCCGTGCAACAGGACGATCGCACCGCAACTGTCCTTTCGACCAATCACCCAACCGACAAGTTCGGGCGCACCAGCCTGGTTGAGCACGACGCGCTCGACGGGCACCTCGCTCGGCGCCGTCAAGTTCTGACGGAGCCCGCGGGCGATCAGCGTTGTTCCAGCCGCCCAGTCGGCCGCGCAAAGTCCGATAATCGCCGCCGCAAGGATAGCACGGAGTTTCATCTGTGATGCCCTGACCGCGACTTCATCATTCGCACTGGTACTGGCTGAGCGCCCATTCGCCGGTGACCGACAGGAGGTCGGAGATCTTCCAGTCGCCGCCGACCTTCTTCAGCTTCCATTCGAGACGGTGCTGGTGGCCTTCGACGACGAAGACGACCACCACCTTGGCCTCGTCACCATTGATCGCTTCGATGGTGCGCAGGCTCTTGTCGATGGCGAGCTTGTCGTAATCGGCATTGTCGAGCGCCATGTTGGGATCGAGGCACTCGCCCTGACCCGAGGCGCGCAGCGCGTCGGCTTTGTCGAGTACGCTCTTCGCCGGATCGCTGAAGTTCTCGCGCTGGCTGGGGTCCAATTCCAGCCCGAGATGCTCGTAGAAGGGCTTCACCACCGCCGTCGGCGATCCGTGCAGGACGGGCGCAGCTGGCGCCGGTTCGGCCAGCTTGCTTTCAGGCGTTGTGGCCGGCGCCGACTTCTCGATCGCCGGCGCATTGTCGCCAGAGGACGCGTTCGGCGGCGGCGAGCCGAACAGTCCTTGCCCGTAGGCGCCGCCGTTCAGCCCCGCGGTCAGCATCGACAAGCTCGACAGCGCGAGGACCAGACGCCGAAGCACGGCGTCACTCCGTCGAGGAGCCGCATTCCAGCGCGCTGAGCGTCCAGTCGCTGGTTTTGGAGGTGATGTCGGCGATCTTCCACTTGCCGTCCACTTTCTTCAGCGACCACACCATTTCGCGTTTGGAGTCATCGCCTTCCGGGAAAAGATCGAAGCTTGCCGTCACCTCGGCGGTGTCGCCATTGACGGCCTCGGCAAGCTTCAGCGTCTTCGACACGGTCTTCTGGTCGAAATCCTGGGCGTCGAGGCCTGGGTCGAAGTCGATGCAGGATACCTCGTCGGGCTTCTCCTTGCGGGCCTTGTCGTTGGCTTCGAAGAGCTTGGTGACCGGCTCGGTGAAGCGGTCGCGGTATTTCGCGTCCGCCTCGAACTTCACTTCAGGCACATAGAAGAACTTCACGGCGTTGGAAGCCGGCCCGGCGAGTGCCGCGGCAGGCAAGGCGATCGAGATGGCAACTGCCAGCATCATCGGTCTCATGCAGGATCTCCGGATGGTCGGCGGCGTGGTGGCACGATCACCACCACGCATCCTGCATATCGGCTTTTTCACGGCGCATGAAGTCCTTGCGCTGCGCGCCTTAAGCTTCCAGCCAGACGTTCTGGAAGTCCATTTGATAGGTCTGGTGCATGGCGTAGTTCTTCACCTTCTTGTTCATGTGGCAGTAGAGCTTCTGCCAGAACGGCTGGATGATGACGCCGGAGTCCTGCAGAATCTGCTCGACGTCCTTCATCACCTCCTTGCGCTTGGCGACGTCGATCTGCGACAGCGCCTCCTTGAGCTTGGCGTCGAAATCCGGGTTCGAGAACGCGGTCTCGTTCCAGGCCTCGCCGGTACGGTAGCCCAGCGCCAGCACCTGCACGCCGAGCGGGCGCATGTACCAGATGGTCATGGAATAAGGATATTTCGTCCAGTCGTTCCAGAAGGTCGAACCGGGCAGCACCGTGCGCTTCACCTTGATGCCGGCATCGCGCAACTGGCCGGCGATCGCGTCGCCGGTGTTCTTCTGCCATTCGTCCTCGACCGTGATCAGCTCGTGCTCGAAGTCGGCCTGCCCGGCGTCGGCCATCAGCTTCTTGGCGCCCGCCGCGTCCCGTTCCTTCTTCGGCAGCGGGTAATATTCCGGATGGATCGGGCTGACATGGTGGTTCTCGCCGACCGTGCCGCGGCCGGCGTAGCCGAGCTGCATGACCTGGTTGTTGTCGACCGCCATCTGCAGCGCATTGCGCACCCGTTTGTCATCGTAAGGCTTGTGGGTGATGTTGGTGCGCGCAACGAGCGTGGTCGCCGTCGCGACTTCCGATTTCACCAGCTCCATCTTGTCTAGGGGGTCGATGAAGTCGGCCGGCGTCTCGAAATCGAGATCGATCTCGCCGGAATCGAAGGCATTCAGCGTGGCGTTGAAGTCGGTGCCGTAGTCGATGAACTCGACCCCGTCGAGCGGCGCTTCGCCGCCCCACCACTTGCCGTTCTCGCGGCGCTTGACCACGGCTTTCTGGCCCACATCGTAAGACACCAGCTCGAAAGCGCCGGTGCCGATCGGCTTCTTGATCGGATCGGCGCCATCCTTGTCGAAGTTGCGATGCACGACCAGCGCCGGATAGTCGGTGAAGCCCGGGATGATCGCGATATCGGCTTCGGACAGCTTCAGCTTGACCGTATGGTCATCGACCTTGGTGATCGCGCCATCCCTTGCCTTGCCGGTCTTGGCGTCGACCAGCGCGCCGACGCGGGCGGCCATGGAATTGCCGGAAGCCCCCTTCTCGCACCAGCGATTGAGGTTGAAGACGACGTCATCGGCGTTGAAGGCATCGCCGTTGTTCCAGGTGACGCCTTTGCGCAGATGCAGCGTGTATTCGGTGGCGTCGTCGTTGACGTCCCAGCTTTCGAGCAGCACCGGCTCGAAGGTGAACTGGTGCGTGTAGCGCACGAGCGGCTCCAGCCAGGTGCGGGTGACATTCGCCATCTCCGTCCAGTCATAGGTGCGCGGGTCCTTCTGCGCCTTGACCGACATCGCGACATGCAGCGTTCCGCCTTTCTTCGGCTCTTGCGCCAGGGCTTTTGTCGGCGCGGCAAGGCCGATCATGCCATAGGCGAACGCCGTCGACGCGCCGAAGGCGCTTGCCAGCGCCAGGAATTCGCGCCGGTCCACGCGCCCCACGCGCGCTTCTTTAGCCATCGCCTCGATGGCGGCAGGAACGCGATCACCGTTGCTTTTGAAGATTGTCATTTTTTCCTCCCATGTTGCGAAACATTGGCCATCCTGGTGCACTTTTTTTCAGCTGTAGATGGCGCCTGCAGCGTGAGCGTGCGTCCAGCTGTCTTGCCTGAGATAGTGAGAACTCGCTCCATCCTGCGGCATTTCGAATATCGTATACGAGCCTTGTTGAGCGTCAAGCTTTCTGGGGCATGAGTTGGAGAAAGATGCCGGGCGAAGAACCACCTTCACACCTTCGCACGCTTCATCGGCCAGGTGTCCGCCACGCGATAGCCCGCCGGCCAAGGATCTTCAGGATCCAGCATGTGCTGATGGATGCCGGTGATCCAACCGCGACCGCTGATCTGGGGGCGTATTGCGGGCATACCGACAACCTGCGTGGTGCCGAGAATCTTGCCGTGAAATTCTGACCCGATGATGGACACACCGGTGAAGCAATCCTCGGCTGTCATTTGACCCTTCGCGTGCAAGAGCGCCATGCGGGCCGACACCGCCGTTCCGGTCGGCGATCGGTCGAGCTTGCCAGGTTTTATCGAAACGACCGATTTTGCGCGGAGGCGGTTGCCATCCTGGGTGATGGCGCCGGCAAAAAGACAGAACGAATGGTGGCGCCAATCGGGACGCTCAGGGTGGGAGAACGCCATTTGTCGATTGGCCGCATCGGTGATGCGCACCCCAAGTTCGGCGAGATCACGAGCCTCGTCGGTTTCAAGCGCTAACCCTAGGGCAGGTGCGTCCACGACGACGAAACTGTCGCCTCCATAGGCCGTGTCGACCGTGATGGTACCGAGGCCATCGACCTCAAGCGGCACACCGACCCTGTTGGCGAATGATGGTACGTTTTCGACCGTGATGCGCTGGGCTTTTCCTCCGGCACAGTCGGCCCGCACGCGTACCAGACCGCCCGGCGCCTCGAGCACCATTTCGGTTACCGGCTCCTGCATGGGGATGATCCCGGTGTCCAGAATTACCGTCGACACGCAGATCGAATTGGAACCGGACATCGGGGGTGTATCCTCCGGTTCCATTATGATCCAAGCCATCTGCGCATCGGGATGCTTCGGAGGGACCAGAAGGTTGACGTGCCGGAAGACGCCGCCGCGCGGTTCGTTGAGAACGAAGTTACGAAGTCCGTTGTCTTCTGCGATCCATTTGCGCTGGTCCCAGACGGTGTCTCCCGGCGGAGGAGAAACTCCGCCAACGATGACATCCCCGACTTCGCCCTCCGCGTGGCAGGAAACAACATGGATGACCTTCGTGCTTCGCATTCGGGAGTCCCCAGAGCCGCGGCTTCCGATTGGATATCGTATACGATCTTCGGCTCTCGTCAAGGCTCGATTGAAGGGAAATGCGCCAGTTGCTGCTGATCGGCCGGGCTCAAAAGAGCCCACGCCGGACGGCATCTCAGGCCATACAGACACTCGGGTTGAGCAGAATCGCGAGCGTATTTGATCGCGAACATCGTCTACGATATCTATGTTTGCAGATCTGACGCTCCGTGCGGAGACTCTACACGTGCCATTTGCATTTGCTGACATTCCCGATTTGGGTGCCGCCCCCACCGCTTCCGACGTGGTTTTGAAGTTCATCCGCGGAGCAATCATATCCGGGTCGCTTGATGAGGGCGAACCGATCAGGCAAGACGACGTCGCCCGCATGTTCAACATCAGCAAGATTCCGGTGCGCGAAGCTTTGAAGCGGCTCGAGGCAGAGGGATTCGTGGCATTTCAGCGAAACAAGGGCGCAATTGTCGCCAGCATGTCGGAACCGGAGATCGTGCAGATTTTCGAGGTCCGAGCCATGCTGGAATCGAACGCAATTCGGCTTTCCCTTCCTCACATGAACGAGAAGACCTTCGATAAAGCGCAAGCAAGTTGCGACTCCTTTGCGAAGGAAACCGACGTCGGCCGCTGGGCGGAACTAAATTGGGAGTTCCATTCCAGTCTTTATCTAGACGCCGGGCGACCATATCTGCTCCGCATGATCCGGTCGGTTAACGATCGCATCGAGCGCTATCTGCGAGTTCAGCTGACGATTTCCGGCGGTCATGAGCTTGCGGATCGAGAACATCGCGAAATCCTGGCCGCCTGCCGCGCTGGCGAGACCGAACAGGCCGCAAAGTTGGTCTACGATCATATTATGAACGCCTGTCAATCGCTTCAGAAACACCTGGCGAACGGTAAGGTGCGCGCTGGCTGAGCCATTGGCTTGCTGTCAGTCACGATTGCCGACGGCCTTTGCCCATTTTTGTCAACTAACGGTATCAGGCAGCTTTTCCTCGCGCCGCGCGATCAAATCCTTGAGACCTTCGGCGATGCCGTCGTCGAGCTTCGGCTCCTGGTAGTCGGCGAGCATGTTGCGCGCCCTTTCGCGGCCGCGCGTGTCGTGATCCTTCGCGCCCTCGGCTGTCCATTGTTCGAAGGAATTGAAGTCCATGATGCTCGGCATGAAGAAGGCGCGCTCGAAATGCTCGAGCGTGTGCTGCGTGCCGAGAAAATGCCCTTGCGGACCGACCTCGCGGATCGCCGCCATGGCCTCCTTGAAATCGTCGAAGGGAACGCCGCCGGCATATTTGTACCAACCGACGAGCTGTTCGCAGTCGGTGGCGAATTTCGAATAGCCGCAGGTAAGGCCGGCTTCAAGCCAGCCGGCGGAGTGCCAGATGTAATTGGCGCCGGCGAGGATCGCGGCATGCATAAGCATGTTCGCCTCGTAGCCGGCCTGGGCGTCGTTGAGCTTGGAGCCGACGTGGAAGCCCGAGGTGCGCCACGGCAGTTTGTATTTCCGCGCCAGCGCACCCATCAGATACATCATCTGCGCGGCCTCCGGCGTGCCCCCCATCGGGGCGCCGGTCTTCATGTCGACGGTCACCATGAACTGGCCATAGATCTGCGGCGAGCCGGGGCGGATCAGTTGGGTGAATGCGACGCCTGCCAGCGCCTCGGCATTGACCTGCGCGACCGCGCCGACGGCGGAGGCCGAGGTCGAGGCGCCGCAGAGCGCGAAGGGTGCCAGGATCAGCGGCTGGTTGTGGCGGGCATAGACCCGCATCGCGTCAAGCATGGTGGCGTCCCACACCAGCGGCGAATTGCAATTGGTGATCGCCACCAGCACCGGATTGTCGCGCACGAACTCCTCGCCGAACACGATCGCAGCCATCGCCATCGTGTCTTCGGCCCGCTCCTTCGACGTCACGATGCCCATGAACGGCTTGTCGGAGTGCTTGAGCGCCGAATGAATGATGTGGAGGTGCCGCTTCGGCACCGGGATCTCCATCGGCTCGCAGATGATCGAGCTCGACGAATGCAGCGCCGGCGCCATGTAGGCGAGCTTGTGGAAATTGTTGAGGTCGTTCAGCGTGCCGTAGCGCCGCTTGTTGTCGAGGTCGCGCACATAGGGCGCGCCGTACATCGGCACGAAGATCGAGTTCTTGCCGCCGACGCGAACCGTACGCTCGGGGTTGCGCGCATTGAGCGTGAATTCCGGCGGGACCTTCGAGACAAGCTCCATCAGCAGCGCGCGATCGATGCGGACGCGTGTGTCCTTGACGTCGGCGCCCGCCGCCTTCCAGAGCGCGATCGCTTCGTCGTCGCGGAACTCGCAGCCAACCTCCTCGAGGATTTTGAGCGACTCCTCGTGGATCAGCTCCACCGCCTCGTCGGGCACGATCTCATAGGCCGGAATCTGGCGAACGAGCGTCGGGAAAGACGCGACCGGCGCGCTTCTCAGCGCCTTGCGCCCAAGGCGGCCGCCGCCGCGACGGTGGGTCGGCTCAGTCAATTCAGCGGCCGGTGCGTTCATGTTGTCTCCTTCATCCCGCCCGACCAAGTTAGCGACACGAAATATGGATGTGACGCTGGAAAATCCTGATCTCCTGTATAAGCTGCGCTTATGCGAAGCCTACGCCACCTCCTGCCCTCGGCCGGCAGCCTCGTCGTCTTCGAGGCGGCAGGCCGGCTGTCGAGCTTCACCGCCGCCGGGCGCGAGCTCGGCATGACCCAGGCGGCCGTATCCTATGCGGTGCGCGGACTGGAGGAACAGCTCGGCGCCAAGCTGTTTCAGCGCCGCCACCGCCAGGTGCTCCTGACCGAGGCCGGCGAGCGCTTCCACGCGGACGTCTCGCTGGGGCTGTCGCATATCCGCAAATCTGCCGAGGACCTTCGCCTGCAGGCGACCGGCGGCCATGTGACCCTTGCGGCCTCGACCGCCTTCGGCTCGTTCTGGATGATGCCGCGCCTGCAGCAGTTCCGCGACCAACTGCCGGGCATCGACCTGCGCATCCAGACCGCCGACCGCGACCTCGACATCATTGCCGAGGGTATTCCGCTCGGCGTGCGCGGCGGTGTGCCGCGCGACTGGCCGGACTATCACTCGCTGTCGCTGTCCGACGAAGAGATCTTCCCCGTCGCGGGACCGAGCTATCTCGCCAAATTCGGCATGCCGAAGACGGTGGAGGAACTGGCCACCCACCGGCTGATCCATCTCGAGGAGCCCTATCGCGAGGCGCCGAACTGGGACGAATGGTTCGCGTCGGCCGGAACCAGCCTGCGCAATGCCGAGCGCGGCCTGCGCATCAACGACTATGCCCTGGTGATCCAGGCGGTGATGGAAGGGCAAGGCATCTCGCTTGGCTGGCGGCATCTGGTCGAGCGGCTGGTGGCATCAGGGCTGCTGGTGCCCGTGACCGACCATGTGATGAGGACCGGCATCGGCTTCCACGTCATCTGGCCGAAGAACCGCGAGCTCAGCGACAACGCGCGCAAGGTCAGGGACTGGCTGGTGGCGCAGGCATGAAGTAGCCCCTCCCCCACACCGTTCGAATCCGCCTATAATCCTCGGATGCCCATTCGCCAGCTTTCCGAAACGATGATCAACCAGATCGCCGCCGGCGAGGTCATCGAGCGTCCCGCAAGCGTGGTGAAGGAGTTGGTCGAGAATGCGCTCGACGCCGGCGCGTCGCGCGTCGAGATCGTCACCGCCGGCGGCGGGCTCTCGCTCATCCGCGTCACCGATGACGGCTCGGGCATTCCCGAGCGCGAACTGGCGCTGGCAGTTGCCCGACACTGCACATCGAAGCTGTCGGACGATATCCACGACATCCGCTCGCTGGGATTCCGCGGCGAGGCGTTGCCGTCGATCGGCTCGGTGGCCAGGCTTTCGATCCGCTCGCGCACGGCCGCCGGCGACAGCGCGGCCGAGATCAGCATCGAGGGCGGCCGGGTGTCGGCCGTCAAGCCGGCGGCGGCCAACCGCGGCACCACCGTGGAAGTGCGCGACCTGTTCTTCGCCACGCCGGCACGGCTCAAATTCATGAAAGGCGAGCGCGCCGAAAGCTCGGCCACCGGCGACGTGGTGAAGCGCATCGCCATTGCCTTCCCCGCCGTGCGCTTCACGCTTGCCGGATCCGACCGCTCGACGCTGGAGCTGCCGGCGACCGGCGACACGCCAGAGGGCCGGCTCGCCCGCGTCGCGCAAGTGATGGGCGCCGACTTTCCCGACAATGCCATTGCCATCCATGCAATGCGCGACGGCGTGCATCTTGCCGGCCACGTCTCGATCCCTTCCTACACCCGCGCCAACGCGCTGCAGCAATATGCCTATGTCAACGGCCGGCCGGTGCGCGACAAGCTGATCGCCGGCGCGATCCGCGGCGCCTTCGCCGACGTGCTGCCGCGCGACCGGCATGCGGTGACCGTGCTGTTCCTTTCGCTCGATCCGGCAACCGTCGACGTCAATGTCCACCCGGCCAAGGCCGATGTGCGCTTCCGCGATCCGGGCCTGGTGCGCGGGTTGATTGTCGGCGCCATCCGCGAGGCGATGGCCGGCGCCGGCATCCGGGCCGCGACCACCGGCGCGGCCGGCATGATGGCGGCTTTCCGGCCCGGCGCGGCGTCCTATTCGCATCCCGGACCGGCCAATGGCCACCGCAGCTATGAGGCCGCTTTTCGCGCCTCCGGCTCCAGCTTCGACCACGGTTCGAATTTGGCGCGCTCGCCGCAGCGGCCGCTCGACATGGGCGAAGCGCGGCCGGCGCGAGGCGGCTTCGCCGAGAACGATCAGGCTGCCTTCGACACCAGGCCGCTGGCAAGCGCCGACGCGCGGGCGGGCATCGCCGAGCCGGCCGAGGCGCTGCTCGGCGCGGTGCTGGGCGCGGCGCGCGCTCAGGTGCATGAGAACTATATCGTCGCCCAAACCCGGGATTCGCTCATCATCGTCGACCAGCATGCCGCACATGAGCGGCTGGTCTACGAGGCCTTGAAGAACGCGCTGCACTCTCGCGCCGTGCCTTCGCAGATGCTGCTTTTGCCCGAGATCGTCGACCTTCCGGAAGAGGATGCCGAACGGCTGGCGATGCATTCCGAGACACTGGCCAAATTCGGCCTCGGCCTGGAGCGCTTCGGCCCGGGCGCGGTGGCGGTGCGCGAGACGCCGTCGATGCTCGGCGAAACCAATGTGCAGCAACTGGTGCGTGACCTCGCCGACGAGATCGCCGACAACGACACGGTCGAGACGCTGAAGGAACGGCTGGACAGAATAGCCGCGACCATGGCCTGCCACGGCTCGGTGCGCTCGGGCCGCCTGCTCAAGGCCGAGGAGATGAACGCGCTGCTGCGCCAAATGGAGGCGACGCCCGGCTCCGGCACCTGCAACCATGGCAGGCCGACCTATATCGAGCTGAAACTCGCCGACATTGAAAGATTGTTCGGGCGAAGGTGAGCGCGCCAATTCCCCTCACCCAGCCTCGCTTCACTCCGCTGACTTCTCCCTATGGGGAGAGGAGACCTTCAGCGCCAGCACCAACCCGTTCTCGTGGCCGCGTAGCGGCCGGATGAGGGGCAAGAAAAGGGCCGCTCGAGGCGGCTCTTTCCTTTACTCAAGGCACCGGCCTCAACCCTTTGACTTACCGCTTCAAATTCACCACGATCACACCGCCGAGCGCCAGCGCGCCGCCGAGCATGCCGAGCAGAGTCGGTACTTCGCCGAGCCAGAAGAATCCAATCAGAGCGGAGGTCGGCGAGACCAGATAGAGGAAGTTCGAGGCGCGCGCGGCCGGCAGGCGCGACAGCGCGGTGGCCCAGGCGGCGTAGGCGATCAGGCTGGGCACAATGCCCAGATAGATGACGGCGCCGAGGCCGGCCATGTCGGCGACCGCAGCCTGCGAAAACGCTTCCGCCAGGAAGGGCGACAGGCAGAGCGCGCCGAGCACCATGTTGGAAGCGGCGATCGTCAGCGGATGGTGGCGGGCAAAGAGCGGCTTCTGGACGATGGTGTTGACGGCCGAGCAAAGGGCCGAGCCCAGCACCAGCAGCGCTCCGGTGTTGAAATGCAGGCCATGGCCGTCCGCCACCGCGATGATGCCGATGCCGGCAAACGAGATCACCGTGCCAAGCCAGGCCATGCCGGAAAAGCGCTCGCCGAGCAGCGCCATGGCCATGATGGCCGTGAAGATCGGGCTGACATTGATGATGAAGCCGGCGGCGCCCGCCGAGACGGTGAGCTCGCCGAAATTGAGCATGGCGGTGTAGAGCGCGACGAAGATGGCACCGCCGAAGCCGAAACGCCACAGCTCATCGATCCTCGGCAGCGCCGGACGCTTGACCGCAAGGAAGATCGCTGCCGGCACGGCCGCGATGGCGAAGCGCAGCGCCCCGAGTTCCAGCGGCTGGAAGGCGGCAAGGCCAGCGCGGATCGCCGGGAAGGCAGACGCCCAGCCGACCACCGTCAGCGCCACCGCGATCGCGGCCGTGGTGTCCATGCGCTGTGTCTCATTCAACGTGCCGGTGTACGCGCTCATTGCTGAATCCTCGTCCTTCAGTGTCATGGAGAGAGAAAACGCCATTGCCCGCCGATTGACAAACGAGCAATTCGAGGGTCAGCTGTGAGCATGCTTCACAGCTCTGACCAGCTATTGCCGCTCGAGACTTTGCGCGCCTTCGACGCGGCGGCGCGGACCGGAAGCTTTTCCGCGGCGGCCGAAAGGCTCAACCTCACCCATGGCGCGATCAGCCGTCAGATCGCCAAGCTGGAGGACTGGCTCGGGCTCAAGGTGTTCGAGCGCAACGCGCGCGGCGTGACGCTGACCAATGAGGGCAACCGGCTGCACCTGCGCACCACAGAGGCCTTCGCGCTGATCTCGGTCAATTCCGACCGCTGGGTCGAGCCGCGCGGCACCGCGGTGGTGCGGCTGGCTTCGATCCCTTCGGTCAGCGGCCTTTGGCTGATGCCGCGCATGGCGGCGCTCGAAAACAACCCGACGCGGCTGCGCATCGTGCTCGACGTCGACAACCGCCAGGCCGACCTTGCCGACGAAGGCATCGACCTTTCGGTGCGCTGCGGGCGCGGCCGCATTCCGGGCCGCGTCTCGGTCCAGCTTTTCGAGGAGCACATCTTCCCGATCGCCTCGCCGGAGCTGGCGGAGGAGATCGGGCACGGCGACCCGGACCGGCTGCTCAAATTCCCGCTGATCAACGATTCCGACGCGTCCGCCTGGCGCGCCTGGTTCGCGGCACAGGGGGTCGATTATCGCCCGCGCCCGCAGGACCGGCGTTTCGAGGACTACAATCTGGTGCTCGACGCGGCGGCGCACGGGCTCGGCATCGCGCTGGCGCGGCCGCCGCTGACGGCAGACCAGTTGAAGTCGGGCCGGATTGTTCCCGCTGACGAGCGGGTCGCGCTGAATCCGGTGTCCTACTGGCTCGACCGCCCGGTCGGACGGCCGCGGGCGGCCGCCGCCGATCTCGCCAGGCGCATCGCCGAACAGGCGGGGCTGGCGCCGGAGAAGCTCGAAGCCTTCCTGCAGGACGAGGACTAGATCGCCCGGATCAGCGAAGCAGCATCAGCACGATCGTGGTGGTCGCAGCCGAGACGACGGCCGTCACGATCGATATCATCCACAGCGGCGTCTGGCCGGGTTCGGATCGCGGGGCATGGCCGGGGCTGCGAACGCCGCCGCGCGGCGGGGCATTGGCGTTGGCCGCTACCAGCACTCCGGACGCAAGCGCCGGCGAGAACGAAGAGGGCGCCGCCACGACCCTTGCGGTGCCATCGGCGGCCGGCGGTGGAACCTGGGGCAGCGCCCGCGAAAGCTGATCGGCGTCAGCCGCCGACCTGCCAACCGGAGACTTCGTCGAGGCGCCATCAGGGCCGGCATCGGATTCCAGGACGGCTCTGTAGGCGTTCTCGATCTCGGCCGAGGACAGACGCTGAGTTGGTCGAGCGGCCGGCAACGTGCCGTTCAGCGCCTGCGCCGCCACCTGTGCGGAGGACACGACGGAGGGCGCCGGCGGCTGGACGAGCGCCTTGACCAGCGCCGCGGTCGCAGGTTCGCCCTTGGGCGACGGCACCGGCCGCGGCGCCAGCGCCTCTTTCAGCAGCGACGTCACGCTGGCGTTGGTGATGTCCATGGCGCTTCCCGACAACCATTGTGCCAACCGGCATACTACATGAGCATTGCGCCAAGCTTGACCTTGCCTTCGATTTGTGGCGATTGAACCCTATGAACCTATGCGCCATTCCATGATGAACCGTTTTGAAGGCCCCGGCGGCAAGGAAGCGCGCATCCGCTATCTCGACGGCGACTTCCAGGTGACGAGCCCCGGCGCGTTCGTGCGCTGCGCGGTGACCGGCGACAGCATCCCGCTGGACGAGCTCAAATACTGGAGCGTCGCCAGGCAGGAGCCATATGTGAACGCGGCAGCGTCGCTGCGGCGTGAGATCGAGGCGCATCCGGAGCTGCGCAAGCGCGGGTAGAACCTCCTAGGATGAGGACGGTCTCATCTTGCGCTGCCGCCATGCATCCAGCGTCTCATTGATGATGCGCTCCGGCACGTGGTCGATCTCGAACACGGCGTCGATCTCAAGCACGTCGAGCTGCTCCAGGAAGCCGGCGGGTGCGGCGCCGTGGCGAAGCCGCGCGGCATCCTTTGCCGTGGTGACAAGCCGAAGCCCCTCGCGCTTGGCAAGCGCCGCCAGATCGGCAAGCTCGTCCGCGGCGTAGAAATGATGGTCGGGAAAAGCGCGCGACAGCGCGACCTCGCCGCCGACGCCGCGCAGCGTATCGAAGAATTTTTCCGGATGGCCGATGCCTGCAAAGGCAAGGAAGCGCCCGCCGGCGAAGCGCGCCGGGTTCGCCGGCTCGACATGGGCCAAAAAGATCGGCCGGCCGGCGCGCGCCGCCTGGCGTACCACCGTATCGGCCGCGCTCCCCTCGCCCATCTTCAGCAAGCCGCCGGTGAACACCAGCTGATCAACGATCTTTGCCCGGAGCGGCCCGCCCGGAATGACGCGGCCATTGCCGATGCCGAAACGCGCATCGACCACGACCAGCGCGTAGTCGATATGGATGCGCGCCGATTGGAAACCGTCATCCATGATCAGCAAGTCGCAGCCATGCTCTGCCATCAGCAGTTTGGCGCCGGCGGCGCGGTTGGCCGTCACCGCGACCGGCGCATGTTCGGCAAGCAGCAGCGGCTCGTCGCCGACATGCTTGGCCGCGTCGTGATGCGCATCGACGACATGCGGCTTGGCGAAGGATCCGCCATGGCCGCGCGACAGGAAGCCGGGCGTGAGCTGCATGCGCTTTGCCTGTTTCGCCAGCGCGATGGCGACCGGCGTCTTGCCGCTGCCGCCAACGGTAAAGTTGCCGACGCACAGCACAGGTGCCGCGACCTTCTCGCGCGGCGCGTGCCGCATGCGGCGCCCAGCCACCATTCCATACATCGCGGACACCGGCGAAAGCGCCAGCACGCGCCAGTCCGGCTTTTCCCACCAGAAGGGCGGCGCTTCGCTGGTCATGGCGCGACTTCCATGGCGCATGACCCTTTCCAAAGATCGGATCCGAGTTTTTGGGCCATGCGCTAGCGCCCGTTGGCGCCTTTCAGGCGCGCCTTGACGACCAGCGGCTGGATGTAGGGTTCGAGCGACTTCAGCGTGCGCTGAAGCGCGCCGCGCATCTCATCGACGGTCGCTGCACCCGCCGCCATCATCTCGTGGCGCACCGCCTCGTTGCTCAAAAGGAAATTGACGGCGCCGGCCAGCATGTCGCGGTCGCGCACCAGCTTGGCGCCGCCGCGATCGAGCAGGCGCTGATAGGCTTCGCGGAAATTCTGCACGTTGCGGCCGGCCAGCACCGCCGTGTCGAGCATCGCCGGCTCCAGCGGGTTCTGGCCGCCCTCGGAGGTCAGCGAGCGGCCGACGAACGCGATCTCGGTCAGCCTGAGATAAAGTCCCATCTCGCCGATCGTGTCGCCGAGCAGGATATCGGTGTCGGGCGTGATGCGGTCGCCCTTGCTGCGGCGCGCCACTTTCAGCCCCATGCCGGATATCTGCGCGGCCAGCGCGTCCGCGCGGTCGGGATGGCGGGGCACGACGATGGTCAGCAGTCCAGGGTGGCGCTTGTGCAAGGTCGCATGGACTTCCGCCGCGGCGACCTCCTCCCCGTCATGGGTCGAGATCGCCGCCCAGGTCGGGCGTAAGCCGATCTGGCGCTGCAGGATCGCCAGCGCCCGCTCGTCGACCGGCGGCGGGTTGGTGTCCACCTTGAGGTTGCCGGAAACGGTCACCGGCCGGGCGCCGAGGACGCGGAACCGCTCGCCGTCGACATCCGACTGGGCAACGACATGGGCAAGATTCTCGAACAGCGCCTCGGCGACGCCGGCGCGCTTCTTCCACGACCGGAACGAACGGTCCGACAGCCGCCCATTGACCAGGACCTGCGGCACGTTGCGCGCGCCGAGTTCCAGGATGGTCATCGGCCAGATCTCCGATTCGGCTATGATGGCCAGCTCCGGCAGCCAGTGATCGAGGAAGCGGCTTACCGCGGGCTTGAGGTCGAGCGGCACATATTGGTGGATGATGCGACTGCCAAGCCGCTCGTCGGCGACCTTGGCCGAGGTCACGGTGCCGGTCGTCAGCACGATGTTGACGCCGTAATCGAGAATGCTTTCGACCAGCGGCACGACGGCGATCGTCTCGCCGACGCTCGCGGCGTGGATCCAGATCACCGGTCCTTCCGGACGCGGACGGCCGGCGACGCCGTAGCGCTCGCGACGGCGAACGCGGTCTTCCTTGCCGCGCGAGGCGCGCCAGGCGACATAGGGTCCGATCAGCGGATAGGCGACGGCCCCGGCGTAACGATAGGCGGTCAGGGCGGCGCGCGCCCAGCGCTCGCTCATTTGTCGCCGTCCACGAGGCGGTAGGCCTCGGCGGTCGCGGCGTTGAGCGAGGCGGTGACCTCCTGGCGCTTGCGCTCCATCTCGGCGTCGTCGGCGTTGGCCGGCACGAAGACCGGCTGTCCGACAATAACGGCGGAGCGGCCGAACGGCAGGTTGATGGTGGTCTTGTCCCAGCTCTTTTCCAGCATCTTGCGGCGGCTGGTGGCGATCGCCGAGGGCAGGATCGGGCGCCCGGAAAGCCTGGCCAAAAGCACGATGCCCAGCCCCGCGTCGCGCGGCGTGCCATGCGGAATGTCGGCGATCATCGCGACATTCTTGCCGGCCACCAGCGCTTTCTTGAGCGCAATCAAGGCTTTCGCGCCGCCTTTGTCGAGATGCCTCGAACTGTCGCGGCCACCCGAGCCGCGCACCGCCTCGATGCCGAATCTGTTCAGCATCAGCGCGTTGAGCTCGGCGTCGGCACTGCGCGAGACCATGGCGACCAGCGGCCGGCCCTTGGGATAATAAGCCGGCGTCAAGAGATGCTGGCCATGCCACAGCGCGATGATGCCCGGTTCGAGATGCGCATAGGCGCCGCCGGCGACCTGCGTCGACCCTTTCACCAGCGGGCTGGTGATGCGAATCAGCCGCACGAACCAGGCGAACAGGCTGGCGATGAAATTCTTGACGAATCGCGACTGGGCGAGCGGCTCTCGGATGCGGCGCCACAGCGTGCGAGTCCCGCCCCGCCCGGCGGCGCGCCCCGTCGCTCCTTTCACCGCTTCATGCTCCATCGATGTCAACCGGCTGCCTTTGTTTCCGGGTCGAGCAACCGGTGCAGGTGAACGACGAAATAGCGCATATGGGCATTGTCGACGCTGGCCTGCGCCTTCGCCTTCCACGCGGCGTGCGCCGATTGATAGTCGGGGTAGATGCCGACGATGTCGAGCGCATCCAGATCACGGAACTCGGTTCCACCCAGCTTTTTCAGCTCGCCGCCGAACACCAGGTGCAAAAGCTGTTTCTTTCCGTCTTCCACGGCCATGCCGATCCTTCGCAGATTCATGAATTTTGTGAAATGTTTAGACCAAAGCCGCCGATTTTGAAACCGTGGGCCGACTCACCCTTGGTCAGCTCCGGCAATGACGCCGGCCAGGACACCCAGCAGTTCGCCGCTGCCGGCGGCGAGCGCGCCATGGTTGATCACCTCGCCGGCATAGCGCGGCGGCTTGCCGGTACGGTCGAGCAAGGCGCCGCCCGCTTCGCGGAGGATAAGGTCGGCGGCGGCGATGTCCCAGTCATGCGCGTTGGGCTTGACGAAGGTCGCGTCGAGCTTGCCGTTGGCGATCATCGCCAGCCGGTAGGCGAGCGAGGGTATGTAAGCGACGCGGCGCATCCGGGCTTGCCAGGAAGCGGGCATGCGCTCGACCAGCGGCTTCGGCCCGCCGATCTCGACGGTATCGCCGAGTTGGCGGACCTGGATGCGCTTGCGGTTGAGGAACGCGCCCTCGCCCGGCAGCGCCCAATAGGTCTCGCGCTTGGCCGGACATTCGAGCACGCCGGCCAGCGAGCGGCCATCCTCGACCACGGCGACGCTGACGCACCAGGAATGCAGGCCATCGAGAAAGCCGCGCGTGCCATCGATAGGGTCGACGACGAAAGTGCGGCGGGCCGACAGCCTGGCATGATCGTCGGCGGTTTCTTCGGACAGCCAGCCATAATTCGGCCGCGCCTTGAGCAGGGTCTCGCGCAGATAGGCGTCGGCCGCATGGTCGGCTTCGCTGACCGGCGAGGTCCCGCCCTTCATCCACACCTGGGGGTTTTGACCGAAATAGCGCATGGCGATGGTGCCCGCCTCCCGGGCGGCGTCGCGCAGCAGAGCAAGGTCTTCGTGCGTCTCGGCTGAGATGACCATGTCAGGCGCCGGCAAGGGTCATCCCCTCGATCAGCAGCGTCGGCGCGGCAGTGCCGAAATTGCGGTCGAGATCGCTCGCCGGCACCATGTTGAGGAACATGGTCTTCAAATTGGAGGCGATCGTCACCTCGGCCACCGGATAGGCAAGCGCGCCGTTCTCGATCCAGAAGCCGGAGGCGCCACGGCTGTATTCGCCGGTCACCATGTCGACGCCCTGGCCGAAGACCTCGGTGACGTAGAAGCCGCGCTGCAGCGAGGCGATCAGCTCCTCCGGCGCGCGATCGCCGGGCTCGATGGCCAGATTGGTCGAGGACGGCGAAACCGAAGAGCCGCTGCGCGAGCCACGGCCGTTGGTGACGAGACCAAGCTCGCGCGCGGCCGAGGTCGACAGAAACCAGTGGTTGAGCACGCCTCTGTCGACCATCAACAGCTTGTCGCCCTCGACGCCTTCGCCGTCGAAGGGCCGCGACGCCTGGCCGCGACGCCGCAGCGGCTCGTCGGTGACGGTGATCGCGCTTGAGGCTACCTGCTTTCCCATCATGTCGCGCAGGAAGCTGGTCTTGCGCGCCACCGCGGCGCCGTTGATGGCGCCGGCGAGATGGCCGGCAATGCCGCGCGCCACACGCGGATCGAACACGACGTCGACCGGGCCGGTCGCCGCCTTGCGGGCGCCGAGGCGACGCACGGCGCGTTCGCCGGCCTTGCGGCCGATCTCCTCCGGCGCGTCGAGATCGGCGAAATGCTGGCGCGAGGAGAATTCATAGTCGCGTTCCATGCCCGTGCCTTGGCCTGCAATGACGCTGGTCGAGCGCGAAAAGCGCGACGCGACATATTGGCCGACAAAGCCATGCGAGGTCGCAAGCACCAGGCCGCCAAGGCCGGCGCTGGCGCTGCTGCCGGAGGAATTGGTGACGCCCTTGACGGCAAGGGCCGCCGCTTCCGCTGTCAGCGCCGCCTCCTTGAGCTGATCAGCCGACACCTCGGTCGGATCGAAGAGGTCGAGATCACGCAAATTGTGGGCGAGCAGCGCCGGGTCGGCAAGGCCCTGGAACGGATCCTCGGGGGAGACTCTCGCCATGGCGACGGCGCGCTCGGCAAGCGCCTTCGGGTCGGAGGCGGCGGTGGCCGAGACGCTCGCCACGCGCTGGCCGACGAAGACGCGCAGGGACACGTCCTCGCTTTCCGACGATTCGGTGCCTTCGACCTTGCCCAGCCGCACCGACACGCCGGCCGAACGGCCGCGCACGGCGACCGCGTCGGCGGCGTCCGCCCCGACGCGCTTGGCCGCCTCGACGAGCGCCGCGACGCGGCCGGTCAGTTTCCCTGCGTCGAGCGTGTTGGTCATGGTTAGTCCTGTTTGTTCAAGCTGTGCGGGAGGGCAGATGCTGCCGCACATCCATGGATACCGGGCCGCCATCTCTGGAAGCCCGCACTATCGTCTTGGATGCTGCTGCACCATCTATTGTTCCACCACCGCTTGTGCAATGGCGGATGCGGCAATCTCAAGGCAATCGCGGCCCTTCGCAGCGCACTGCCCCGCCGCAACCGCATGAACAGTGCGGATTAGCCGGCCACCGGCGCCCAGATCACATCTTCAATCCTGGCGGCGCCGGTTGCCAGCATCACCAGCCGGTCGAAGCCGAGGGCCGAGCCGCTCGCCTGCGGCATGATGGCAAGCGCGGCGAGGAAATCCTCGTCCAGCGGATAGCGCTCGCCATAGATGCGCTCCTTCTCGTCCATCTCGGCGACGAAGCGGCGGCGCTGCTCGGCCGGATCGGTGAGCTCGCCAAACGCATTGGCGAGCTCGACGCCGCAGCAGTAGAGCTCGAAGCGTTCGGCGACGCGCGGGTCCTCCGCGCTCGGCCGGGCAAGGGCCGCCTCGGAGACTGGATAGCCATAGAGGATTGTCGCCCGTCCCTGCCCCAGCGCCGGCTCGACCTTTTCCACCATCACGCGGCTGAACAGGTCGGCCCAATTGTCGTCGGGCGCGGTGCGCAGGCCGGCGCGGACCAGGCCCTGGTGGAGCGCTTCGCGGTCGGTGCTGCCGTCGGCGCCGACGGTCGCCAGCAGTTCGATGCCGGCATGGCGCATGAATGCTTCCGCCACGCTCAGCCGCTCCGGCTCGGCGAAGGGATCGGCCTCGCGGCCACGAAACCGAAAGCTTTTGGCCCCGGCCTTCTCCGCGGCGAGCGCCAGAAATTCGGCGCAGTCGGCCATCAGGCGCTCATAGGCCTCGCCGACGCGGTACCATTCGAGCATGGTGAATTCGGGATGATGCAGCGGCCCACGCTCGCGGTTTCGGTAAACGGAGCCCAGGCTGAAGATGCGCTTCTCGCCGGCGGCAAGCAGCTTCTTGCAGGCGAATTCCGGCGAGGTGTGAAAGTATAACGGCTGGCGCGACGCGTCCGGCGCGATCGCCTCGGTGGCGAAGGCCGCAAGGTGCGCCTCGTTGCCGGGCGAAACCTGCAGGGCGGCCGTCGTCACCTCAACGAAATCGCGCTCCGCGAACCAACCGCGCAAGGCGGCGGCAAAGGCGTTGCGCGCCATCAGCCTTGGCCGGCGGTCGGCATGAACATGCGGCGTCCACCAGGGCGAAGCGGTGGTCATGGGCGGGAAAATCGCCGAGGAGGCTGGCGGTTCGACGCAAGATGCGCTACGGCGCACGCGATGGCCGCCGTCGCCGCTTCGTGGGCAAAGACGCTTGCAGGCCGAAAAACTCGATTGGGATTGAATATCGTGGTCAAGGTCATCGCCAGTTCCTTACGCAAAGGCAACGTCGTCGATAAGGACGGCAAGCTCTATGTCATCCTCTTTGCCGAAAACATCCACCCTGGCAAGGGCACGCCGGTGACGCAGCTCGACATGCGCCGCATCGGCGACGGGGTGAAGATCTCGGAGCGCTACCGCACGACCGAGATGGTCGAGCGCGCCTATGTCGAGGAGCGCGAGCACACCTTCCTCTATTCCGACGGCGAAGGCTTCCATTTCATGAACCCGGAAAGCTACGACCAGGTCGTGGCCTCAGAAAGCGTGGTCGGCGACATGGCGCCCTACCTGCAGGAAGGCATGGCGGTGCAGCTGGCGCAGTTCAACGGCGCGCCGATCTCGCTGACGCTGCCGCAGCGCGCCGTCTTCGAGGTGGTCGATACCGAGCCGGTCACCAAGGGCCAGACGGCGTCCTCGTCCTACAAGCCGGCCGTGCTCTCCAACGGCGTGCGCACCGCCGTGCCGCCGCACATCACCACCGGGACGCGCGTAGTGGTGATGACCGCCGACGGCTCCTATGTCGAGCGCGCCAAGGACTGAGGGTACAGCAGTCAACTATCACAGCGCGCCTGCGGCCAGGCGGGCCTATCGTCAGCACGGTTTGTCCGCCGTCTGGGCGTGAGGCTCTGACCCGAAGCGGATTTGCGGTTGCCGCGACGTGAACGGCAGATCCGCGCCGCGGCGCCGGTGGTTCGACGCACCGCATCGCCCGAACGAAGCCGGAGTGCGCTCAACGCTAGATTGGCCGACCGATCCACCGCACGATTTCATAGGCAGGCATCGGGCGGCGAAAGCCCTTCAGCGTCAGTTCGCCAACAGGAACGGATTCGACCAGCGACTCGACAGCTCCGAGGACCCGTTGGCTAACAAGAATCTGGCGCGATTTGGCCTCCTCGCATAAACGGGCGGCATGGTTCGACACAGTGCCGATGACGGCATAGTCCGAGCGCTGATCAAAACCGATGCGCCCGATGGTTGCGTGGCCCCTGGCAATGCCGATCCCAAAGCCAAGCAAATAGTCCCGCTTGCGCCATCGCTCGGAATGCTCGTCAATCGCTTCGCGCATTGCGGCAGCCATCGAGACAGCTCTCTCGCTGTGGTCGGCACATGGCATTGGATCGTTGAAAACCACGACGATACCGTCGCCCACGAACCGCTCGAGCGTCCCCTCGTGACGGACGATTTGTTCGCCAAGACAGGAATGATACTCGGCCAGAACTGTCATGACTTCTTCGGGTTCGGCGGTCTCTGCGAACGCCGTGAAGCCGCGCAAATCGCAAAAGACAACCGTCACCTCGCGGCGGTGGCTCTGCAAGAGCGCATCTCCATTGCCCGCCGCAACGATGAGGTCGGCGACCTGTTCGGGCAGGAACCGCCTGAGCCGCGCCATTCGCTCGAGCTCCGTCACCTGGCCGGCCACGGTTTGCTCGAGCGAGCGGTTCCAGTCGGAAAGTTGCGCGGCTTGGTCCTCGAGGCGCTTAGCTTGGCTCGCGACAGTGTCGTGAAGCGCCTTCTGGCGCAACATCGAGCGCACCCGCGCCAGCAGCGCCCTGTGCTCGAAGGGCTTTGTCAGATAGTCGTCGCCACCGGCGTCCAGCCCCTCGACCACGTCGCGCGTGTCGGCTTTCGCGGTGACCAGAATGACGGGGATCGATCGCAGCGATTGATCCTGCTTGAGCATGCGGACCACACTGATGCCGTCGAGCTTCGGCATCATGATGTCGAGCAGGATCAGATCCGGCGTGAGTTCGCGGGCTTTCGCAAGCCCCTCTTCACCATCGGCGGCGGTTACAACTTCATAGCCATTCGCCTCGAGACGCATGCGCAGGATCTCGAGGTTTTCCGGAGTATCGTCAACCGCGAGAATGCGAGGCGGATCGTGCAAGGTGTTGCCTCCCTCAAGAAAGGAAACCGCGAATCTCGGAAAGCAGCTGGCGTGGACTGAATGGCTTGGCAATGTAACCATCGCACCCAGCAGCAAGGGCTTTCGCCTTGTCGCCCGACAACGCGTAGGAGGTGACGGCGATAATCGGAATGTGCCGGAGCGCCGGGTCGGCCTTGATGCGGCGGGCCGCTTCATACCCGTCGATCACCGGGAGCTGAATGTCCATAAGGATCAGGTCTGGCCTGTGTGCTGCGGCTGCAGCGATGCCGGCGGCACCGTCCGCCGCCTCGATCAGTTCGTACTCGGTGGTGGCAATGAGATCGCGGATGATTTGGCGGTTGTCCTCGGTGTCTTCGACCATCAGGATTCGTTTGCTCATGCGGCCCTCACGTCCTCATTCATCCTGATCGGGACCTTCAGACGGAATGTCGACCCTGACCCGATCACGGACTCGACGTCTAAGGTTCCGCCATGCATTTCGGCGATGCGCTTCGAGATCGCCAGGCCAAGACCTGTGCCACCTTTCTGCCTGGTGCTGCTGTTGTCGACTTGCTGGAATTCTTCGAAGATGAGAGCCTGGTCTTTGGACGCAATGCCGGGACCGGTGTCTCGGACGGTGATCTCGAAGTTCCCATCGACCGCATCGGCAAGAATGTCGACTGCACCTGTTTCGGTGAACTTGACGGCATTGCCTGCGAGATTGAGCAGAATCTGCGTCAAACGGCGTTCGTCCCCACGGCCGATCGGAAGGTTCTCGGCAACAGTCGCTGAAAGCTCAAGACCCTTCGCCCGTGCCAGCGGCTCGACCGCCGTAAGGGTCGATCGGACAATCTGCGCGACGGAGTAGTCCTCGATCGCCAGCGTGAGCTGGCCGGCTTCGATCTTGGACAGGTCGAGCACGTCGTTGATGAGCCCGAGGAGGTGACGGCCGTTTGCCTGCACACGCGCGACGGTCGCCTTTGCCTTGTCCGGGAGTTCGCCATAGATGCCGTCGACCAGCAGTTCTGTGAAGCCCAGAACTGAATTGAGCGGTGTCCTGAGTTCGTGGCTCATATTCGCCAGGAACTGGGACTTGTGGCGGCTGGCTGCTTCCAGCTCCTCGCCTTTCTCCTCGATCTCGCGGAACAGCTTGGCATTCTGGATCGCGACCACCGATTGGGCTGCGAAGGTCTCCAACAGGTGAACAACTTGCTCATCGAAGGCGCCTGGCTTGTGGCGCCTGACGACCAATGCACCGACGATCTTGTTGGGCCTCAGCAGCGGAACGATCAGGATGCCGCGATATCCGGCGTCGAGGATCGTCTTTCTCACAAGGAAGGATGAGGTTTCCTTGCCGAGGTCGGGAAACTGCACCGGCATGCACCGTCCGGGCGCGTCGCCAATACCCATATCGGCCAGCCCGATCGTCTGCTGCGAGACTGCGGCGATAAGCTCATCGCTCATCCCAAAGTTTGCGCGAGGGCGGAATTGCTGCCGCGTGCTGCTGAACACATAGATCGTGCCAGCATCCGTCGCCGACAACTGGACCGCCTTGGCAACGATCGTCTTCAGCACCGTGTCGAGATCCAGCGTCGAATTGACCGCCTTGCTCACTTCGCCGAGCGCCTCGAGCTCACCAACCGACGCCGCAAGCTCGCGCGTCCGTGCCTGCACCGCCTCGAAGAGCCGCGCATTTTCGATGGCGATCACGGCCTGGTCGGCGAATGTCTCGACGAGCGCGATCTCCTTGGGACTGAACGGTTGCGGTTCAGCCCTCGTCATGACGAATACGCCAATGAGATCACCTTCCCGCAACAGCGGGGCAGCGAGGACGGTGCGGAATCCGCCTGCCTCAGCGATCAAGGCGACGCGGTAGTCCGGATCAGCGGTCACGTCTTCGATTTGCACGATCCGCCGTTCTTCGATTACGCGCCCTACGGCGGAGCCTCGCCCAGCGGCAAGCGCTGGAAGTGGATTGGCGTCGACATAGGCACGGAAACTGGGCGGGTAGCCAAGCGTCGACACATAGCGGAATACGCCATCAAGCAACTGCACGATGCCACCCTTGTCGGCGCGACAGAGCCTGACAGCCGATTCCACCAACGTATCGAGCACCACCTGTAAATCGAAGGTAGAGCGGCTGATGACCTTCAGAACGTCTGCAGTGGCTGTCTGCTGCTGAAGGGCTTCGTCGAGCTGCTGCGTGCGTGTCTCAATCTCCTGATACAGGCGGCCCAGCTGGTCGGAGGTCTGGTTGACGTTAGCAGCGAGCACTCCAAGTTCGTCGCGATTGGCGACGGCAACCCGTTGGGCGAAGTCGCCGGCCGCTATCTGGCTGAGACGCGTCTCGATCTTCTTGACCGGTTCGAGCAACGACCAGGAGATGATGTAACCGAGCCCCAACGCCAGCAGGATACTGCCCACGGCAAACGAAACCACGATCAGTCTGGACGTGCCGTACGCACCCTCGGTCGTTTCGATGGCCGCCACCATGTCGGCTTCGGCCATGTTGACCAGCTGGTTTGTCAGCCGCTCGAGGCGATCAGCCGACGGTATGATTTCATCAAGCTGAACCTTGCGCGCCTCCTCTGTACGGCCCGCGCGGACAAGCTCTGCCACGTGCGTCACCCCGGCCGTCAGTTTTTCGTACTCTTGCCTGACCTGGCCAAGCACTTCCACCTCGGCTTTGGCGACGAACTCCATGCGCTCGAGGTCGTAGCCGAACTGATTGAGCTGGCGCAGCGCCGTATCCAGCATCCGGTTATCCTGTAGCAACAGGGCGGTGGAAATACCGTAGAGCTGGGTGGTCGTATCGTGCTGTACTTGGCGGTAGGCCGCGATCCTGCGCTGCAGCTTGATCAGCTCGTTGGTCTGATCGTTGACCCCACTCAGCACCTGCAACCCGACGGCACCGAGCACGATGAGCAGGCCGACGATCGACAGGAACGCGATCAAGAGCTTGGTCTGGACGCGCGCCGGCAGCCGGGCAACCCAGCCAACGAGCCAGTTCGTTATGCTATTTGGTTTCGTCCAAGAGGCCGAGAAGGTCACCCCGGAACTCCTCCAAGTCGAACCGGACGCCAAGATATTGTACTCGCAAGATGCCATTCGGGTCTACGAGCGAGGTCAACAAGGTATGGTCGACATCACCGTTCGCCGCCTGCTTCGCGAAGACCCCATATTTCCGTCCAACCTCATGGACAATCGCCGGATCGCCGGTAAGAAACGACCAGCCCTTCAGATCGGCGCCAAAATTCTGCGCATACTCCTTCAAAACATCGGACGTATCGCGCTCCGGGTCGACGGTGATCGAAATGAAGGCGATCTTGGGTCCGAACGCACTGCCCAACTTTTCCTGCACGCTGGCCATCTGGGCGGTCAGCATGGGACAGACGTCGGCACAGTGCGTATAGATGAATGCGATGGCGATCACCTTGCCGCGAAAGTCGTGCAGCGAGACGCGCTCCCGGTCCTGCGACGTCAGCGTAAAGTCTGGAGCCGGTCCGATTGCCGGCAATCGCTCATCGTGCTGCGCGTCATGCGCCTGCGCTGGCCCGGCCATCAGCGCCAGCAGCAAGATACGGGCTGCCAACCCGCTCACGTCTTGAGCTCACGCTTCAGTTGCTCCAGGAATCGCCAGTCTGTTCCCTCGGCGATGATCTGCTGTGGGCTCGACTTGATCATGCCCGTCTCCTGCATGCGCAGCGCGTAGAAGCGCATCGACGCTTCGGCATCGTAGTCCCGCCATACGCCGTATCGCGTGTCGCTCAGCGTTTGCAGCGCGATTTCGTAGCTGGGGACGAAACCTCGATCGACCATTTGCGCTGCACTCCATGCGGGGTCCGAAATGCATAGGTCGGCGCCCTTGAGGATGGCCCTGAGCACGCGCTTGGTCGCCACCGGGTATCTGTTCACGTAGTCCGCAGCGGCCGAGGTCATGCAGCAGAAGTGCTGCGACCAAGGGCGATCGAGGGTCGTGTTGAGGATCGTGTGGCCGATTTTCTTTGCGCGCAGTTGCTGCGTTTCCGGCGGCGTGAAGAGATATGCATCGAACTTTCCGTCGGCGAAGGCTTCCACCGGCTTGCTTTCCTCGATCCATTCGATGTCGTTGACGGGATCCAGTCCAATATAGGCGGCCATCAGGGCGACCAGCACGCGCGACGGCGCATGGATGTCATGCATGCCTACCCGCTTGCCCTTGAGATCCGGGATGCCTTGGATGCTGTCGTTGGCGATTAGCTCGAGGCACCCCGAATGCAGACCGCCAAGCACCCTGATTGGCACGCCCGCGTCGATCGATGCGACATGGACCGGCGCGTAGTTCATGCTGAAATCCGTGTCGCCGCGTGCAATCCACACCGCCTGATCGACTTTTTCGTCGCCCTGCACGTAGCGGACGTCGGTGAAGCCCTCCGCTTTGAGGAACTCTCCGGCCAGGTACATCCCTGCCCAGCAGTAGGCGCCATCGATCCACCGCGGCAAGCGAACAGAGGTCGTTTCAGGGGGTGCCTCGGCCCAAGCGTCGGTCGTTGTGCCGATGAGAGCTGCAGCGCCTGCTGCCGCAGCTCCGGCCATGAAGTGGCGGCGGTTCTGGATGATTTGCATGGGGTTCTCCCTCACGTGGAAAATGGGCACGCGGGTGGCTGCCTAGTCAGGTCTTCAGCTCGTGCTTCAGTTCGTTGAAGAAACGCCAGTCGGTGCCTTGGGCCAACAGCTTCTGGGGGGTGCTCTTCAGCATCCCGACCTCGTGGAGACGCAGGGCGTAGAAGCGCAGGGTGTCCTCAGCGCTATACTCACGCCAACCGTAGGGGATCGCCTTCATGACCTGGAGGGCATGGTCATAGCGCTTAGTATAACCCTGCTGCACCAAGAACTGGGCGGACTGCTCGGGCTCGCTGGCGCAGAAATCCGCCGCTTTCAAGATGGCGCGGAGGGCGCGTTTGGTGGCCACCGGATGCGTACGGACGAACTCCCGCTCCCCAGCCAGCATGCAGCAGAAGTATTGCGACCAGGGCCGGTCCACGGTGCTGCTGATCACCACATGGCCGATCTGCTGCTCCCGCATCTCCTGCGGTTCAGGGGGAAAGCCTAGATAGGCATCGATCTTCCCCTCACCTAGGAGCCGGATGGACTCGGGTCCCGGATGCGTGACGAAGTGTATGTCCTTATGGAGGTCCAGGCCCACATACGCCGTCATAGTGGCGAGGAAGACGTATCGGCTGGAATCTAGCGCAGGCACGGCTACGGTCTTCCCCTTGAGGTCGCGGATCGACTGGATGCGATCGGTCCCGAACAGCTCAAAGCAGCCGACGTGGAGGCCTGCCAGGATGACGATGGGATCCCCCGCCTCCAGGCGGAGAAGGAGCGGGGCGGCGAAATGCGCACTGAGGTCGGCTTCACCGGAGGCGAGGGCCGGCGCGATGTCTGCCGTCCCCTCTCTTTGGAGGTAGTGCACCTCGGTGAACCCTTCGCTGCGCAACAGTTCTTCGGCTACATACTGGGGGGCCTGACAGATGCTGGGAATCCGGACGAGCCGGATTCGCGTCGTCTCAGGCGGTGGCTCCGCAGCGGCGTGCCTGGGGTGCCAGCCCAGAAGCCCCGCTGTCCCCGCCAGCGTAATCCCACGCAGGAACCTCCGTCGGCTGAACCGTCCGGGATATACGGTATGCATGGGAACCTCCTTTCCAGATGGTGGCCAGTGCGACACCGAGAACGCTGACCCGTGGACGCTATGTTCTGCACAAGCCCGAGTGTCGGCCATGCCTGCATGGCGGGCTCTGGGCTTGCCTGTTGCTCACATCTTCAGCCCTCGCTCCAGCGGCGGTTCCGCATGGAGTGACCTCGGATGGACGACGACACCGGCAGCGCCTGCCAGGGCAGCACCGGCTAGGAATCGTCGGCGGGTTTGCGTGATCTGCTGCATCGGAACGCTCCCATTCCGAATTGCGAAGGGCAATTCTGGCCGGAACCGAGCAAAAGAGGTTTCGACAGAGGCAGGTGGTTTTGTGGGCGCAACGAGCGGTGTGGATGCTAGCGCCCAGTCCGGTGCGGGAGTCTTGCGCTCTCAGTCGCCGGCTCATTTATTAGCAACCGACGATATGTCACGATACGCCCAATTTGCGTCGGCTGCGAGCCCAAAACTTGCTCGCGCCTCTTGCCCCAGAACCGCTGCCCATTTTTGGGCGACATGCATTTGTTAGCGACACCGTCAGGCCGCCATTTCCACCGGAAGGCCAGCGGCTTTCCATTCCGGCATGCCGTCCTCGAGGCGGCGCACGGAATGGCCAAGCGAGCGCAGCGCGGCCACCGCCTCGAAGGACATCACGCACCATGGGCCGCGGCAGTAGGCGACGATTTCCCGTCCGGGGTCGGCACCCTGGGACCAGGCCTTGACTTCTCCGAGGGGAACATTGACCGCGCCGGGCACGTGGCCAAGCGCGAACTCGTCCGGCGGGCGCACGTCGATCAGCGTCACCAGCCCGTCGCGCATCAGCGCCTGAAGCTCGCCGCGCGTGACCGGCTGTATGTCGTCACGTGCCTCGAAACAGTCGCGCACAATGCGATCGACCTCAGCAAGCTGCCGCTCGGCAATGCCGCGCACCGCAGCAAAGGCCGACAGCACGCTCGCATCGCTCAGCGAATAGCGCACGTATTTGCCGTCGCGTTCGGCCGAGACGATGCCGGCGCGGCGCAGCGCCTGCAGATGCTGGGAGATGTTGGCGATCGGCTGGCCGAGCTTCGCAGCAAGCGCTTCGACGCTGCGCGAGCCTTGGGCCAAATGCTCGATCAGTTCCAGGCGCAGCGGATTGCCGAGCGCCTTGGCGACGATCGCGAACTGTTCGTACAGCGCCAGCTTCGGATTGCGGATTGACATCGACCTTTCTGCGACCCATCGTCATTCAATGTAATTATTGAATGATGGTTTCGACCTGCCGTCAAGCCAAGCGACCCGCAATTGCCCTTTGGAGAAAAGCGATGATTCTCAGGCAGTTCCTGCATACCGACCCGGTCGCCGCCTCCTATTTGTTCGGCTGCGGCGGCAAGGCGTCTGCTGCCGTCGTCGATCCGGTCGGCGAGATCGCGCCTTATGTCGAGGCGGCGCGCGCGACAGGCATGCGCATCCTCTATGTCGTCGACACGCATATCCACGCCGACCATATCTCGGCAGGCCGTGCGCTCGCCGAAGCGACGGGCGCCGAATACGTGCTGTTCGAAGGCGCCGAGGCGGGCTTCCCGTTCCGCCACGTGAAGGACGGCGAGGTGCTGGAGCTCGGCAATGTGACGGCGACCGTGATGCACACGCCCGGCCACACGCCGGAGCATCTGAGCCTTTTAGTCACCGACCGAACGCGGTCGACCGAGCCCTGGTTCGTGCTCACCGGTCACACGCTGATGGTTGGCGATCTCGGTCGCACCGAGCTTGCTTCGAGCGCCGAGGACGGAGCCCGCGCGCTCTATGCCAGCGTGCGCCGGCTGAAGGAATTGCCCGATCACATCGAGGTGCTGCCGGGCGCCTATTCCGGCTCGGTGTGCGGCCGCTCGCTCAGCGGCAAGCCGACATCGACCATCGGCTTTGAGCGGCGCTTCAACAAGGCCTTCCGCATCGAGGACGTCGACCAGTTCATCGCCGCCATGACCGCCGACATCCCTCCCCCGCCGCCGGACGCGGCCCGGACCCGCGCCGCCAACGCCGGATCGCGATCGTGAGCGCAACGGCGCCTGCCGTCGCGCTCGGCCTCAAGGCCAACTGGAAACAGTTCGCGCTGCTGGTGCTGATCAACGCCTTTGTCGGCGGTATGGTCGGCATCGAGCGAACCGTCGTGCCGCTGATCGGCGCGGAGGAATTCCACGTTGCTTCCACGACGCTCGTCACCTCCTTCATCGTGAGCTTCGGCGTGGTCAAGGCCTGCGCCAATCTCGTCTCCGGCCAGCTTGCCGACACATGGGGTCGCAAGCGCGTGCTGATCCTCGGCTGGCTGTTCGGCCTCCCGGTGCCCTTCATGATCATCTGGGCGCCGAGTTGGGGGTGGATCATTGCCGCCAACGCGCTGCTCGGCATCAACCAGGGTCTTGCCTGGTCGATGACCGTCATCATGAAGGTCGATCTGGTCGGGCCGAAATCGCGCGGGCTCGCGGTCGGCCTCAACGAGTTCGCCGGCTACCTCGCCGTCGGCGTCACCGCATTTCTGACCGGCTATCTGGCCGGCCGCTACGGCCTGCGCCCGGTGCCGATTTATCTCGGCATCGGCTATGCGATCCTGGGTGCCGCTCTGTCGGTACTTCTGGTGCGCGACACGCGCGAGCATGTGCGGCTGGAACTGGCCAACGATCCGAAAGCTGTCTCCCCGCTCGGCTTTCGCGAGATCTTCATGCTGACCTCTTTCCGGGACCGCAATTTGTTCGCGGCCTCGCAGGCGGGCCTGGTCAACAATCTCAACGACGGCATGAGCTGGGGGCTTTTTCCGCTCTTCTTCGTCGCCAACGGGCTCGGCGTCGAGCGCATCGGCATCCTCAAGGCGGTCTATCCCGCCGTCTGGGGCGTCTTACAGGTCGCAACCGGGCCATTGAGCGACCGTTGGGGCCGCAAGGGCCTGATCGTCGCCGGCATGTGGGTGCAGGCTGCCGGCCTTCTTCTCACCGCCATGACGCGCGACTTCGGCTGGTGGCTGCTGGCGAGCCTCCTGCTCGGCCTTGGCACGGCGATGGTCTATCCAAGCCTGATCGCGGCGGTATCGGACGCATCGCATCCGTCATGGCGGGCGCGCTCACTCAGCGTCTATCGCTTCTGGCGCGATCTCGGCTACGCAATCGGAGCGCTGTCGGCGGGCCTCATCGCCGACTTCTTCGGCTTCGTCGCGGCGATCGCGGCGATCGCGGCACTGACCTTCCTCTCGGGCGCAATCGTGGCGGTGGCGATGGGAGAGACCAGCCGCTGACCCGGCTCCGAGCTCCAGCCCGACAGCGCCGCGTTTACGATATCCGAAGCTTCATGCTGCTAGAGACGCGCCTGTCCGGTACTATGGCGCTGGGTGCCTTTGCGGGGTCTTTCATGAACATTTCGACGCGCATGCCGTGGGTGGACACGGCAAAAGGTCTTTCGATCATCCTGGTGGTGATGATGTATTCCGCCTACAACACCGGTGAATATACCGGCGGCGTCGGCTTCCTGCATTATGTCATCGGCTTCGCGACCCCGTTCCGGATGCCGGAATTCTTCCTGATCTCGGGGCTGTTCCTGTCGCAGGTGATCGACCGGCCTTGGCGGCGCTATATCGACCGGCGCGTCGTCCACTACCTCTATTTCTATGTCCTGTGGGCGGTCATCTCGATCGGGCTGAAGATCGGCATCTTCAGCCGCGATCCCGCCGGCATGCTGCATGACCTCGCCGTGGCTGTCGTCCAACCCTATGGCGTGCTGTGGTTCATCTACATGCTGGCCGTGTTCGGCCTCGTGGCGCGCATCCTGCGCGAGCTAGGCGTGCCGCACTGGATCGTCATCTCGGCTGCCGCCGCGCTGCAGATGTGGGCACCGCATTCGGACAGCTATGCGCTCACGCAATTCGCCGCCTATTTCGTGTTCTTCTATCTCGGCTTCGTCATGGCGCCGCTGGTGTTCCGGCTGGTCGCGTGGACGCAAACTCGTCCGGCGACCGCCGCTGCCGGGCTGATCGTGTGGGCCATCGTCAACGGCCTGCTCGTCTACTCGCCGGGCTACGCCGTCGAGCCGGTCGGCATGCAGATGGGCCTGGCCGCATGGCCGCCGCTTCATCTTGCGCTGGCCGTCGCAGGCGCGGTGGCGCTCTGCGTCGCCGGCGGCTTCCTGTCGAAATCCGCCGCGATGGAATGGCTGCGCTGGCTCGGCGAGCATTCGCTGGTCGTCTATGTCGCCTTCACCATCCCGATGTCGATCTTCCGCGGGATCATGCTGGCAAGCGGCCTTCTGACCCAAACCGGCATGCTCAGCCTCGCGGTGCTGCTCGTCTCGGTCATCAGCCCGGTCGTTCTCTACTTCATCGTCGAGCGCACCGGCTTCGGAACCTTCCTGTTCGAGCGACCGGCCTGGGCGCATGTCGACAGACCGACTGCCGCCAAGATGGCCGACAAGGCTATTGCGCGGCCCGCGCGCGAGGCGGCCTGAGGCCGGCTGTTTCGTCTCGGCAAGCCGCCGGCGTGCCGGCTACTTGCCATCATGTCCGGGACGTCGCACGGCCTTGATCTTGCCGCTGCTGCCGCCTCCGCAGAAGAAGCAGCCGCGGCCATCGGATTCCAGTCCCGACACGCCGGAGGGCATCGCCAGCTCCTGCAGCACATCGCCCGTCTCGGGGTCGATGCGCAAGAGATCGCCCTCCTCCCCTTCCCAGGTGGCATGCCAGAGCTCGCCGTCGACCCAGGTGACGCCGGTGACGACGCGCTTCGACTCGATGGTGCGGATCACCTTGCCCGTTTCAGGATCGATCTGATGGATCTTGTGGGCCCTGTATTCGCCGACCCAGAGCGAGCCCTCGGCCCAGGCAAGCCCAGAGTCGCCGCCATTGCCGGGCGCGGGAATGGTGGCGACGACCTTGCCTGTCTTCGGGTCCACCTTGTGGATGCGGTCCTCGCCGATCTGGTAGAGATGCTCGCCGTCGAAGGCGGTCCCGGCATGCGAGGCGACGTCGATCGACTGCACGATCGCGCCGCTCTCCGGGTCAAGCGCCTTCAGCTTGTCGCCGGTGGCGAACCAGACATTCTTGCCGTCATAGGTGACGCCATTGATGCGCTCGGCATCCGGAAAGGGGCCGTATTCGCGCAGGATCTCGGCAGCGGCTCGTTTCATTTTCGATCTCCATTCGAACAATGGCCGCAGACTAGTCGCTCGGCAGCGGACCCGGGAGTAACAAGACAGTCGGGAATCCGGTCACCGGCGGCCTCATCCAGCGGCGCGCCCTGCCGCGGCCGACCGCCTGCACCTTGTTGTCGGCCGAAAGCGCTTCCAGCGCCCGCTGCACGGTGCGCGGGCTGGCGCCGAGCGCGATCGCCAGCGCCGAGCTCGACCAGGACTCGCCGTCGGCGAGGAAGGCGAGCACTGCGCCATGCTCCTCCTCGACAGGCGGCGCCAGCACCACGACCTCGGCTGCGGTCAGCGGCGTTAACGCAAAACCGGCGGCCGTCGCGTTGATTTCCGCCAGCGCGTTCATTTCGGCGCGCAGCCGACCCATCTCGACCCTGAGCCGCGCACGATGCGATTCATCGGCGTGCCTGGCGCGGAAGGCGCGCTTCAGCAGCGCCTCCCGCGACGCATCCGCGGGCCAGGCCTCGGCCAGCGTGCGCGCCAGCGCAAACAGCACCGGCCGCGTCGCCAGCGACACTACGGTGTCGGCTTTGCGCACGACATTGCGGCAGGCATCGACGACGAGGGCGCCTGAGGTGAGCAGCGACTCGACCTCGTCGAGCTGCAGCGGAGTCTCCAAACCGTTCGATACGAGCCGCGCGACGGGCGTGTTCAGCACCTGCGATGCGCTTTCGACCTCCGCCTTCAGCGCCGGGATATTGGCTTCATAGGCCGCGAGAGCGGCTCGGCCAAGCGCGGCGCGCGCAGCCCTCGTCCGCAGGCGCCTGACCGCGATGCCCGCGGCCGCGAGCTCGTGCGCGACGCGCGCGACCGGCGGCAACGGCCCCGGATCGAAGCCGGCAAGCAGCCGCTCGGCCTCGTCGAGCCGGCCGATCAGGATGAGGCGGCGCGCTTCGAGGCTGCCGGCATAGGCGGCGTTGACCCGATCGCCATGCGCGGCAAGCGTCGTGCGGGCGGCTCGCAACGCTTTGTCCGGCCAGCCGAGATCGCGCGAGACCAGCGCGATCTCGGCCTCGGCGACGACGCAGCGGGCGCGCGCCACCGCCTCTTTCGGGCTGAAGGCGCGGGCGGCGCTCTTCAGCAACGCCTTGGCCTTGGCGAAGTCGCCGAGCTGCGCCATCGCGATGCCGCGCAGCGCCAGCGCGGGGGCGTCGTCGCGCAACGCGACGCGCTTCAGGGCGCCCAGCGGATCACCGGTCGCGAGCGCGCGGCCGGCGGCATTGATCATCGAGTCCATGCAATGCCCGCCCCGATGCCCCCTTCCGGGTCTGCCGGATCAAATCGCGTCACACTTGTAACTCTCACCATCGCGCCGTCCGGCTCTAAGTTTCCCTTGTCACCCCAACCAAACGCAAGAACGGGACAAGAGCAATGACCCAACACATGAAGACACCACCGGTCGTTTCGCCGGAAGCCTGGGAAGGCGCGTATGAAGAAATGCTGGTGAAGGAAAAGGCGCTCACCCGCGCCCGCGACGCGCTGGCTGCGGAACGCCGCCGCATGCCGTGGATGCCTGTCGAGAAGGACTATGTGTTCGAAGGCCCAAACGGCAAGGCAAGCCTGCTCGACCTCTTCGAAGGCCGCCGGCAACTGGTCATCTACCGCGCCTTCTTCGAGCCCGGCGTCTATGGCTGGCCGGAGCACGCCTGCCGGGGCTGCTCGCTCGGCGCCGACATGGTCGGCAACCTCGCCCATCTCAACGCCCGCGACACTACGCTTGCCTATGCGTCCCGGGCGCCGCAGGCCGACATTCAGCGTCTGAAGCAGCGGATGGACTGGAAGATGCCCTGGTACACCATCACCGACAGCTGGGACAAGGATTTCGGCGTCGACGAATGGCACGGCCACAACGTCTTCATCCATGACGGCAACCGCATCTTCCGCACCTATTTCGTCAACAATCGCGGCGACGAGGCGTTCGGCACGGTGTGGAGCTATCTCGACGTCACCCCGCTCGGCCGCCAGGAGGTGTGGGAGGATTCGCCCGAGGGCTATCCGCAGACCCAGACCTACAAGTGGTGGAACTGGCACGACAACTATGAGGAAGGCGCCGCGCCCGACCAGCGATGGGTCGAGGTCTCGGATGCCGGCGAAGCGGCGTTTCGCAACAAGAACGCCTGAGCGCGAAGCGACTCTGGCGGCGTCGCCCGCGCCGCCAGAGCCGAACTTTCCTGAAAGCAGTTGGAAGGGTGGAGATCATGAGCATCGACAATCCCGCCCCTCGCCCGGCAGGCCTGAGCGGATTCGGCCTGGCCGACTGGTTATGTCTCGCGGCGGCGCCGACCTTTGTCGTCATGGCGTTGCTCACGGCCGCCGATAGCGGACCGGACGCGATGTGCATGTCCGGACCCGGAGCCTCCGTGCTCAGCGGCATGGCGCCGATGTATTTCCTGATGGCTGCCTTCCACCTCGCGCCCTGGCTGCGGCTGCTCGCCAGAGGGGTGGCGGAATCGGCGCTTCAACCTGCCGACGAGCTGCCGGGCCTAAGCGCGGAGCGGATGGCTGAGAGCAGGGATGCCGGCGTGTAGGGTTTTACCAGCCAGCCCAGCGGCTCCGCTGGCGCTGCCCGGGCGCGGACGTCGGAATCGGAATGCGCCGTCGCAAAAACCGACCGCAAACCGTAAATTCGAAACAACTCCAGGGCAGTTTGAATTCCATCCATGGCGCCGGACAGCCGGATATCCATCACAACCAGATCAGGCCGGTCCGCAGCTGCGCTATCGAGCGCTTCCTCGCCCGAGCCGACGACTACGACCTCGAAACCGGCCGCGGTCAGAGTGCTCTCCATCTCGAGGGAGATGAGAAAATCGTCCTCGACGACCAAGATCCGCGTGGGCAATGCGGCGGCCACAGGTTCGGCCGACGCGGCTTTCGTTGGGATTGGCCGACGGCGTCCGTGTGGGGCAGCAAGCTCGGTCATCGAGAGCCATCCAGGAACTGAAGAAGAGCCGGCAAGAGCTTCATGAGAACCGAATGCTGCAGCGCGTCTTCGGTTCCTTGGTAACGACAAGCTTGCCGTGCAGCTGCCGCGCCAAGCCCTGAACCAGCTTCAATCCGGACGAACGGTCGCGGACCGAAGCCAGGTCAAAGCCGGGACCGCTGTCTTCGACGAATACCTGGAAGCCGTCGACATCGCGCCGAAGCCCGACCCGGATTGTGCCGGCTCCGTCGGGAGTTCCATATTTTATGGCGTTGGTCAGAAGCTCGTTCAGGATCAGCGCCAGCGGCATTGCAACGTCATTCGAAAGCTTTGCATCATCAGCCTCGAACTCAACCGCGACTTCCTTAGGGAAGGTCTGCTTTATTGTCCCGCAAACCGCAAGCAAGAAACCCTTCGCGTTGAACTGCGTCGAATCGACCGTCTCGTACAGGACCTGCTGAGCAGCGGCCATGGCCGCGACGCGGTTGCCGGCTTCACGCAAGATTTCTCGCGCTTGCGGGTTCGCTGCCCGTTGACCCGCCAAGCTCAGCAGTGACTGCAGCATCTGCATGTTGTTCTTCACACGATGATTGAGCTCATTGAAGAGCAGCCGCTGCTGTGTTTCGGCCTGTTTGCGTTCGCTGATATCGACCAGCATGTTGATGCCGCCGACGATCTTGCCATCTTCATCGCGCAGCGGCGTCGGATACGGGATGAAGGGAATGCGCACGCCGTCCGGGCGCTCGGCGACGGCTTCAGCGTTGCGTATCGGACGCCCCTCCTTCAGGGCGACCGCCATCGGGCACTGGTCGTGAGGAAGCGGGCTTCCGTCCGGCCAGAACAGTTTCCACGTCACGCACCACTTATCCTTGCCGATCTGCGGAACGCGCCCGGAAAGCTCGACGGCCGCCTCGTTGAAAAAGGTTATCGTGCCGTCGGCATCCGTCGTGTAGATCGCCGCCGGAATTGCCGCCAGCAGGTCGCGCAGCTGACGCTCGCTCGCCCGCAGCTTGGCTTCAGCCATCTTTTGGTCGGTGATGTCGCGCGCAATCTTCGAGGCGCCGATGATGAGGCCCTGGCTGTTGCGGATCGGCGAAATCGTCAGGGAAATATCGACGAGATTGCCGTCCTTGCGGCGACGCACCGTTTCGAAGTGATCGACGTTTTCGCCGCTGCTGATGCGCCTGATGATCTCCGGCTCCTCGCCCAGCCGGTCATCGGGGATGATCATCGTGATGTGCCTGCCGATCGCCTCGTCGGCCGTGAAGCCGAACAGCCGCTCCGCGCTGGCATTCCATGAGGCGATAATGCCGTTGAGGTCCTTGCTGATGATCGCGTCGTGAGAGGATTCGACAACGGCCACGAGCTGATTTGCCGCGCGTTCCGTCGTCTGGCGGGCGGTCTCGAGCCGTACGCGGTCGACCGCGAAGCCGAGTTGTCCGGCCACTGTCAGCGCAAAACGAAGCTCGGACTCCACGAAATCGTGCGGATGATCGTAATAGGACATGAACTTGCCGAGCAGCTGACCGCGCACCGAGATCGGAATGAAAGCCAGCGCTGCAATGCCTTCGTCCCGCACAGCCGCCTTGAGGTCGTCCGGCAATCCGCTTTGCTCGACGTCGGCAATAGCGATCGGTTCGGGATCGCGTGTGTCGCGCGACCAGGGGGAATGGCCTTCGACGGCCGCTCTGTAAGCTTGCGACAGGCCTCGCGAGGCGGCAAATCTGAGGAAGCCGGTGTTGTCGAAGAAGAGTATGGAGGCCCGGTCCGCACCCAATGCGCGAATGATGGTGCTGAGGGCTATCTCGTGAACCTCGCCGAGATTCGCCGCGCGCTGAAGGCTGTCCGTGAATTCGTAAAGCGCCGCCTGCTGCTCCAGATGCCGGACGAGCGCGGCCTCGGCCTTCTTGCGGGCGGTGATATCCTGCTGGACGCGCACCGCATACAAGAAGCGGCCTTCGGAGTCCCTTACGCTCGAGGACGTGACCGCGACCCAGACTCTTGCCCCGTCCTTGCGGATGAAGCGCTTTTCGTGCCGGTAGCTGTCGATCTCGCCTCGCACCTGACGCTCGAACTGACGCAGGTCCGCATCGACATTCTCCGCCAGAGTGGCATCGAACACCGACCTGCCGACAAGTTCATCGGCGGAATAGCCGAGCAGGTCGGCTAGGTAGCCGTTGACGCGCCCGAGTTCGCCCTTCGCGTTGACTTCAGCGATGCCAATCGCCGCATGCTGGTAAGTTGCAGCGAGCCGCTGCTCCTGTTGCCCAATGATCTCATCGGTCAGACGCCGGTCCGTGACGTCATGGAAACAGTTGATGGCTCCGACGACCCGACCGTCCTCGTCTTCGATCGGTTCGATGTGGACCATCACCCATATCGCCGTGCCGTCCGGCCGCTCGAGCTTTCCTTCAACCCCCCTGACGGGAATGCCGGTTCGCAGCACCGCGGCCATCGGGGTTTGGGCGCGCGCGATCTGCCGTCCATCGAGATAGAGCCTGTGGGATCCGCAATAGAGTTCGCTGTCCGAGCCAAGCAAGGGCGTTCGCCCCCACAAATCGGCAGCGCGCTTGTTGAACCAAAGCAATCGGCCTTGCGCGTCGCAAGCGTAGATCGCAATGGGCAGCGTCTCGATGAAGTCGGGCGGGATTTGCAGGGCGACGGCGTCCTGCGGGGTACGGATAAACCCCTCGGTTCCTTGAAGGCTTTCGATGCGCATCTCCCATTCCCGCTCGGCAACGAAGAGCCAAACGCATCGGATCGCCGAAGGTTCCCGCGTGAGCTCCGACACTTCGGCACTGAGGCAGCGCCGACATAATGCCGACGACGATTTCGTCTTGCCTGGTGGACCGATTTTCGCACAGAGGCGCAAAGCGTTCGAACGACCGGTCACACTGGCGGGATCCCTCATGCAACCGGGCCGGAAAGAGCTGCATGCGAATCCGGGCCGCCTTGACCTGGCGCATTGCCTTCGGCGCCGGCTCGCACAATAGTCGGGCCGATGTTCGAGGCGATAGCGAGTCACTGGTCGACGCTTATCCTTTTCCTGTCGTTGGCGATGGCGGCGGTCGGCATCGTCCATGCCATCATGACGAAGGAAGACGTGCGCGCCGCCACGGGGTGGGTCGGCGTGATGCTTCTGTCGCCCTTCCTCGGCGCGATCATCTACGCCATCGCCGGCATCAACCGCATCCGCCGCGCGACGATCAGCGCCATGCGGCCCAGCGCCGGTTCGGCGGATGAGGCCGGGCACAATCGCGACGTCGCCGTCGAAGCCTTGATCGAGGCCCAATTCGGCCAGCGCTTCGTCGGATTGAAGACACTGGGCGACAGGGTGGCGCGGCGTCCGCTGACTTCGGGAAACACGATCGCCGTGCTCGAGACCGGCGACGAGGCCTATACGGCGATGTGCCGGGCGATCGACGGCGCGCAAAAGAGCGTGCTTCTCGAAACTTACATTTTCGACAACGACGCCGTCGGACAGATGTTCGTGCAGTCGCTCTCCGCCGCGGTCAAACGCGGCGTTGCCGTGCGCGTGCTGATCGACGCCGTCGGCGTGCGCTATTCGGTACCCAGCATCCTGAAGCAGCTCAGGGAGGCCAACGTCGCCGTCGATCTCTTCAACGGCAACATCGTCATGGGCTTGAGACTTCCTTATGCGAATCTCAGAACCCACAGGAAGGTCCTGGTCATCGACGCGACGGTGGCGTTTACCGGAGGCATGAACATCCGCAAGGGGTTCTCGGCCGAATTCGCCGGTTCCGACAGCTCCAGGGACACGCATTTCGAGGTCACCGGGCCGGTGGTGGCCGACCTGTTCTCAGTCGCCGCCGAGGACTGGCGCTTCGCCAGCAACGAGGCGCTGAAGGGCGACGCCTGGCAAGTCGAGCGAACCGCCCCGCCGCCCGGCCAGCCGATGTTGGTCAGAGCCGTGGCGACAGGACCGGATGCCGCGAACGAAACCAACCACAAGCTGCTGATGGGGGCGTTTTCGGTCGCCCGCAAATCGATCCGCATCATGTCGCCCTATTTCCTGCCCGACCGCGAGCTGATCAGCGCGCTGACCACGGCCGGCGCGCGCGGTGTCGAGATCGACATCGTGGTGCCGGCGGTGAACAACCTTTTCCTCGTCGACCGCGCCATGACGGCACAATTCGACCAGGTGCTGAAGCATTATTGCCGGGTGTGGCGGCACGAAGGCCCCTTCGATCACTCGAAACTTATGGCAATCGACGGCGCGTGGGCTTATGTCGGCTCGTCCAATCTCGACGCCCGGTCGCTCAGGCTGAATTTCGAGATCGACATGGAGGTCCTGGATGCCAACTTCGCCCGGGCGATCGAGGCGCGTATCGACGCGGCGATCGCGTCGGCGAAACCGGTGACACTCGAGATGCTGAGGGCCAGAGCCTTCGTCATTCGTGTCCTCGACCGATTGCTGTGGCTGGGATCGCCCTATCTGTAGGCAAGGAAGACGAGCAGCAGGAACCATGGAGAGAAACGGACGCACCCTCCCCGAAACCGTGCTCCTGTCGATCCGCGGCAGAAAGATGCGGAAAGCGAAAGCCACGGCGCCGAAACGGGTCGGCGGCGCCGAGATGGTGGTCGCCTCCTACAACGTCCACAAATGCATCGGCACCGACCGCAAGTTCGACCCCGAGCGGACCGCGCGCGTCATCCGCGAAATGAGCCCCGATGTGATCGCGCTGCAGGAGGCCGACAACCGCTTCGGCGACCGCGCCGGGCTGCTCGACCTCAACCGCCTCGAAATCGAAACCGGGCTGGTGCCGGTGCCGGTCACCGGAAACGGCAAGGCACATGGCTGGCGCGGCAACGTGCTTCTCTTCAAGCGCGGCACGGTGCGCGACGTGCACCAGATCAAGCTTCCCGGCCTTGAGCCGCGCGGGGCGCTGGTCGCCGAGATCGACCTCGACGAGAACCGGACGCTGCGCGTGATCGCCGCGCATCTCGGCCTGTTGCGCCGATCGCGCTCGGAACAGGCCCGCGTCGTGCTCGATATCATGAGCAGCGCCGACGAAAGGCCGACGCTCCTGCTCGGCGACCTCAACGAATGGCGGCTTGGCAACCGCTCCGCGCTCAACACGCTGCACACCACCTTCGGCCCCTCGCTGCCCGCGGTGCCCACCTTTCCGTCCGGCCTGCCGGTGCTGGCGCTCGACCGGATCATGGGCAACCGCGACGGCATGGTGTCGGCGGTGGAAGCGCACGACACGCCGCTGTCGCGCGTGGCGTCCGACCACCTGCCGCTCACGGCTTACGTGCATCTATAGGAAGAGTAGCTCACCCTTCCCTGAGCCAGACCAGCATCTCGCCGGGATCGCGGTTGTCCCAGGCGAAGTAAGGAATCGCCTTGAGCGTCGTCTCTTCGGTTTCCGGGGGCTCGGGACGGTAGAGATCGCCGCCCCAGTTCTTCGCCTCGGCCCGGCTGCCGGTCGCCGAAAGCGTGACGATACCGCCGAGCAGGTTCGGCTCTTTGTGCGCCTCCAGCCTGGCCGCGCGCGGCAGCGCAATGCGGTGCAGGCCGCCGCCATTGTCGGTCTCCTCGACGCAGTAGAGCAGCGGGCCGCGCGACAGCGCGACGCGGCCGATGTCCTGACGCACCTCCGGATTGGCGAAGAGGCGGGCCATCGACATTTCGAGGTCGAGCTCGACGCGGTCGCCCTTTTGCCATTCGCGGCGGATCGCGGCATAGCCGTCGACCGTGACCGCATCGAGATCGAGCATGTTGCCGTTCACCTTCAGCGCCGCGTTGCGGCACCAGGCAGGCACGCGCAGGTAAAGCGTGAATTCGACCGGTGTCTGTGCCTCGATCTCGATCGAGACCGCGCCGTCCCAGGGATAGTTGCTGGTCTGGACCAGGCTGACCGGGCGGCCGGCGATCTCGAAGCGTGCGGTGGAGTCGCCATAGAGATGCACGGCCAGCGCGTCGTCGGCGAGGCCGTAGAAATAGCTGCCGATGGAGGCCACCATGCGGCCGATATTGGGCGGGCAGCAGGGGCAGCGGTGCCATTTCCAGCGGTGGTGGCCGCCGCGGCTCTCCAGCGGGTTCTCGTAGAAGAACAGCGAGCCGTCGAGCGACAGGCCCGAGATCGAGCCGTTGTAGAGCGCCCGCTCCATCATGTCGGCATAGCGGTGGTTCGGCCCCATGCCGAGCATCCGGCTCGCCCAGAACACCAGGCCGACCGAGGCGCAGGTCTCGGCATAGGCGGTTTCGTTGGGCAGGTCGTAGTCGCTGGTGAAACCCTCATTGTGAGCCGACGGCCCGAGGCCGCCGGTGACATAGAGGCTCTTGGTGGTCAGATCGTCCCACAGCCTGTCGAGCGCCGCGCGCAAGCTGTCGTCGCCATATTCGGTGGCAATGTCGGCCATGCCGGAGAAGAGGTACATCGCCCGCACAGCGTGGCCGACGACCTTGTCCTGCTCGCGCACCGGCTTGTGCGACTGATTGTATTCGTAGGTTTTGAAATGATAGGCCTTCGGGTCGGCGCCGCGGGCGCGCGCCTCCTCGTCGAAATAATGCGGCTGCTGGCCGCGCTGGTCGATGAAGTACTTCGCCAGATCCATGTACTTCTTCTCACCCGTCGCCCGCGCGAGCTTCACCAGCGCCAGCTCGATCTCCTCATGGCCGCAATAGCCTTTTTTCTTGCCGGGCTCCGGGCCGAACATCGAGGCGATGTGGTCGGCGTAGCGGCTCATGATGTCGAGCAGCTTGCGCTTGCCCGTCGCCTGAAAGTAGGCGACGGCGCCCTCGATCAGATGGCCGGCGCAGTAGAGCTCGTGGCAGTCGCGCAGGTTGGTCCAGCGCAGACCCGGCTGGATGCGCTGGTACCAGCTGGAGAGATAACCGTCCTCCTGCTGCAGCTTGCCGTACATGTCGATGACGGCGTCGATCTTCTTCTCCAGCTCCGGATTGCGGCGCCGGTAGAGCGAGTAGGCGGCCGTCTCGATGGTCTTGCCCCAGTCGGAATCCCAGAACATCTGGGTCGTCACCGTCGAGCCGGTGAACTCGGCGCCCTGCGCGTCGGCCTCGTCTGGCGACGGCGAATGGAACGGAATGACGACGCCGGGCGACGGCCGGTCGGGATCGATCTGCTCCAGCATGCGCGCCTCGACGCAGCGGTCGTAGAGGATGCCGGCGGTCTTGGCGGCGACCGCGTCGACACGGTCGCCCCAGAAGCCGCGGACCTCGACCTGCGGCACGGGCAGCGGCCGGAAGGCAAGCTTCGGCTTCGCGGTCGCGGCTGCCTGAGCTGCGGTGGCGGATTGTGCTGCGTTCATAACGTCACTCCATTCGAATGCGGGAAATCATTTGACGGCCCCGGCCATCAGGCCGCGGATGTAGAAGCGCTGCAGCGCGAGGAACAGGATCAGGCAGGGCACCATCATCACCGTGACGCCCGCCTGCACCGCGCCCCAATCGATGGCGCCGAAGCGGCCGGACTGGAGCGCGGTCATCATCACCGGCAGGGTGAATTTCGACTGGTCGGTCATCAGCACCAGCGCGGCCAGGAACTCGTTCCAGGCGCCGAGGAAGGCGAAAAGCGCGATGGTGACGACGCCCGGCCAGACCAGCGGCAGCATCACCTTGACCAGCATGGTGACATTGTTGGCGCCATCCATGCGCGCCGCCTCCTCGATCTCGCGCGGCACGGCGTCGAAGGCGTTGCGCATCATGAAGATCGAGAAGGGAAGCTGCAGCGTGACATAGACGCAGACCAGGCCGGTCAGCGTGTTGTGCAGACCGAGTTTCGTCAGCACCAGGAAGATCGGCGTCAGGATCGACTGGAATGGGATCATGATCGTCGACAGGATGAGGATGAAGAAGAAGTCCCGGAACGGGAAGCGGAAACGCGAGAAGCCGTAGCCGGCGAGCACGCTGACCAGCACCGAGAGCAACACCGTCATCACCGAGACATAGATGCTGTTCTGCGCCGAGGCCCAAAGCCCGTCGCCGAAGGTGTTCAGCGTCTGATAGTTCTCGACCGAGAAGCCGGTGGTCGGCCAGGGCGGCAGCGGCGGCTGGCGCGCTTCCTGCGCGGGCTTGAAGGTGGAGAGCACCGTCCACACGATCGGCGCCAAAAACAGCACCGAGGCGATGATGCCGGTGGAATGCCTGGCCAGGCTGAAGGCCGCCTTGCGGTGCTGCGACATCGCCTCGGCCATCAGTCGAGCCCCTCGGGCTTGCGCAGCAGCCAGAGCTGGATGAGGCTGAGCGCCACCAGGATGACCAGCAGCACCATGGAAAGTGCCGCGCCGTAGCCGAGCTTGAACGAGACGAAGGACTGGTTGAAGATCCAGTAGACCGCCGTCAGCGTCTGGTTGCGCGGGCCGCCGCGCAGGATGATGTAGAACTGGTCGAAGGCGAGGATCGAGCCCGCGACCGACAGGATCAGCGCCAGCGCCAAGGTGCGGCGCATCAGCGGCAGGGTGATCGCCCTGAAGCGGGCGAACGGCCCTGCCCCATCGATGACGGCGGCCTCCTGCAGGTCCTGCGGGATCGACTGCAGGCCGGTCATCAGGATGATCATGGTGAAGCCGGCCACTTTCCAGACCACCATGGCGATGATCGACCAGAAGGCCGGCTGGAAGGTGGCGAGAAGATTGACCTTCCTCTCGGTCAGGCCGAGGTCGTAAGCGGCCGGGCTGAACAGGCCGGAATCGACGTTCAGCAGCCACGACCACAGCAGGCTTGCGGAAGCAAAGCCCACCACCGCCGGCATGAAGAAGGCTGTGCGGTAGAGATTGGTGAGCGGGCGCGGCCGCTCGATGAAGATCGCCAGCGGGAAGGCGACGGCGAAGATCGCGATGGTGACGATCAGCGTGTAGTAGAAGGTGAATTTGAGCGCGTTCCAGAACCGGGTGTCGCGCAGGATGGCAAAGTAATTGTCGAGGCCGATGAAAGCGTGCTCGCCCATCAGCGGCCAGTTGTGCAGCGACATCCACGCCGTCATGCCGAGCGGGATGACGAAGAAGACGGTGACGAAGGCGACGGCCGGCAGGACATAGAGCAGGCCTACCCATTGCCGGCGGCTGACGCCGATGCGTCTGGCTCGGGCGGGCGCGTGGGTTGCGGCGATGGAGGTCATGGCTTGGCTCCCCCTTCTCCCCTTGTGGGAGAAGGTGTCGCCGAAGGCGACGGATGCGGGGTGTTCCAGCGGAGTGAGATGCTGGTGTTCCCTGGAACACCCCTCATCCGTCTCGGCGCTGCGCGCCGATCCACCTTCTCCCACAAGGGGAGAAGAGGAAGCGAACCTCGCGGCGCCTCAACTTGACGATGATGATGAGTGAGCTTTCTCAACGCGATAATCCTGCCATTTAGCGCGGCGTCCCCCTCCCCCTTGAGGGGAGGGTCCGGCCGAAGGCCGGGGTGGGGTCCGCTGTGAAGTGCGCCTACGGGGAGATAGCGTCGGCGTACTTCGCGGGCGACCCCACCCGGACCTGCGGCCCGACCTCCCCTCGAGGGGGAGGTTTAGGGCCGCGCTTTACTTGTTCGGCGCCTGGTCGATGATCGACTGCATGGTCTCCTGCGCGTTCGAAATCGCGCCGTCGACATCGTCGCCGAAGAAGACCTCGTTGACCATCTGCGTCCACGGCCCGTTGGCGGAGTTGATCAGGTCGTTGAACACCACCGAATAGGGCGTGCGGCCCTTGGCCATCGCCTCGGCCGCCACCTGGTAGCGCGGATCGAGGTCCTTGAGCGCTTCCTTGGCGATGTCGCCGCGCACCGGAAGGCTACCATATTTGGCGAGGATGGTCTGGCCCTCGAGCGAGTAGGCGAAGTCCAAAAACTCCTTCACCACGGCGATCTTCTTGGTGCCCTTGGTGACGACGAAATTGTCGCCGCCGGCGAAGGACGACCAGCCGCCATCCTTGCCCGGCAGGAAGGTGATGCCGTAGTCGATATCAGGGTATTGGGTGTTGAGCGCGCCGATGGCGAAGGCGCCGGACGGCGAGAGGCCGATCTTGCCGCCGGCAAAGGCGGCGAAGAAGTTGGCGCCGGTGTCGGTCTGCGCACCCTCGGGCACCAGTCCTTTCTTGACCATCGAGCGGTAGAGGTCGATCGCGCCGCGCAGCTGCGGGCTATCGAGCGTCGCCTTGGAGCCGTCCTCGGAGAGGATGTCGCCGCCCGAGGCCCAGACCAGCGGCGTGAAGGTGAAGATGTTGCAGCCGCCGCAATTGCCGGAGAAGTAGAAGCCCTTGATGTCGCCGCCGAGCGCGTTGACCTTCTCGGCGTCGGCCTCGATCTCGGCCCAGGTCTTCGGCCCCTTTTCCGGATCGAGCCCGGCCTGCTTGAACAGCTTCTTGTTCCAGATCAGCACCGAAGAATCGGCCGAGAACGGCAGGCCGTAGATGCGGCCCTTATAGGTGCCGGTCTTCACATGCGCCGGCGACAGGCTCGAAAAATAGGGCAAGGATTTCGCCCAGTCGGTGATGTCTTCCAGCTGGCCGGCGGCGGCGAAGGACGGCGTGTAGATCAGGTCGAGCGACAGCGCGTCGGGCGCGGTGCCGCCGGCGGCGGCCGCGCCATATTTCGGGATGATCTCGGCGTTCGGGATGATGTCGAGCTTGATCTGGTCCTTGTGCGCCTTGTTGAAGGCGTCGACGATGCGCGGCATGAAATTCGAGCCGTCGGCGCGCACCCAGATGTTGGCGGTCTCGGCGGACGCCGCCTGCAGGCCGCCGCCGATCACGGCTGCGGCCAAGGCCAGCTTGGCAAACATGGTTTTCACGGTATTCCTCCTCATGGTTCTCCTCCCAATTTGGCCGTTGCGCGACGGCCGTTCGTTCGATGCCTCAGCCGTCCGGCGGACGGCCGCATGACTGACGCACCACCAGCCGGCACGGCAGTTTCCTGATGCCCGGCGCGGCCGGCTGGCCGCCCACGAGCGAAAGCAGAGCGAGCCCGGCCTCGCGGCCGAGCGCTGAAAGGTTCATGTCGACCGAGGTCAGCGGCGGGCGCGTCGCCTCGGCCACGATCTCCCAATTGTCGAAGCCGATGACGCCGACATCGTCAGGCACGCGAATGCCGCGCTCGCGCAGCGCGTCGATGACGCCGCGGGCGATCTGGTCGTTGCCGCAAAAGACGGCATCCGGCCAGCCTTGCCTGCCCCGGCCGTTGCCGAACAGTTTCGCCACCGCATCGTGGCCCCAGGCTTCCGACCAGGCGCCGAGCAGCGGCTCGCCGACCGGCAGGCCGTGCGCCTCGAGCACCTCCCGGTAAGCCTCGGCCCGCGCATGCACCACGGTGAAGCCCGCCGGTCCGGTGACATGGGCGATGCGGCGGCGCCCGAGCCGCAAAAAATGCTCGACCGCGAGCCGCGCGCCGCCGGCGTCGTCGGAAACCAGGCCGACCGCGCCGGGATCCGGCTGGGTGAAGGCATAGACGACGGGAATGCGCAGATTGGAGAGATCGATCGGCAGATGGCGGTCGATGCGTTTTCCCGTGGCGATGATGCCGTCGACGCGCTTGTCGAGCATGGCCTCGACATGCAGCTGGCCGAGCCGCGTGTCGTCCTCGACGTTGCACAGGAACACCGAGACGCCATTGTCGACCAGCGCATCCGAAACGCCGGCCATCAGCGGCAGCGAGAAGCGGCCATAGGTATCGTTGGTGAGCAGGCCGACGGTGAAGGAGCGCTTGCGCAGCAGGCTCTGCGCCAGGTGGTTCGGCCGGAAGCCGAGACGCTGCGCCACCTCACGAATGCGCTCGCGCGTCTCGGCGGTCATGCGCCCCTGCCCGTTCAGCGCCTTGGACGCCGTCGCCACGCTGACGCCGGCCGCAGCCGCCACCTCGCGCAGGGTGACCGGCGGCTTGGCGGAAACTGGCGCTGGCTCGGCGTCGGCGGACATGGTTCGAGGCGCATCCCTGAGTTGGGAAAAGGTTTTCCCTTATCGCCCTGCGCGAAGATGACGGGTCAGGTCAGCGGGCGCGGGGCGATTTGGGAAAAGGTTTTCTCACAAGGGAGATTAGGGGAAGGTGGCGGCGTTGGCAAGGGGAAAGGACTCGACGCGGCTGCTCGCCCAATCGTTGACGTGCGTGGGATATCATAAGTTCCAGTCTCGAAGAACCGGAAGGGCCCGCAAGCAGGCTTGTCGGTTTCCCAGAAGTAGCTAGCGTAAACCTGCACGACCGATATGTGGCGCAACTCGGCGGAGAAGCGATTTTGCGGTATTACCAGTTGGTCGCGACGTATTTTGGTTGGAGATATTCAAGCAGGCCGTGATGCCCTCCCTCGCGGCCGAGCCCGCTTTGCTTCATCCCCCCGAACGGCGCTGCCGGGTCCGAAACTAGGCCACGATTGACGCCGACCATTCCACTTTCGATGCGTTCGGCGACCCTCAGGGCGCGTCTGAGATCACTACTGTAGACGTAGGATATGAGGCCATACTCCGTGTCGTTCGCCAGCCGGACAGCCTCGTCTTCCGTATCGAAGGGCGTGACCGCTGCGACCGGCCCAAAGATCTCTTCCTTCGCGATGTCGGAATCGGGGGAAACGTCAGCTAGGACTGTCGGAGGATAGAAGAAGCCCTCGCCAGGCCGCGGTTTGCCGCCCGTTTCGATACGCGCCCCACGGGCAACGGCATCCTTCAGCAAGCGATCAACCTTCTCCACGGCCGTCGCGGTAATAAGGGGCCCGAGCTGGGTCGTCGCTTGGAGACCCGGCCCCACTGAAAGCGAGGACATTTCCTGGGTAAGCCGGCGGACAAAAGCGTCGTAAATGCCGCGCTGCACATAGAAGCGATTCGCCGCAGTGCAGGCTTCTCCGCCGTTGCGCATCTTGGCGACCATGGCGCCGGCCACGGCATCGTCCAGATCCGCATCATCGAACACGATGAAAGGAGCGTTGCCGCCGAGTTCCATGGAACAGCTGATGACCCGGTTGGCGGCCTCACGCAACAGGATGCGCCCAACGGCGGTCGAACCCGTGAATGACAGTTTGCGCACCCGACTGTCGTGCAGCATCGCGCTCACCACAGGCCCCGCGGCCGTGGTCGTCACGATGTTGACGGCACCTTCGGGCAAACCGGCTTCCATGAGGATCGCACCGATCGCCAACGCGGTCAGTGGAGTCTCAGCCGCCGGCTTCAGTACGCACGTGCAACCCGCCGCGAGCGCCGGGGCGATTTTGCGGGTCGCCATGGCCGCAGGGAAATTCCAGGGCGTGACAAGAACGGCGATGCCAATCGGCTGGTATTGAACCAGGATTCGGTTTGCACCGCCCGGCGCCTGGCCGATGTCGCCGAGAGTACGCACCCCCTCCTCGGCGTACCATCGGAAAAACTCCGCGGCATAGGTTACCTCTGCGCGAGCGTCCGGGAGGGCCTTGCCGTTCTCCAGAGATATCAGTTGCGCCAGCCATTCGGCACGATCGCGCATGAGCTGGTGGCAGCGCATCAGGATGTCCGATCGCCGGCGTGAGGGTGTTTGCCTCCACATCGTCGCAGAAGCCTCCGCAGCATCGATCGCCCGGATTCCGTCGGCGACTGCGCCGTCTGCGACAGATGCGATCGTGCGCCCGTTGGATGGATCGGCGACATTAAACCGATTGCTGCCGGTTGCACTTGTCCATTTGCCGCCCACCAGCAGATCCACAGGAGCGCTTGCAATGATAGCCGCAGCATCCACGCAAAAAGGTTCGATATCCCTTGCTGTCTGACTCACACCCATCCTCTCGCGGCTTTAGAAAACATGCGCAACCAGTCGGACGATCGCTGGAACCAATATGAAATTGGTATTGCAACCGGTGTCAATATAGATCAAATTGGTTGCGGAGAAATCTGCCCGATTCGTTCTGGAGTGGCTGCATGACCGTCGTTTTGAGGGATTTCATCGAGGCGGCAGGATTGCAGCCAGGCGACCGGCTGCCACCCGAGCGCGATCTGGCGCTCAAGCTAGGTTTACCCCGCACGGCCCTCCGGCGCATGCTGGCTGAGATGGAGCAAGAGGGGCGCCTGCTTCGCCATGTCGGGCGTGGCACTTTCGTCGCCGAGCGAGGGGCAACTGCCAGCGCTCCGTATCGCGCACACGACGCCTCCCGGAAGGAACTGTGGACCTATCCCGCTGAGGTCTTCGAAGCACGATTAATCATCGAGCCGAAGGTGGCGGCGCTCGCGGCGTTGCGGGCGACCCCCTATGAAACTGAAGAGATGCACAAGGTCATCCAGCATGGCAGTACCGCCGCGACGCTGGCGGAGTTCGAGCGTTGGGACGCCGCGTTCCATCAACTGGTAGTGGTGGCGGCCCGCAATGGATTGCTGGCCTCGCTCTACGAAGGTATTCACTCGCTTCGGGCGGGGCGTCTTTGGGGGCGCATGAAAGAGCTGTCTCTGACGAAAGAGCGTATGCAGGAGTATACGGCTCATCATCGCGCGATCTTACAGGCGATCACTGACCGCGATGGTGGGCAGGCCGAACAAAGAATGCATAGCCATATCTTGACCGCGAGAGCCAACATACTCGGATCGGAGACAATGGGGTGAGTAGGCCTCATCGCCAAAATTTTGAGATTGCCGAACCGAGCGGAATGGCGCGTTCGAACGCTAATCGCCTGTCGTTCTATTCAAGGCGGGGCATCTGACACTGTTTTCACGACGGACGCGGTGCGCGCCATCCAGACAAGATGAAGTTCCTGTACGCGGCGGGCCCGTCCCCAAGGAAGAGCAAGGTTATCGCCTCTTTGCTTCGGGCTGGCGACGGCGCATCGCACGCTTATCCCGCCATTCGTAAAGGGAATAGACAAGCGGGATGAACCATGGCTTGCCGCGGTAAAACGGCACGGCCTTCGGAGCGGGGTCGAAATCGAAGGCGGACTGAGCCTTTTCGGTTTCGCCGAGGATCTTGAAGGCGGCCTTCTTGCCCAGCCAGCGGGCCCAGACCACTCCGGAGCCGCAGAAGCCGGTGGCGTAAACCGTATCACCCGAGGTGAAAATCCGAGGCACCATGTCGCGATGCATGGCGACCTGGCCAAACCAACTATGCGTCAGGCCGACGCCCCTCAGTTCGGGGAAAATTCGGCCAAGTTCGCTGCGCAAATGGGTGGTCGGCGCCAGCGCGTCACCCGCCGTGGTGCCGTCCCTGCCGCCGAAGAGGATGCGCGATCCGTCCGCCGAAGGGCGATAGTAATAGCTGAGCTGGCGCATATCGCCATACATCATGCGCTTCGGCATCAACCGGTCCATGACGCCTTCTGCCAATGGCTCGGTAGCGATGATGCGGCTGCGCACCGGCACAATACGGCGTCGCAGCCAAGGATCGAAGCCGTCGGTATAGGCATCCGTGCAGATCAGCACCTTCCTGGCGAGAACGTCACCGCGCGACGTTCTCACACGGACCCCGCCGGCCTCGGCGATGGTTCCCGTAACGGCTGTGTTCTCATGGATTACCGCTCCGGTTGCCATTGCCACCCGTATAATACCCGCAAGCAGCTTGGCCGGATGCAGGCCACCGGTATCCATCCGCACGAATCCACCCGTGTAGAAATCCGTCCCGATATAGGTCGGCACGTCCAACCGGCCGACGGGATGAGCCTCGATGCCCAGAAAGCGCCGCAGTAGATCGGCGGAGCGGCTGAGTTCGTCGCATTCATCAGCGTTGATCGCGCCGACGAACAGGCCGGAGAGATGGAAGTCACACTCCACCTTCTCCTCCTTCAGAAAGGCCCACAGGTCTTCCCGTGCGGCCTTTCCCTCCATCAGGATCTCGGTGGCGCGGGCCTCGCAGAATCTTCTGATCAATTCCTTGCGCCCGGGTCGAATGCTCCCGCTCGCCATGCCGCCATTACGACTGGAAGCCGCCTGCCCCAGCGACTGGCGATCGAAAAGCTGAACACTGCGACCGGCACGAGCAAGCTCGATGGCCGCCGAAAGTCCTGCATAGCCTCCCCCAACGATCGCCACGTCGCATTTGGAGGCGACCCGGCGGACTGGGAGGGGAGAGAAGGTGCAATCCTCCCACCAATAGGGCGTGGATTTGAAGGGGCCAGCGGAATCGGCGGTCATGGGAACATACCAGCTTTTGGTCGGGTCGGCGGGCAAGCGCAAACCGGTCAATCACGTGAGACCCAGAGTTTGCGCGTGGTTTCGATGGCACGCCATACGCCGGTGAATCCCGGATGCATGACGAAGGCGTCGCCAGCCGCGATGCGGCGCGGCGGGCAGCCATCCTCAGTGAGTTCGGAGACACCCGAAAGGATGTAGCAGAACTCGAAAGTCTCGCCCTTAATCGAACGATAGGCGCCAGGCGTGACCTCCCAGACCCCTGCCTTCACGGCGCCGTCTGCGGTCTGGGCGATATCCCAGCTCAGAAAACGTGGATCGCCCTCCACAAGGCGGTCGGGCAGAGGCTGCCCTTCGCGTGGGCGCGGAAGAACATTCTGGTCGATGAACGTCAACTTGGACATAGGGATGTGGCCTTTCTGCGCGTTGAACGCCGTTCGAACCAAAGTTGCCGCTCCAAAAGCTTCAAGGCAGTCAGTCCGACGACATTGAGGGTGAGGTAGAAGACGGAGGTGATGATGAAAATGTCCATAATGGCGAAGGTTTCGCTCATCAGGCGTTTGGCCCAACCGGTGATTTCGAGCACAGCGATGGTCGAAGCGAGGCTGGATTCTTTGACGATGATGGCAACCTCACTGCTGTAGGATGGCAGCGCTTGTCGCAAAGCCAGCGGGAACTTAATCCGGCGCAAGATAATCCAAGGCGACATGCCGCAGGCTTCCGCCGCCTCGATCAGCCCGCGCGGCAGGGATAAAAACGCGGTTCGAAAGATTTCGGCTGTGTAGGCACCGGTGTTCAACAGGACCGCGAGAATGGCTGCGTGCAGGCCGTCGCCGATCAGCCACCAAATCACCGGGTTGGAGCGAAAGAACCCGACCTGCCCTAATCCGTAGTAGATCACGAATATCTGCACCAGCATGGGCGTGCCGCGAAAGACGGCGCAATAGGCGTCGGCCGCCGTGCAAACCAAGCGATTGCGCGAAGTGCGCGCGAGCGCCACCAGGATGCCGAATGGCAGTCCTAAGCCCACGCCGAACACCGAGATCAGAAGCGTTGTCTTTGCGCCGGTGAGAAGGAACGGAATCGCATAGGCAATAATGGTGAAATCCATTCTAACCTCCGCTGAAGCCGCGATTGATATGGCGCTCAGCCAGGCCGAACAGGGTCTGGCTGACTGCTGTCATGGCGAAGAACAGCGAGGCAGCGATGCAGTAAAAGAGAAGTGGCGAGCGCGTGATGCCCGCCGCGATAGCCGCCATACGCATGAGTTCCTGCATGCCGACGATGGAAACGAGTGAAGTATCCTTGATCGTCATCTGCCAGACATTGTTGATCCCGCCGAGAGCAAGTCTCAACGCGAGCGGCAACGTGATTCTGAAAAAGGCGACCGATCGAGGCAACGCCAAAGATTTCGCGGCTTCAAGAAGACCGTTGGGAACGGCTTCCAAAGCGCCTCGCATCACCTCGATCGAATAGGCGCAGGAAATGGTCGCGATGGCGAGGATGCCGATAATGGACGGGTAGGCACTTTCAGCCATGTCTCGGTAGCCGAAGGCAACGGCTATCTTCTGCACCCAGTCGACAGAGCCAAAGAACAGGAGATAGATCACAAGAAGACCCGGCACGCCGCGGACGACGATGCTGTAGACATCGATCATCTGGGACAGCACCGGGAGCCGCTGCCAGCGCGCTATGGCAAACGGGACGGCTGCGATCAACCCGATCATCATGCCGACCAGCCCGATGCAGATCGTCACGAAGGCGCCGCGCAGCAAAGCGAGTCCCCAGCCCTGCTCCACAACCAGCGACCAGATAGTTTCAAACATGGATGACACCCGTCGGGCCGCCGCGGGCTGCGACGGCCAGTTGTTGCGAGAGGATCACTTATTGCACGGAATGGTGTAGTCGTCCTTGAACCACTTGAGGGAAGACTCCTTGATCTTACCTCCATCGATCATGTTGCAGAGCGCGGCATCTACCTTAGCCTTGAGTTCGGCATTCCCCTTGCGCATGCCGACACCCATGCCGTGGCCGAGGGTTTCAGGATCGCTCATCGCCGTAATCTTCACATCGATCTTCGTGAAGTTGGCGCCGTCCGGTGTAGCGAGGAAATCCATCCAGGTCGGGGAGTCGCCGAAAGCGGCATCCAGGCGGCCAGCCGCAAGATCAGCGGTCTGCTGAGTGGTGGCATCATAAGTCTTGAGATCGGCGCTGGTCGCCCGCTTGCCGATGAATTTGGCATAGGTCGTACCTGTCACGACGCCGACACTCTTTCCCGCGAGCGCCTTTTCGATCTCCTCGAGACTCTTGAGCCCGGCAAGAGCGGAATCTTTGGGGACCACGAAATAGAGCGGGGTGGTGGCGTACGGGATGGAGTAGTTGATCTTCTTCTGACGCTCGGCAGTGATGCCAAGGCCGGAAATGATCACGTCAAAGCGGTCGCTATCCATGGAGGGAACCAGCGAACTGAAAGCCTGCACCACGAATTTGCACTTCATCTTGAGTTCGGCGCAGATACCGTTGGCAACGTCGGCGTCGAAGCCGGTGACGTTTCCGTTGGCGTCGGCCATGCTGAACAGCGGCGCGTCCCCTTCCGTGCCGACGCGTAGGACGCCTTCCTCGGCGCGCGCGGCACCGGCTGCGGCGGCGAGCATGAAACCGGATACGAAAATCGAACGAAACGTTTGAACTGAAAGCATGAGTGTTACCCCTTTTCTTGTTCTGCTGAAGAAAACCGCGATCACGCGGCGGCTGGCATGACGCTGGAGAGAAACCGTTTCACCGCCTCCGAGGCAGGGTTGCGAAACAACTCTTCCGGCGCATCGTCCTGCTCAAGGATACCTTTGCGCAGGAATATCATTCGGCTCGACACGTCGCGCGCAAACCGCATTTCATGGGTGACGAGAAGGATGGTCGCCCCCTCTTCGGCCAGCGTGCGGATCACCTTCAGCACCTCGCCCACGAGTTCCGGATCGAGCGCGGATGTGGGCTCGTCAAAAAGCATGATCTTTGGTCGCATCGCCAGCACCCGTGCGATCGCCACGCGCTGTTGTTGACCGCCTGAAAGCTGACTGGGATAGCGGTCGCGGAATTCGGCCATCCCCACCTTGGAAAGCGCCGAAAGCGCCATATCCTCGGCCTCCCGCCTTCCTTTCCCGAGCACGTAGACGAGCGCCTCTGTCACGTTGCCGATCACGGTCCGGTGCGGCCAGAGATTGAAGTTCTGGAACACCATGCCAGTCCGCTGGCGAAAGAGCCGGATCTTTGCGCGGTTGGTGATTTCGCTCTTGCCCGGTCGATTGGTGGTGATGGAGATTGCGTCGCCCATCACCTCCATCCTCCCTGAGGTCGGCGTCTCCAGAAAATTTATGCAGCGCAACAACGTGCTCTTTCCCGAGCCAGACGCGCCAATAAGGGATATGACCTCCCCTTCCGCCATCTGGAAAGTGACGTCGTTAAGGATCCTGACCGCGCCGAAATTCTTACTGAGTTCATGGACCTTTAGAACCGGGGCCGTGTCACGGCGTCTTCGGTTCCATTCAGATCGCACCTTCTCAACATGGGGCTGGCCCCGGCTGTCCATCGTCTGCGCGAGTTCGTTAAGTGTTAGGCGACTGTGACCATCGCTCCCACTTTCGTCGGTGACGGCGCCGTCTATGGCGCTCCTCCTCGAAACGGTTCGATATCCCTTGCTGTCAGTCACGTTCATCGGCTCGCTGCCTCTAGCAACTATTTGAAACCAATCTCGGGATTCTTAGGACCAATATGACATTGGTATCGCAACCGGTGTCAAGATAGATCAAATTGGTTGCGAGAAAAATCTGCAGGAACAGCTTACATTTGGCGCGTCGGATCCAATTCGCGGAATGAAGATCATCGCAGATAATCCGCCCCTCGCCCGGCCCTCAGCCGAACATAGACTCGCCTATCGCTTCCTAAACAGAATGTTCGGGCCCGCTCCGCCGGGCCGCCCACGCGTCGCCGGCGGCGCCGAGCCCGCGCCAGCGGCAATAAGGGACGGCGGCGGCCAGGTGACGGGTCGGCAGCGGTCGGGGAACCCGATCCGGTTCGAGCACGTCCACATAGCGACGAGATCCCAGCGCCGGCAAACGCCTCATTCCAACGCCGCCGTCGCGGAACGATTAGCCGCTGCTCGATGTTGATGCGACATCGGATGGCGAATCCATGGAACGGCTCGACAAGGAACAGGAGAACCTTTCCCGGCTCGAACGGGCCGCGCAGCGGACTGCCGATCCGAAAACGATCCAGCAGCAGGCGAAAAAGCCCGAGGAAAAGTTCCGCTTCAGCTTTCGCAAGGAAGACCTCTGGTGGACGGCTGGTTTCGCTGCCGTAGCCTTGCTGCTCTTTGCCGTCCAACTTCTCATCAATTGGCGCGTGGAATGGTTTGAGGCGCCTTTGCGCGCCCGCGTGCTGAACTACGTCTGGGGCGGCCTTCTCATCTTCGTCATGTTGACGATAGCGAATATCGTCGAAGTCTTTCTCATCGGCCGAATTCCCAATCGCGTTTCGCGCTTCAACCTGAAACGAATCTTTCGATTGATCGTCGTGGTCGCCGTCGTCTTCGTGGCCATCTCGGTTCTGTTCGTGAACTGGTACGCCGCCGTCGTTTCGCTCGGGCTGATTTCACTGACTCTCGGCTTCGCGCTGCAGATGCCGATCTCCAGTTTCATCGCCTGGATCTATATTCTGGCCCGGGCGCCCTATCGCGTCGGCGACCGGATTCGCATCGGCGACGCCCATGGCGATGTCATCGACGTCAGCTATCTCGACACGACGTTATGGGAATTCGGCGGCGAACATCTTTGGACCGATCATCCGAGCGGACGAGTCATCAAATTCCCGAACTCCACCGTGTTCGACACGCCGGTCTTCAACTATTCCTGGCCGCTGTTTCCTTATGTCTGGAACGAAATCAAGTTCCAGCTCGCTACGACAGCGATCTGGAATTCGTGGCGAAAACCATGCGAGAGGTCGTGGACGAGCAGATCGGCGACATCATGAGCCAGAAGGTGAAGGTCTATAAGGACATCCTGTCGAAAACGCCGGTGGACGAGTTGCAAGTGAAGGAGCATCCGGTGGTGCATTTTCGCGTCAGTGAAAATACCTGGCTCGAAGCCATCGTGCGCTACCTCGTGCCGCCGAAGGAAGCTGGGCGCACCAAAACACGCTTGATCAAGGAAATGCTGGCGCGAATGAATGCAGAACCCGATCGCGTGCTGTTTCCGAAGAGCAATTTGCGGTGAACTTCCCGGCAGCTTGGTAGAGCGAGGTCGTTCGTATCCGTCCATGGCTTGTCAGTTCATTGGCCAGACGATCGCCAGCATCGGCACGGCAACAATGACGACAAGAAACGACAGCGGCAGCCCCAGACGCGGATAGTCGCTGAAACGATAGCCTCCCGGCCCCATGACAAGGGTGTTGCATTGGTGCCCGATCGGCGTGAGGAAGTCGCAGCCGGCGCCGATGGCGACAGCCATCAGAAAGGCTTCCGGCCTGTAGCCCAGATCGGCGGCGAATTCCGACGCGACGGGCGCCATGACAAGCACGGTGGCGGCATTGTTGAGGAATGGCGTCACGGCCATGGCGGCAACGAGGATGAGCATCAGTGCGCCGGGCGCCGGAAGAATGGTCCCGAACCTGGCAAGCTCTGCGGCGACCAGCGCGGTCGCCCCCGTAGTGCGCAGCGAATCGCTCACCGGGATGAGAACGGCGAGCATCACCAGGATTGGGCCATCCAGCGACTGGTAGACGTCGCGGAGCGGGATGACCTTGAACAGCACGATCCCGACCGCGGCCGCAAAGAAAGCGACGGGAACAGGGAGCAGACCCACGGCAGTCGTGAGCATGGCAAGGGCGAGGATTACCACGGGCACGATACCCTTGCGCACGCTGCCAAGAAGGATAGGCCTTTCCGCCAGCGGCAGGCAGCCTAGTCCGCGCAGTGTCTCGGGCATTGTGGTTGCATTGCCCTGCAACACGACGACGTCGCCGAGCCTTAGCTCGACCTTGGCGAGCCTGCGATCGAGGCGCTGGCCGCGACGGCTGACAGCCAGGAGGTTGACGTTGAAGCGATCGTAGAGGGCAAGTCGCTGGGCCGTCCAGCCGATCAAAGGCGAGCTTTCGCCAATGACGGCCTCGATAGCGACCATCTCGCTGGTGGTGACCTCTTCATTCACCCGATCGCCCGTGACGCTGAGCTTGCCTTGCGAGACAAGGCGATCCAGCGCCGCCGGGTCGCCTTCGAGCAACAGGATGTCGTTCACCTTCAGGACAGCATCGGGCAGCGGCGTCATCCGCATCGTCCGATTGCGCAGGATCGAGGTCACGACGGCATCGCCGCCGGCAAGCTTTATGACGTCGGCGACGGTCTTCCCAAGCACGGTGGAATCGCCGACAACGCGCGCCTCTGTGAGGTAGTCCTTGATGTCGAGGGCTTCATTCAGCGCCCCGCCGAGCTTTTCGCGCACCGGCAACAGCCAATAGAAAGACATTAGGAAGATCATGCCGGCGGCGGCGACAGCCGCTCCGACGGGCGCGAAGTCGAACATTGTAAACGCCGTTCCGGTCAACTGCTCTCGCACCCGGGAAACAACGATGTTCGGGGAAGTGCCCACCTGCGTCATGAGACCGCCGAGCAATGACCCGAACGCCATTGGCATCAGAAATATCGATGGCGAGGTGCCGGACCGGCGCGCGAACTGAAAGGCGATCGGGATCATGATCGCCAGCGCGCCGATATTCTTGACGAAGGCAGACAGGCACGTCACCACGATCACCAGCAGCGCCAGTTGCGAGCGAACTCCCGACAATTTGGGAGCAAAGCGCGCGATGGCGAGTTCCATGATGCCCGATCGCGCTATGCCTGCGCTCACCAGCAGAGCACTGCCGACAATGATCACGATATCGTCGCTAAACCCGCTGAAGGCTTTGTCGAACGGCACAATCCCAACGGCGAGGGCGAGCAGCAGCGCCGCGGCAGCGACGAGATCATAGCGATAGCGACCCCATACGAACGCTGCCATCATCACGAAGGTGACGGCAAACGACAGGATTTGCGGCATGGTCATGTCTTCGGCTGCTCCGCAAGCGGCTGATCAGAACGCCCAGACTGCTCCTTTGTTGCTTTGGCCCGACGGTCTTGGGCTGCTGGCGGAGCTGAAGGCCATCGCGCATGGGAGCGGCCCCTCGCCCGGCTCTGACCTCGCGCGCGGATGGAACCTCGCCTATCGCTTGCTGAAGAAGCCGGACAGAATGTTCGGGCCGGCTTCGCCGGGCCGCAGCCTGATGCCGTCCTCGAAGCAGTTCAGCGTCACGCATTCGAACCCGCTGTGGGCGAGCAACGCCACCAGCGAGTCGCGGTCGAAGTGGTGCAAATGCTCGTTGGGGAGACGCATACGCCAGGTTCGGAACCAGGCGTCGCCGTCGGCGCCGAGCTCGCGCCAGCGGCAATAAGGGACGGCGACGGCGAGGTGCCGGGTCTGCAGGCGGCCGAGGAAACCCAGATCCGGGATGTGTTCGAGCACGTCGAACATGGCGACCAGATCCCACGAACTGGCCAGCGCCTCGTCCCAACCGACAAAGCGGACCCCCGCGGGCAGCGGGAACTCGGCGATATCGTAGCCGGCGCAATCGGCGACCCCAGTTATCTTCGCGGCTTCGATGAATGTGCCGGTGCCGTATCCAATTTCCAGCACCGAGCGGGGGATCGCGCCGGTCAATCCCAGCACCCAGCCAAGCCGCTGATATCCGAGCTTGATCGTCCGGTCGCTCAGGTCCTCGTAATAGGAAATATATTGCTTGTCGTATTTGATCGGCGTGAAGTCGATTTGGTGGATCACGCCAAATCGGTCCATCTCGTAATTGTCCAACATCAGTGTGCTGCCCTCCGGATTCCCTTTCTTATACGGCGGCGCTAAACGCAGCGTAACCGGCGGGGCCGGCGACGCAGCCAAGCAAGGGCGGCAGATGAGCAACAAGCAGCCTACCCGCCATTCCTCTTCGCCTCGCTTTCTGTTTCAATATCTCCTCATTCGCTCGGGAGAATCTCCATCTCAACCGATCCCTTCGCCCCTCTTCGCGAACGTTTCCTCACCCGCTGCGCCGGTCAGCTCGCGCAGTTGCAGGCGGCGCGCGAGGCGCTGCCCGGCTCCGACGTGACCAAGCTCGCGCATTCGCTCGCCGGCGCGGCCGGCACTTTCGGCTTTGCGGAGATCAGCGTGCGGGCGTCAGAGCTGGAAACGCTGCTCATCGAGCAGGCGGAAGGCGGCGATGTCCGCGCGGCGCTCGATGCCTTAATCGGGGAGATCGAGCGGACGCTGGCCTGACGGCACCCGCCGGGCTCACTTCTTGGCGGCGCCGAGGCCGGTCCTGGTCATCTCGCCCCAGCCCTGGTTGCCGCGCAAGAATTGCCACCAGCCTTTCACGCGCCAGAAATTGTTGAGCTGGCGGTAGCCGAAATTCTCGACCACGGCGGCCGCCGTCAGAACGGCGAGATCCCTGGCGCGCGGAAAGCGCTGCAGCTCGGCCTCTTCCAGGATGAGCGAGCAGACGCTGACGCAGACGCCATAGGTGAAGATCAGCGAAGTGAAGGCCAGGAGATATTCGGCCGACAGGATGCCGAGCAGCCAGAAGGCCGGGATCAGGATATAGCCCAGCACCTCCGCCACCGGCCCCAGAACGTCGACGATGAAGATGTGGCCGAAGCCGAGGAAGCCGACGCGGCCATAGCGCGGGTTCAAGAACATGGCGCGGTAGCGGAAGAAGCATTCGAGCGCGCCGCGCTGCCAGCGCGTGCGTTGCCTCGCCAGAACGCTCAGCGTTTCCGGCGCCTCGGTCCAGCACACCGGCTCGGGAATGAACTGAACGCGGTATTTGCGCTTCTTGTCGCGCATGTGGCGGTGCAGCTTGATCACGAGGTCGAGGTCCTCGCCCATCGAGCCCTTGGTGAAGCCGCCCACCGCCACCACTTCGGCGCGGCGGAACATGCCGAAGGCGCCGGAGACCAGCATCAGCGTGTTGACGCTGCTCCAGGCAAGCCTGGCCATCAGGAAGGCGCGCAGATACTCGACCACCTGGAAGAGCGGCAGCAGGCGGCTCGGCAAATGGACCTCGCGCACCCTGCCGGCCTCGATCTTCGAGCCGTTGGCGATGCGGATCGTGCCGCCCACCGCGATGGTGCGCTCGGGATCGTCGATGAAAGGCTGGGCGGCGCGCATCAGCGCGTCGGGTTCGAGGATGGAATCGCCGTCGATCACGCAAAAGAGCGGCGCGCGGCAGACATTGATGCCGGCATTCTGCGCGTCCGCCTTGCCGCCATTCTCCTTGTCGACCACGAACAGCCGCTCGGTCATCGGCGAGGAATAGAGCCCGCGGATCGGCTTGTGCGCCAGCGCGTCCTCGTAGGGACGATGGAACTTCACCAGCTTGAAGCCCTCGATCAGGCGCTGCAAGGTCTGGTCCTTCGAGCCATCATTGACGACGATGACCTCGAAATTCGGATATTCGAGCGCCAGCATCGAATGGACGCTCTCCACCACATTCACTTCCTCGTTATAGGCCGGCACCAGAAGCGCGATTGGCGGCGCGACCTCGCCGTAGCGCTGCCAGAGCAGCGCCGAGCGCGCCACCGGCGGGCGCTTGGACAGCGCATAGCCGGCGAGGACGAGCTGCAGCAGATAGATTGTCGTCTGCGCCAGCCCCGCCGCGATGATTAACCAGGACAGGATGGTGGCGGCAAGGACGATCTCGTCGCTCCAGTCGGCAATCATGCGGCCGGCCCCTCGGCAAGAATGAGCGAGGCGGTGCGCTGGCTGCGCGAGACCTCGCTGTCGGCAATCTGGCGCAGCAGCCGCTCGCCCGGCTGGCCGAAGGAGCGCAGCGCGTTGGCGGCGGCATAGCGCACGTTCCAGACCTCGTCGTCCAGCAGCCTGGACAGCGGCGGGGCAAGTTCGGGAAGGCCGAGGCGTCCCGCGGACTCGGCGGCGGCGGCGCGCACGTCCCAGTCGTCGTTTGCCATCGCGCTCGTCAGGATCGCCGGTGCATCGGCGTGTCCGGTGAGGCCCAGCGCGCGCAGAGCCGCGGCGACAACCTCGGGTGAGGCATCGCCGGTCAGGCCGGCGAAGAAGGCGGCAAAGCCGAAGCCGCCGGCGCGGACGAGCGCGTCGATCGCGGCCGCCCTGATGAAGGGCACGGCGTCGACGCGCGATGCATGGATCGCAAGCTCGTTGAAGCGCGTGCGCGGAAAGCGCCTGAACAGTTCGATCAGGCGTCGCGAGCGCTGTCCCGCCACGCCGATCTTGTCCAGCGCGACGCCGAGCAGGGGCAGGCTGCCGAGATCGCAGAGCGCGATGGCGGCGGCGATCCTGACTTCGCGCGAGCGGTCCTGGTCCAGCGCCGAAAGCAGGCTTGCCGTCGCATTCTGCGGCCCCAGCGCCGCCAGCATCTCGGCCGCGTGGATGCGTTCGGCCACATTGCCCCGTTCCAGCTGCCTGCCGACGAGGGCCGGCAGGCCGCATTCGCTTAAGGCGACAAGCACGTCGTCACGCTCCTCGCCGCGCAGCAGGGAAATTAACTCGAAGCCGGCCTCGATCGCCACGCCCGGCGGCACCGAAAGAATGGCCGTATTCAACGTCTGGCGGTCGCGGTCTTCGGTGAAAGCGATCAGCGCCGTCAGAAGCTGGCGCCGCTGTCCGGCTCTGGCGATGTCCCGGCGCTCTCGCAACAAACGGCGCGCGATCAAAAACAGCATGATCACCAGGGAGAGCGCGCTGAGCAATATGGAGAGATTCCAGACGTACCACATGGTCAGAACCGCGCCGTCAGCCCGAGCCCGAATATGCTTCGGTCGAATGTCGGGCGTTGTTCATGCGCGATGCTGGCGCGCAGCGTCAGCGGATCGCTGACGTCGAAGGAGAGGCCGCCAAAGACGGTGCGCGTCGGCACCAGCGTGCCGTCGGAGATTTCGGGGGCGTCGGCATAGCCGCCGAAGAGATTGACATGCGGCGTCACCGCGAGGTCGGCGCGAAGCACATAGCCGTCCGCGCGCGTCCCGATATCGTCCTCGGCATGCACCCAGCGGGCGGAAAGCCCCAGACGGCCGTCAAGGAGATAGCCCTGCAGCCAGGGCTGGATGCTGGTGACGTCGGCGTCGGCGAAATTGTCGTAGCGGGCGTCGATGTTGAGCGACAGCGGGCCGAAGACCTTCGCCGGCGCCACGACCTGCCACGAAGCGCCGGCGCCCAGCGAATAGCGCGCCAGAAAGTCGGCATCCGGCGTCGCAGCGGCCAGCGCATAGGCGGAGAAGGCCGGCGAGAAGGCCTGGTCGACGCGGCCCTCGATCTGGACGTCGGTGTTGCCGAAGCGGGTGGCGAGCCGCGTGCGGCCGGAGATCGTCGTTTGGGGCGATAGCCGATAGGCAAGGCCGGCCGAACTGTCGGTCCAGTCGCCGAGCCCGTCGGTGAGATCGCTCACCTCGCTGCCGAGATCGAGCCGCCATTTGCGCGGCGGCGGCATGGCCAGCCTTTGCTCGACATCGGCGGAACCGGGCTCGATGGCGAGCGCCAGGCCGTAGGCCTGCCGCGCGGCCTCGTCGTCGCCCTCGGCACGGCGCACATCGCCGAGCCCGACCAGCGCCTCGGCATTGCGCGGATCCAGCGCCAGCGCGCGCTGCAACGATTGCCCGGCCCGCTTGTAGTCGGCCTCGAGCAAAGCGATTCTCGCGTCAAGGCTGAGCGCCTCGACATTGTCCGGCGCCGAGGCCAGCACATCACCGACCAGGGCGCGGGCGCGCGGCGCGTCGCCTTGCCAGATCGCCAGGCGTACCTTGCCCAGCCGCGCGTCGAGAAGGCCGGGCCTGATCGCAAGCGCGCGGTCGAAAAGCCGCCCGGCCTCGTCGAAGCGCTGGGTGGAGCCGACGACGAGGCCGAGCGCGACCAGGGTGTCAGTGTTCCTGGGCGACAGCTTGAGCGCGCGGCGATAGGCGGTCTCGGCCTCGGGCAGCTTTCCCGCCGCCCGCAACCGCCTGCCCTGCTCCAACTGGATGGCGACGGGATCGGGCCGCCGGTGGGGTGGCTTCTTCGCCGGCGCCGCGGCAGCCGGAACCGGCTTCGCCTGGCTGGCCTGCTTGGCCTTGCGGATGTTCTCTAGAAGCGCTGCCGCGTCGGCATTGCCGGGCTCTGCCTCAGCGACCTTCTCGGCGAGCGGCAGCGCCGCATCCAGATTGCCGGAGCGGAATTCGACCTGGGCCATGCCGAAGCTCGCATCGCGATAGGCCGGGGCAAGGGAAAGCGCCCTGGAAAAGGCGTCGCGCGCCGCCGGCAGATCGTTGCGGCCGAGCTCGGCGAAGCCAAGCTGCACAAGAGCGTCGGCATTGTCAGCTTTCAACGCCAGCGCGCGCCGGAAAAGATCGGCGGCCTCGTCGAAATGCTGCGCCTGCCTGGCCTTGACGCCGGATGCGTAGAGCTCGTCGACAGTCTGCGCCAGCGCCGCGCCGGGAGCGGCGGCGATCGCCAGGATCAGACATGCGGCTAAGGCTGAGCGCCGGCCGCGCCGCATCAGCGCTTCCCGCCCTTGCGGGCGATGAGACGCGCCAGCCGGGCCAGTAGCTCCTCGGGAATGAACGGCTTCACCAGATAATCGTCGGCGCCCTTCTCAAGCGCCGAAACGATGTCCTTCTCGGCCTTGCGCGCGGTCAGCATCACCACCGGAGTCTTCGACAGCACCGGGTCGCCCTTGATGCGCTCCAGCACCTCGATGCCGTCGGCCTTGGGCATCATCGCGTCGAGCACGATGATGTCGGGGCCATCCTGCTCCGCCTTCGCCAGCGCCTCGGCGCCGTCTACCGCTTTGATGACCTCGTAGCCCTTCGCCCTCAGCCTGAATTCCATCAGCTCGAGCAACAAGGGATCATCATCGCAGATCAGAACTCTTGCCTTCGTTCCATCCACCACCAGTCCTGCTCCGGTTCCATCGCCCCCCGGAGAGATGACGCCGCGCGATCTTAGATAAAGCCGATTCGCGGCGGCCGCATTTCGACACAATCACTAGATGAATATTGGGCCATGGTATAGGAGCGGCAAACGCAAAACCGACCTTGCCGACAGGCATCTTTTGCGCGGCTTTCTCGCCGGCTAAACCGGGCCGGAACGCCCCAAAAGCAGCCTTCTCACCTCGCCTGCAAGCGCCAGCGGGTCGAACGGCTTGGCGATCACTCCCACGGCTCCCATGGCGAGATAACGCTCCACCTCATGCGTCTGGGTGCGTGCCGTGATGAACGCCACCGGAATCGCGGCCGTCAGCGGCGAATCGGCCAGGCGCCTCAGTGTTTCCGGCCCGTCCATGTCCGGCATCATCACGTCGAGCAGGATGAGGTCAGGGCGCCAATCGGCGGCATCGGTCAGCGCTGCGATGCCCGAGGCGCTGGACCGCACCTCGAATTCCGGCTCGAGTTCCAGCGACATCTGGGCGATTTCGCGGATGTCGTCCTCGTCATCCACATAGAGGATCCTTGCCGGCATAATCATCACTCCTTGGCACTGGAGGCAGGTCTGGCGCTATCGAGCGATGAGACCAACATGCTCCTGACCAGCCTGGCGACATCGATCTCCGACGCCTTGGTCTTGGTCATCATCGCCTGCACCCGGTCACCGAGGTTCTGATCCAACTCGGCCGCCGAGAACACGATGACTTGGGTTTCCAGCGGCAGATCGATGAGCAGATCCAGTCCCGATCCGTCGGGAAGCAGTATGTCCAGGATGACCAGGTCGAAGCGATGCTTTGCGACCGCCTTCCGCGCCTCCTGCAGCGTTTTGGCGGAAGCGATCAAGACGCCCGGACCCAAGCCAGCTGACATCACGGCAAGGACGCCCTCGTCGTCCTCGACGTGGAGGATCCTCGGCCTCCGCTCGACCTTGCTGGCGAGGATCTTGGCGAGAGCGGCGTGAAGGCGCCCCGAATCCACCGGCTTCTCCAGCCAGTCGACGATGCCGATGGCGGTTCCGTTCAGCGAGCGCCTGGCTTCGTCGGCGATGGCGGAGATGACGATGACCGAAATCTCGGAATTCACCGGCGAGACCCTGATGTCGTGGAAAAGCTTGATGCCGGATTCACCGGCCAGCTTGATGTCGAGTGTCAGCGCCACATAGTCGCGGGAGTTCAGGAGCGCTTTTGCGGTACCGATATCGGGGGCGACATCGCTGGAGAAGCCGTCGGCGTCGAGAAGTGCGGCGATCACCGCAGCGATGTCGGGCTCGTCCTCGCAGATGAGGACGCGCAGGCGGCCATCACGCTTTCGCGACCGGCGCTCGACCAAAACCGGCTTCTCGACACTTCTCTGCGCTTCGGCAAGATCGACGTGAAACGAGGTTCCCTTGCCTTGCTCGCTTTCGAAGGACACGGCGCCGCCGAGCTTTTCGACGATGGTCTTCACGATGCTCAGGCCCAGTCCGGTGCCCCCCTTCTTGCGGGTGCTGGACGCATCGGCCTGCTCGAACTTGCCGAATATGCGGCTGCGGAACGCTTCCGGGATGCCGGCGCCTTCATCGATAACGGAGATGCGCAGCATGTCGCGCTCGCGACGCTGGAGCTTCACCATGACAGTGCCGCCGGGATCGGAGAACTTGATCGCATTCGACAGCAGGTTCGCCATCACCTGGTGCAGGCGATCGGGGTCGATATTGGCTTCGGCGCGCGGGGCATCGTCGACCAGGACGATGCGGATCCCGCTCTCGGCCATGTAATTGGAACTGGCGGCGATGGCCTGCTCCAGCACCGCACGCACGGGCATCTGCTTGATCTTGAAGGTGATGACGCCCGACTCGATCTTCTCCATGTCGAGAATGTCGTTGATGAGGAGAACCAGCCTTTCGCTGTTGTTGTGGGCGATATTGACGAGGTTGGCGGCCTTGGGCGGCAGCTCGCCCGCGACGCCGGCTGCGATCAGGCCAAGCGAGCCGCGGATGGATGTCAGCGGCGTTCGCAATTCGTGGCTGACCGTGGAAATGAAGTCGTTCTTGAGCTGGGCGTTTCGCTTCTGCTCGGTGATGTCGCGATTGTAGGTGATGACGCCGACGATCTTGCCGGCCTCGTCGCGGAACGGCGCCTTCAGCGTGTAAAGCCAGCCCTGCCTGCCGTCAGGCAGGAGCGCGGGCTGATCGATGCGCAACGTCTGCCCGGCCTCCAGTGCGCCCAATTCATCCTGCCTGAAGCGCTCGGCCACGTCCTTGGGATAGAAATCGAAATCCGTCTTTCCGATGAGGTCCTCGACGGAGGCGGCGCGCACCAGTTCGGCGGTGGCTGGATTGGCCGCGATGAAGCGCCCCCGAGCATCCTTCACGTTGAGACTGTCCGGCAGCTCGCGAACCATGGCACGGAATATCATGTTGGACATGGCGAGATCGCGTCGCCGCTGCTGCCGGTCGAGCAGCACGGCAATGATGAAGGTGCTCAGGAAGCGGAACAGGAGCGACGGCAACGTGCTCTGCTGCACGAAGCCGGTCACGACCTGCGAGGGAATGACCAGAAGCGTGATGAGCCCGGCCAGCGCGACCGACAGGCCGAGGCCGAGTATGTCGAACATGGTGCGCGAGCGGACCGCGACGATGTGGTGCCAGGCCAGGCCGACGACGGCGGTGATCAGGATGCTCATGACGCCGACTTCGGCGCCCTGACCGCCCAGGTGAAGACGATAGGCGATGGAGCCGGCAGCGGCGATGAACATCGCCGGCCATCCGCCGAAGAACGCGGCCGCACCGATAAACGCGGCACGCAGGTCGACGATGAAGCCGGAAACGGACAAGGCCGTCGCCATGGAAATGACCGCGCCCGCGCACATGACCACGCCCAAAAGCAGCGAATGTGCCCGCCGCGAGAGACGCCCGGTGAAATCCGCCACAAGGTCCCAGGCGACGATAAGGATGGAGACCAGGGCAAGATTGGCCAGCAGTGAGTGCCAGATCTCGGTCATTACTTTTCCGGCTCCGTTTTTTCCGACAAATACCGGCAAAACCTATCCGAGGTCTAAAGAGGGAGCGGAGTAGGCTGAATCGGAGTGACACGCCGAATACGAGACAGGCGACCAAGATTCCGTCGGACCGACGCGATCATACCGGAACATGTCGAGGGGCTCGGCGGCGGGTGGCTCTAAGCCAGACTACGGAAGCTCGACGGTGGCCGCGACACCCAGCCCTCGATCTCGCGGGTGACGAAGGCAGCGGCCTGGTGATGGATGAAATGCCCCGCACCAGGTAGCGCCAGCAGCGATGTGACGTTGTCGACCTCGCGGAACGTGCCGTCATAGGCGCCGGCCGGAATGTAGGGATCGTCGGAGCCGAACATCACCAGAGTCGGCGCCCTGACTGGCGGCAGAGGACCGATATCCGGCATCTTGCCCAAAGGTATATTGGCTCTGTAGTAGCCAAGCATCGCATCAGGGTGGGAGCGCTCAAGCGACTCGACGAGCAACTGCCGTTCGGCTGCGTCGGCGACCCAGCCGCCTAGCTCCTCCGGCGTCGGTATGGCGCCGCTGATCCCCTGGAAACGACGGATGTAGTTGATGGTGCCGGCATTGGCCGGATCGTGGATGGCGCGCAAGTAGTGGCGGGGGTGCGGCGCCGACAGTAGCACCAGATGGCGCACGAGCTGCGGCACGCGCATCGCCAGCCACCAGGCGATCATGCCACCCCAGTCATGGCCAACGACCGAAACCTGGGAAAGGCCCTCCGCCGCCAGCACGGCCAGGACATCCTCTACAAGGCATGGCATGAGTGCGTAGTTGGCATGCCCCTGCGGGGCATCGCTTCGCCCAAAGCCGCGCAGATCCGGCGCCAGTACCCTATACCTGCCTTCGAGTGCCTCGATCTGGCGACGCCAGCCGAGGCCATGGTCGGGAAAGCCGTGCAAAAACAGAATCGGCGGGCCGAAGCCCGCCGCAATGTAGTGCAATTTGACGTTGCCGTTGGCCGCGAACCTGGACTCGAAACCGGCTTCCAAATTCACTTGCAGCGAGCCGCCGCCGTCACATCTTGACTTCGAGGCGCAGGAACGGACCGTCGAAGGTCTGGTTCTTCTGGTCCGCGTTCACGATCAGATTGTGCCACTGCTCGATCTTGTAGCCTGCCGTAAAGGTAGTGTTCGCGATGGGAGTCCAACTCAAGCCGACCGAAGCCTCGACATTGGAGACGGTCTCACTCGAGTGCTGGCTAGACAGTGTATCGGAAAATTGCACGTCGGGGTTCGTAAATGTCACATTTTGCCGAATGCGGTCGGTGCGGCGCCCCCACATGACGGACCCTGCAACCGAACCCGTCAAGCCCCACGTCTCACCAACCGGATAGTAAGCCTCCGCACCGATGCGCGGACCAATACCCCAGTATTCCGAGGTGCCGATTTTGTCAGTGGAGAAGCCCTTGTCTGTGGGATCGGTGGGTGTTGCCGAGAAGGATGAATGGAACTCGGTCTGGTCGGCGTGCAGCAGTCGCAGGCCACCGAAGAAACGAATGTCGGCCGTTTGCACCTTCACATGCTTGCCGAGATCGAAGTCGACCGTCTGGAAATCGAATCCGTGACTGAGAGACGCGCTGAGCACACCACCGGGGACCGCTTCGCTGTCGCCCTCCGACCAGTCCCTGCCGGTATGAAAGGCGCCGGCCAGGCGCCAATCCATGTCCGGCGAAATCTGCTTGGTCAACGCTATGGAGCCGTTGAAGCCGGCCTTGCTGGGCGGAAGACCGAGCTTGTCGGCATCATGGATGTCATTTGAAAAGTACGAGCCTTCAAAGGCGAGCTTGATGCGCGAATCGACGACCGTCTGGTCCGTTGCCTGCGCGTCATTCGCATGGGCCGCCACCACGCCGACAGAAGTCATTGACGCAGCCGAGGCCGCAACAGTCGCCAAAAATTTACCGGATGCCTGCGCCCGCACGCTTTCCCCCAAAAGAATCCAAACCCAAAACCCGCGGCAAGCTAACTCATGGGAAGCATCCGCGAAAGCCACTGATATGTCTTCGTCAGGCGCTGTGACACCTTTGCCACAGCAACCATCCCATGGACGCGGACCTGAGGCCTTGGATCCCGCTACACGTGTGAGCTGTCGGACCTGGGTCCAACCAGCCTATCGACTCGAAGCAAATGTGCTAAGCGTCTTGGACGGGTATGTCAGCCGCCGAAACCGGCCATATCCGGTTGCGGATGGCGGGGGCCAGATGAATCAATCGCAGATCGAGGACGTCCTCAACAGTCTCGTTTACGCGCTCTACGCCCAAAGCGGTCGACAGGGAGCGGGCGAGAATCGCATCGGAAACCTCCAGGTGTTCGACCATCCTGATGCGGTCGACCACCTCGTCAAGTCGCCGGCGCTGTTCCGCAAGAACTTCTCGATGATCTCGGCCCTGGGCTATAGCCGTTTCAACACCAACGATGAAAATTGGGCGATTCGGCGCGAGATCACCCAGGATGCCTATCTGGCGGCTGCGAGGCCGGCCCAGCAAAACGCGGTATCCGAAATCTACACGGCCCGCCTCTTGCAAAGCGATGCGACGCCGGACGGGATCCAGAAGGCACTGTTTTCGGCCTCTCTCACCATCTTCTATCGCGCCTTCGGCCTGGTCGCGGACATCGAGCAGACGCTCACGCTGATCGACCGGGTCCGCGAAGTGCTGCGCCGGCTACAATATTTTTCCTGGGTAGCGCCTACGATTTCCGAGCGTGACGGGGCCGTGTACGACGCCCGCCAGGTGGTCGCCGATTTTGCCGCCCAGCTCGCCGCCGAGCCATGCGCTGCGGCGGAGATGGCGCGCTTCGCTGAGAAGGCCAAGGCTGTCCGGGGTTTCTCGCCCGTCGAAGAGTTCGTCATGAATGTCTTTGCCGGCGTAGAGACCACCGTCGCCACGGTGCTGTGGGTGATCGATCGGTTGGGCGCCAACGAGAAGGTGCAGCAGCGCATTCAGGACGAGATCGATACGGGCAAGCCGGACACGCCCTATACCGACTGCATCGTCAACGAGACGATGCGCTACTTACCTCCGATCCCCTTCCTGGTCCGGGAGGTGGGGGCGGAGACGTCACTGGACGGCAGGCAGCTGCGGGCCGGGCAGCTCATTCTGCTCTCCGTGGTGGGCGTGCACCAGCATCCCGCTTTCTGGGTCGATCCGAAGTCCTTCGATGCCAGCCGCAAGGAATTCATCGAGGATACGTATGACCGTCGCGCCTTCATCCCTTTTCTCACTGGGCCACGCATGTGCGGCGGCGCACGCCTCGGTCGGCTGGAGGTCAGGGAGGCGGTGCGAGCGATAGTGCGCCAGTTCACCTTCAACCGGGCGGACGATGTGATCCGCTTCGACTATGGGCTGGCGTTGCGGCCGGCGGCCGGCTCCTCGGTCGCAGTTGCCCGGCGATGAACCAGGCCTCCCGGACCCGTCCGCTCGTCGAGGGGGAGCGGTTCTCTTTCCCACATGTCGGTGGCCGCCGCTACGTGCGCGGGCTGGACGTCGTGGCTCTGATCGAACGCCGCTACCCGGATTTCGCCCGACTCGACCTGAAGTTCCTGCGGCCGATCGCCCACCATGCGGCCATCAGCTTCCGACGCGATCACGGCACGGCCGTGGTGGTCTCGCTTGCGCCGACCGAGGGCGCGCCACTCGACCTCTACATCGTCAACCTCGACAAGGCTGAGGGGCCGTCCGGCAAGGAGCCTCGGCTCGCTCCTCACATCGCCTTGCCCGGGAGTGGCGCCTACCATCGCTACCTCGTGCTTGGCCGGCGCAGCCACGCTGAAATCCTTGCAGTGGTGTTCAACCGGTACCAGGCCGCCACAGGCCGGCGCTTCGTGCTAAGGGCGCTGCATCTCGAACCGCCGCGTGCCGCAAGCATCGAACTGGTTAGCCTCACCGAACCAACGACCGAACGCGGACTGGGCGTGTGCTCGATCACTCGCCAAGGCCGGCGCTGGTGCAGGATCGAGATGATCGAGGCGCAAGCGTCCGGGGTGACGTCAACGACTTAAATTAAAGATCGGTTCGACGCCCGTCATGCGGCGGTGAGGAAACCGAGAATAAGCAGCGCCTGGTCGAGAGTCATCAGCGAGGGCGGGTGGCCTGCATCGACATTGTCGGCCACCCACAGGTCCGGACGAACAAGCCGCGTGCGCTCGATGGCCTCCCTGTCGATGAAATTGCTGTCGCGGCCGTACATAAGGAGGAACCGCGCCTGCACCTTGGCGACAATCTGAAACAGATCGTAGTCGCGCCCGGCCATGGAACCGAAGCTCCCGGTCGTGGCGGCGTCATAGGCCAGGCGGAAACCGTCGGGGCCGGAAATGACCTTGTTGGCGACATAGCGCGAAAACACGGCTTCCTCGACCGGCCCCATGAAGGAGCGAGTCGAGCGCACATACGCCTCGGCCTCGGCGCGAGTGGCGAACTTCGCTTCGCTGTCGCGGATGATCTCGGCGCGTATACGGTCGACATTGGCTCCGCCAAGCATGGGAACGTCGTTGAGTACCACCTTGGTCGCCCGTGAGCGGGTTATGTAGAGAAACAGCAAAAGGATCGTGCCGCCCCAGGAGGAGCCGATGAAGTGGTTTTCCTTGCCGGCAAATTGACCGAGCGCGCGCAGGCAATTGTAGTAGACATTGATGTCGTAACCCGAACCCAGATAGGCGCTGCGGCCTCGCCCGAGCAAGTCAGGGCAGATCACCAGATAACCGTTGCGGCAAAGGAGGGCTGCCAGGTAGTCGAAATCGGCGCCGTTGCCGGTAAAGCCGTGCAAACAGAACACGGTTGCGCGCGGCGCGCCCGCCGGCTGCCAGATACGCACGAACATCGACGCATAGCGGTCGTCGAGGCGGATGAGGATCTCCTGGGTCAGCGCCTCGATGGATACTGGATGCGCCATCACGCGTCCCGCTTGCGCACAGCGCGTTTCATGGAGCCGCGGGCATCTATGAAATCGCGCTTCCAATAGACCGATTTGTCAAGATTGAGCAGCTTGGCCTCCTTGATCAGCGGCAGGATGTGCGAGGACGAGCGCGTCGCCAGTACCGTCACAGCGACGGCAGGGCCGCCGGGATAGGGATTGAGCGGACCATTGTTCGCCACCCACGCCTCGGCAACCTCGCGACTGGTCGCGATCCAGCCGACATAGGCAACGATTGCATCGTCGATCGAGCCGATCAGATGCGTCTGCTGCTCGAGCTGGTAACGAAGCGACTTCACCATCTGGCCGAATTCATAGCCGTCGAATGGCGGATAGTGAGCGATGAAGTTGCAGACAAGCCCGAGCGAGACCGGATTGAAAGGAACGCGGGTGAAGAGGAGATTGCTCATGCGGACTCAGGGGTTGGAAACGGGCGCGAGATTATGCTGAGCAGTCAAGGTAGGGCTAGTGGGGAAATGGGAATCGACCGCCGGCACCGCCGCAATGCTTGGACTGCAGCCGTCCAATGCTTGCGCTACCCCTTGACGGGCAGTTCCCTCACTTCTGCCGGAAGGCCGTATGCAGCGACGTGGTCAGCGGCCCCAGAATGTAGTCCAGCGCGGTGCGTTCCTCGGTGACGATCATGACCTGCGCCGGCATGCCGGGATAGAGCTGGATCTGCGGCGCGGCGGCGAGTTCCTGCTGATTCACCGCCACGTCGGCAACGTAATAGGGAAAGCCGGTCTTGGCATCGGTGACGCGATCCGCCGAGACGCGGGTGACGCGGCCGTGGATGACCGGCGTCGTGCGCTGCTTGTACGAGGTGAAGCGGACCTCGGCCGTCATGTCGGCGCGCAGGCTGGATATGTCCTCGACCTTGACCTGCGCTTGAACGATCAGCGAATTCCTGGTCGGCACGATATCCAAAATGGTCTGGCCGGGCGCGACGATCGCGCCGGTCGAAAAGACGGTCAAGTCCATCACCTGGCCGTCATAGGGCGCGCGCACTTCGGCGCGGTCCACCGTGGCCTGTGCGGCAAACATCTTCGGCACCAGATCGGCAAGGTTCGACTGGGTGTCGATCAGCATGGCCGAAAGTTTGGCGCGACGCTCGTTGGTGAGCTGCGCGATCTGGCTTTCGAGTTCGGCCTTGCTCTGGCGATTTCCGGCGATCTCGCCGAGCGCCTGGTCGATCAGGCCCTGCAGGTCGGAGGCCGAGCGGTCGAGCTCCAGGATGCGCGGCTTCGTCGTCAGCCCCGCCTTCAGCAGCTTGTTGAGGCTCGCCTTTTCGTCGATCGTCGACTTGAGCTGCGCGCGGAAGGACTCGACGCGCGCCTGCTTGCCATCGATCTGCTCGTCGAGTTCGGCGATGCGCTTCTGCAGGATCTGCCTGGCGCCGGCCATCGAGGCGCGCTGGCTCTCGAGGTCGGCAATCTGGTTGGCCATGGCGTCCTGCAGATAGGCCTGGTGCTCGGCGGTGATGTCGTTCGGGAAGGCAACCGCCTCATGGCCGTCGAGCTCGGCGCGGATGCGGGCATCGGTGGCGCGCAGCAGCGCATATTGCTGCGAGTAGAGGTTGAATTCGGACCGGGCGCGGGTGTCGTCGAGCAGCACCAGCACATCGCCGGCCTTGACGATGTCGCCATCCTTGACCCGGATTTCCTTCACCGTGCCGCCGTCGAAATGCTGGACGCTCTTGCGGTTGCCCTCGACCTTCACCACCGCATCGGCAAGCACCGCGCCATTGAGCGGCGCGACCGCGGCCCAGCCGCCGAACACGCCGAAGAAGGCGGCGATGATGAGCAGGCCGATCCACACCGGTGCCCGGATCGAGTCCGCATTGGCGCCCGCATCTTCGGTGCCGGAGAGGTTGCTATAGGAAGCGGCGATATCGGTCATTGGGCCGCCATCGTAATCGGTGCCGCGCGCTGGTTGAGCAGCGCCACGATCTCGTTTCTCATGCCGAAGGCTTCGACCGCGCCATCCCGCAAGAGCAGGATCTTGTCGACATTGGCCAAAGTCGAGGGCCGGTGCGAGACGATTATCACCGTGCTGCCGCGACGCTTCAGCTCCAGCGCGCATTCGGCCAGGGCGCGATCGCCATCGGCATCGAGATTGGAGCTCGGCTCGTCGAGCACGATGAGGTTCGGCAGGCCGAAGACAGCGCGGGCAAGCGCGATGCGCTGCCGGTAGCCGCCGGACAGCACCGCCCCGCCCTCGCCGATCTGCGTCTCGTAGCCTTGCGGCAGCCGGATGATCATCTCATGCACGCCGGCGAGCCGTGCCGCCTCGATCACCTCGCGGTCGACATCGGTCTTGAAGCGGCCGATATTGGCGGCCACCGTATCTGAAAACAGCTCGATGTCCTGCGGCAGGTAGCCGATATGGTCGCCGAGCGCCTCCCTTCCCCACTGCGCCATGTCGGCGCCATCGAGCCTGACCGTGCCGCGGCTCGGCTGCATGATGCCGGCTAGGTGACGCGCCAGCGTCGACTTGCCGGCGCCGGAAGGCCCGACGATGCCGAGCGCCTCGCCTGCTTCGAGCCGGAACGACACATCGCGCAGCAGCACCTTCTGCAGGCTGGGAATGGCGAAGCTCAACTGCTCGACGGCGACCTTGCCGGAGGGCTTCGGCAGGTTGAACGAGCGTTCGCCCTGCGCGCCGCCGTCCAGCAGCCTCTCGACCCTGCCAAGGGCGGCCCGCGCCAGGATCAGGCTGCGCCAGAGGCCGACGATCTGCTCGACCGGCTGCAGCCCCCTGCCCAGCAGCAGGCTGGCCGCAAACATCGAGCCGCCGGTGATCTGCCGCTCGATCACCAGATAGGCGCCGAGGCCGAGGATAAGCGACTGCATGGTGAGGCGCAGGAAGCGGATCAGCCCGGACATGACCGCTGCCCGGTCGCTCGCCCGCCCCTGCTGGCCGAGCGCCAGGCCGCGATCGCGCCCCCAGCGCCGGACGAGGCCGTCGATCATGCCCATGGCGCGGATGACTTCCGCGTTCCTGAGGCTCATTTCGGTGAAATTGTAGTTGGCCGTGGCAAGGTCGTTGGCCTGCTTCAGCGGCGCCCGCACGATATATTCGTTGAGCACCGCCATGGCGATGAGAAGCAGCGAGGAGCCCAACGCGAAGAAGCCGAGCCAGGGATGCAGGAGGAAGATGATGCCGATATAGATCGGCGACCAGGGCAGGTCGAACAGGGCATGGATACCGCTGCCGGTGATCACCTGCCGGAAGGTGTCGAAATCGCGGATCGGCTGGCTTGGCGAGGCACCCTGCGACGGGGTCTCGACGGAAGCCGCCAGGATCCTGGCCGAAAGCAGCCGGTCGAGCCGCGCGCTGGCGCGCGTCAGGATCGCGGCGCGCACGAGGTCCAGACCGGCGAGCGCCAGGAACGCCGCAAGCAGCACCAGCGTCAGCATCGCCAGCGTCGTCTCGCTGCCGCTGGTGACCACCCGGTCGTAGATCTGCAGCATGTAGAGCGGCGACGCGAGGTAGAGCAGGTTGATCGCCAGGCTGAACACCGCCGCAAACAGGAAATAGCGGCGGCAGGCGCCAAGCGCTTCCCTGACGATTTTAGATTTGTTGTCGAGACTCAAAATACCCAGCGGCAGAACCGCCCCCTGTCAAACTGCATGCCCGGAACGATACTATTCCGGATCCCTCACCCGGCCACGCGATCCGCTCGTAAACCTGCCGTAAACCTTAATTCGTAAGCTGAATCCTGGGGTAGCGGGATACCAGGTGAGCCGCGCGGGCGCGGCTCACCTCTTTGTTTACAGCACGAAGTCGCTGGCCGTCAGTCCGAGGTTGACGCCGGTCAGCCTGATCTGAAAATCAGCCGTTGCGTTGCCGTCGACATCGACACGCACAATCGTGTTGCCGCCGCTTTCGGACCAGGTGATGCTGTTGGCGACGGTGTTCGCGTTCTGACCGCCGAACAGGAAGGCCTGATCGCCGCCGCTGCCGGTATTGGCATCGATCGATGACAGGTCGATCTTATCGACGGCATGGACGAAGTCGGTGATGGTGTCGTTTGCGGCGGTTGCGGGCGAATCCGCAACGGCTGAGCCATAGTAGAATGTATCTGCTCCCAGACCACCCGTAAGCGTGTCAGTGCCGGCCCCGCCGACAAGCTTGTCAATGCCATCGCCACCGTTGAGCGTGTCATTGCCGCTTTGGCCGAACAGCGTGTCGTTGCCCGCCATGCCGAGAATGATGTCTGCGCCGCCGTTGCCGTAGAGCACGTCATCGCCACCGTTGGCTCCGTTAAGCGCGTCGCTTGAATTGCCGTTGCTGCCAGTGATGACCTGGAACGTCTCACTATACTGGTACGGTGGTCCTGCGGGGTCGCCCACCTGGGTTGCCTGCACGGTGATGGAATAGGCCTTGCTCGGCGAAAGATCTCCGGAATTCAGCGTGCTGCCGGTGATCGAGAACAGCCCCGGGTCTGATTGCGAAGTGATGCTGTAGACGAAGCTGCCGGGGTCCGGATCGGTGGCGCTTAGTGTTCCGGTGAACTGGAACGAGCTGAAGTTCACATCCCCGGTGGTGGTGCTTGGTGTAAGCTGGATGTCAGTCGGAGCAAAGCGCGGTGCGCCGTCGTCAGCGCCATTAATGGTAATCGAGACCAGTTTCGCCGTGCCGTCCTCGGAGAAGACAGTAAAGCTGTCGCTCAAGGACTGGCTGCCGGTCAAGGCATTGACCGTCGGATTCGAGTTGTCGAGCGTGTAGGTCCAGACTCCCGCGGCGGTCACGGTGTAGCTGCCGTAGCCGAGCGCGCTGGCCGTCGCTGAATTGACGGCCTGGAAGGCGTCCGTACTGTTGTCGACATCAGCCGACAGAAGGTCCCCGGTGGCGGTCGGCGTGCCTCCGCCATTGGAGGTGCCCGCTTCGATGACGGTCCCCGCCGAGGTGCCGCTGATCACCGCGGCGTCGTTGGCGCCGTGGATGGTGATGTCTATCACCTGCTGCGTGCCGTCGACGGTCGAGACCGTCACCAGTTCATGCAGCGTGGTGTTCGCGCCGCTGCTGTTGAGCGCCTGAACGGTCGCATTGTTGTCGTCGAGCGTGTAGCTCCAGGCGCCGTTGGCATCGATCGAGAAAGTGCCATAGCTTTTGGCGACTGCGGCCTGCATGTTGAAGGTCGCGGGATTGTCCACGTCGGTCGCATTGAGGTCGCCCGAAGCGAAAGCATCGCCAGGTGTGCCGTTGGCGACGCCGCTCTTCTCCGTGACCGAAGCGTCCTGGGCGCCGTTGCCGGCGATGATGGCGGCATCGTTGGTGCCGGTGATCGAGATGGTGATCAGCTGGGGCGTGCCGTCCTCGGAATAGACGGTGAAGGAGTCGCTGAGCGGATCGCCGTCGTTGAGAGCGTCGACCGCCGGATTGGTGTCGTCGAGCGTGTAGGTCCAGTTGCCGGCAGCATCGATGGAGAAGCTGCCGTAGCCGGAGTCGCCATTGCCGCTGGCGGCCTGGAAGGCGTTGGCGGTGTTGTCGACGTCGCTTGCCGTCAGTGAGCCGGTCGCCGTCACCGGGGCGTCGGCGCCGTCCTCGTCGACCGCACCGCTGGTGGTGCCGGCGATGATGGCGGCATCGTTGGTGCCGGTGATCGAGATGGTGATCAGCTGGGGCGTGCCGTCCTCGGAATAGACGGTGAAGGAGTCGCTGAGCGGATCGCCGTCGTTGAGAGCGTCGACCGCCGGATTGGTGTCGTCGAGCGTGTAGGTCCAGTTGCCGGCAGCATCGATGGAGAAGCTGCCGTAGCCGGAGTCGCCATTGCCGCTGGCGGCCTGGAAGGCGTTGGCGGTGTTGTCGACGTCGCTTGCCGTCAGTGAGCCGGTCGCCGTCACCGGGGCGTCGGCGCCGTCCTCGTCGACCGCACCGCTGGTGGTGCCGGCGATGATGGCGGCATCGTTGGTGCCGTCGATGTTGATGGTCACCGAGGTGTGGGTGCCGTCGGCGCTGACCACGTCGAAGGTGTCGGTGTAGGTGGTGCCGGCGGCGAACTCGTTGTGCGCCGAGGAGGCCGTGTAGGTCCAGGCGCCGGCGGCATCGATGGCGAAGGTGCCGTAGGTCCCGACCGTGCCGGCCTGGGCGACGAAGGTCGCCGGGCTGTCGACATCCGAGATGGTCAGCTGGCCGCTGCTCGATATGTCGGCGGCCGCATCGGTCTCGGTCAGGTTCCTCACATCGGCCGACAGCACCGCGGCATCGTTGGTGCCGGTAATATTGACGACGATGTTGTAATTCGCCGTGCCATCCGCGGATGTCACGGTCAACGTGTCGGTGACATTCTGGCCCTGCGTCAGCGGGTCGGCAAGTGCCTGGTTCAGCGCGTAGGTCCACGCTCCCGTCGTCGCATCGAAAGTGAAGGTGCCGTACATGCCCTGGAGGCTCGGCGGTGCCTGAAAATGGTTCTGGCCGGCATCAACGTCCGAAATGATCAGCTGACCATGTGCGCCGGGGTCGCCGGGCGTGCCGTTGGCGACGCCGCCAGCTTCCACCACAGTCGTGTCCGCGCCCGGCGCCGCTGTGATGGTGGCGCCGTCATTGGTGCCTTGAATGTTGACCGAGACGCTCGCCCAGCTCAACGTTCCATTGCCGAGCTTGATTGCGTAGGTAAAAGTCTCGTTGATGTGGTCGCCGGCTCCGAGCGCCTGCAGGCTCGTGAAGCCGTGCTGCGCGAGATAACCGCTAAGGTTCATCTCGACCTTGCCGTTGTTGATGCGGATCAGCACGCCGCCGCCGATGTCTTCCCAGGCGGAGATGCCGGTTGCCTGCGCATCCTGGGTCGTCAGGTCGATCGGCGCGTATTGCTTCGTAGCCGTCGATGCGGACGTGCCGTCGTCGATCGAATAGAGGGTCTTGGCATTGCCGCCCAAATCATTCGCCAAAACGTCCAATAGGATGATGGATTGGGATGCGGACACGATGACCACGTTGTCTTCCGTGTAGTTGAAGACATCGCCCTGTGCCTGCGGCGTGTTGGAGAACGACGTCGTGGTGCCGCCGGCACCGGAGATTTGCGTAGCCATTATTTTCATCCCCCTGGCAGACGCGCTCCGCGCCTGCTCGTTGGCCGTCGGAGACGGCTGACTACCCCATGCCGAATGGATCGGCGCCCAATCTTACGGGGAGAGGATCAGAATGTGCCATGCAACCAGGCGCAACCCGACGGTCCGGCCGTGAACGGCCAGCCCAAGGCGGTTCACAGACAGGTGGTGGCTCGATGGTGATGGCTACGACGGCGATGATCGCCGCGTTGCTTTCCCCTACCCCAGTAGCGCCGTACTCGTTGTTGCCGGTCGGGAGGTAATTCGCGCTACCCTATATATTAGGATATTATTAACTCTACCGCAGCGCGCGCGTCAATGTCGAATTCGAAGAAGAGTTAATGACAAAATGCGTACTTGTACGCAGACATGGATAAACTGCATCGCACAGGTAAATAGAATCGGTCTTCCACGTAGCGGATCAGGCCTGTCCCACCGCTCACACCCCCTTGCCCAGCTTGCCGCCGCGCTCGGCAACCGCCTTCTCGACGGCGCGCTTCAGCTCGTCCTTGATCTCGACGGTGTCGGCCATCAGCGTCTCGATCTTCAGGAAATCGAGGACGCGGTATTTCGAGACGGCCGGGCGGATAAGAATATCCGGCGGGTGCTGCCGCAGCTTGTTGGCGATGATCGACTGCATCATCAGCTGCGTGGCGCCATACATGAGGTCGACCGTGGTCGGATGCTTGCGTTCGACGTCGCTCGGCGCCCCGACCACGTCGATGGCGATGATGATGTCGGCATCCTTCTCGACCAGGTCGAAGGGCACCGGGTTGTAGATGCCGCCATCGATCAGCAATCGGTCGTCGCGCATCACCGGGCGGAACACCGCCGGAATGGCGGCCGAGGCCGCCAGCGCCGATTGCAAATCGCCCTGCGAGAACACCGCGAGCTTGTGGCCGAAATAGTCGGTCGCCGTCACCTTGAGCGGAATCTTCAGCTCTTCGAAGGTCGCCGGAATGGCGTCAGGCAGGAAGGCCTTCAGGATGCGCTCGATATTGAACTGGCCGACGCGGATGCCGCCCTGCATGGCCTCGGCGATCGTGCCCGGCCGCGAGCGCCACATGCGCGCGGCCACCTCGGCGCGGCTGCCGAGGATCAAGCGGCCGTACTCGTGGATCTCCGCCCCTCGCATGCCGGCGGCCATGCCGGCGCCCATGATGGCGCCGATCGAGGAGCCGGCGATCGCCACCGGTTTGATCCCTAGCTCGTCCAACGCCTCGATGGCGTGAATGTGCGCCAGCCCGCGCGCGCCGCCGCCGCCGAAGGCAACCGCGAAGGTCGGGCTCATCCCTTGCGGGCTCCCGCCACCTGCACCAGCGGCGGTCCGATCACCATTATCGCCGGGTCGGCCGACAGAAGCTTCCTTGCCGCCGCCTTGACGTCTGCAAGCGTCACCGCATTGATCAGCGCGGCGCGGCGCCTGATGTAGTCGATGCCGAGATCGTCGAGCTGCAGCTCGACCAGCGTCGCGGCAATGGAACTGGAGGAGTCGAGATTGTTGATGGCGTAGGCGCCGATCATGTATTTCTTGGTCGCCGTGAGCTCCTCCTCGGTCGGGCCGTTCTCGGCCATCTCCTTCACCACCTGACGCACAATGGCGAGCGTCTCGGCGGCGCGGTCGGAACGCGTCGCCGTCGTGACCAGCAGCGCGTTGGAATGCTCGTGATCGACGAGATCGGAGCTGACGCTATAGGCAAGGCCGCGCTTCTCGCGCACCTCCTCGTAAAGCCGCGACGTGAAAGTCGAGCCGCCGAGGATCTCGTTCATCAGCACGGCCGCGTAAAAATCGGGATCGCTCCGTTTGACGCCGGGCCAGGCAAGCTGCAGCGAGGTCTGCGGCAGATCGTAGTTCACTTCCAGTTGCTGGCCGAGCTTCAGCGACACGTCCGCCACCTGGGCCAGCGTCTGCGTCTGCGGCAGGTCGCCGAACACCTCGTCCAGCTTGCCGGAGAGCGTGGCGGCGTCGATGTCGCCCACCACCGCCACATGCAGGCCGGCGCGCGCGAAACTCGCTTTGCGAAAGGCCTTGAGGTCGGCGGCCGTTATGGTGGCCAGGCTCTCCTTCGTCCCCTCATCCGGCCGCGCATAGGGATGCTTGCCATAGATCGCGCGCAGCCAGCGCTGCTGGGCGATCGTGTTGGGGTCGCGCTCATTGGCGAGAATGCCCGAAAGCATCTGGGCGCGGATGCGATCGATCGGCGCCTGGTCGAAGCGCGGGCTGTTCACCGCCAGCTTCAGCAGGCCGAACGCCTCGTCCTTTTGATCGGACAGCATGCGCATCGAGCCATAAAGGCCGTCGCGTGCAGCCTGAAAACTCATCTCGGCGCCGGCGTCGTCCAGCTTCGACTGGAAGGCCTCGCTGTCGAGGTCGCCGGCGCCCTCGTCGAACAGGCCGCTCATCAGATTGACCAGACCTTCCTTGCCGGCAGGGTCCTGCGCGGTGCCGCCGTCGAAGACGAAGCGGATGGCAACCAGCGGGATCGAATGGTCTTCCACCAGCCAGGCGGTGATGCCTTTCTTCGACTTCACCTCCTGGATGTTCATCTCCGCGTGGGCGGCCAGCGCCGGCAAGAGCAGGAAGAATAGGGCAAAGCAGAGGGTTGCGACGATACGGTAGACCCCACCTTCTCCCTTTGTGGGAGAAGGTGGATCGGCGCACAGCGCCGAGACGGAGGAGCATATCGCCCAGCTGGGGCGCCCCTCATCCGGCCGCTTCGCGTCCACCGCCCGGGGGCGAGCCACGGGTCTCGCCCCGTCCTTCGGACCCCACAAGGGGAGAAGGGAAGAAGCGCCCATTCGTCCGCGTTCCATGCTCATCATCAATTCCCCGCCTGTTGTTGCGGCAGGAGATAGCCGGTCGTCGAGCGGTCGAGCACCAGGTAGCGGGCGGCCGCGGCCTTGACCTCTGCGGCAGTGACCTTGCGGATGCGGTCGGGCCATTCCTCGACATCCTTCACGTTGCCGCCGGTGGCGAGCGTCGAGCCGTACATATTGGCCATGTCGTCCTGCTTGTCGCGAGCAAAGACCATCGAACGGACATAGCGGGTCTTGGCCCGCTCCAGCTCGTCACCGGTCACGCCGTCCTTGGCAATGCGCGCGACCTCGGCATCGACCGCCGCTTCGACATCGGAAAGCTTGGCGTCGCCGCGCGGCGAGCCATAGACGGTGAAGTTGGTGGCGTCGAGCATGGTGCCCTGAAAGAACGCGCCGGTCCCGGAGGCGATGCCCTGCTTCACCACCAGCTGCTGGTAGAGGCGGCTGCGGTTGTCGCCGCCCAGGATTTCGGCCAGGAGATCGAGCGCCTCCGCCTCGCCGGGCTTGGCGGTGTGATAGGACGGCACCACCCATTGCGTGGAAAAACTCGGCACCGAGACGCGCGCATCGGTCAGCGTCACGGTGCGCTTGGTGTTCTGCTCCGGCTCGACCGGGCGGATGCGCGGCCGCAGGTCCGGCCCGCGCGCCACCTTTCCGTAAGTCCTTTCGGCCATTGCCTTCACCGCGTCCGGATCGACGTCGCCGGCGACGATCACCACGGCGTTGTTCGGCCGGTAGAAGGTGTCGTAGAACGCCTTGGCATCCTCGCGGTTCAATTGCTCCATCTCCTGCATCCAGCCGATCACCGGAATGCGGTAGGGCTGGTTCTGCCAGAGCGTCGCGTCGACCTCCTCGTCCAGCACTGCCTGCGGATCGTTGTCGATGCGCGAGCGGCGCTCTTCCAGGATAACGTCGCGCTCGGTCTTGATGACATCGTCGGTGAGGACGAGGTTGCGCATGCGGTCGGCCTCGAACCCCATCATCTCCTCGAGCGCCGAAGGCGGCACCGTCTCATGGAAGGCGGTGTAGTCGTAGGAGGTGAAGGCGTTGTTCGAGCCGCCGATGTCGGCCACGGCGCGGTCGAACTCGCCGGCTGCGTGGTTGCTCGTAGCCTTGAACATCAGATGCTCAAAGAAATGCGCGATGCCGGATTTGCCGGGCGGCTCGTCGGCGCTGCCGATCTTGTACCATACCATATGAGTGACGATCGGGGCGCGATGGTCCGGAATGACGACGACTTCCAGGCCGTTCTCGAGCAGGAAATCCTTGACCGCGGCTTCGTCGGCGGCGCGTGCCGGAGCCTGCGCCGCGAACGCCAGCGCGCCGGCAAGGAATGCTGCGCGCAGGCCTCTGGTGTTCAATGTCATCAAATGCTCCGGTTTCGGTCGCGCGACGATAGAAAAGGTTCCATGGCGAGGCAAAGTGATTTGTTCGTCATTTTCGAGGCGCGTGCGTCATTTCCTTTTCCCTTGCGGGAGAAGGGACGTGCCCCTCACCCCACCTCGACAAACCGGATCACCGTGTCGCCATAGCCGCGCTCGTCCACCACGGAAAAACCGGCGCCCGGTTCGAACGGCGCGGACGCCGCCTCCTCGACCACGCAGAGCGCGCCGGGCAGGAGCCAGCCGCCGGCTTTTGCCGAGCGCAGCGCGCGCTCGCCGAGGCCCTTGCCATAGGGCGGGTCGGCAAAGACCAGGCCGAAGGGCGACAGCGTGCCGGCTTCGCCCAAATGGGTCGCGTCGCGGCGGAAGATTTTGGTCCGCCCGGTGAGCCCGAAGGCCTCGACATTGTCGCGGATCAGCCCGCGCCCTTCCGCCGATTCCTCGATGAAGACGCAGTAGGGGGCGCCGCGCGACAGCGCCTCCAGCCCGAGCGCGCCGGTGCCGGCGAAGAGATCGAGCACACGGCCGCCTTCGAGCTTTTCGGCATAGCGATGCGCAAGCACGTTGAACACCGCCTCGCGGGTGCGATCGGTGGTCGGACGGATGGCATTGGAACGCGGCGTCGCCAGCGGACGCCCGCGAAACTCACCGCCGACGATCCGCATTGCCACCCCTCGGCCCCTTCGGACCGCGCGGCCTGTCGCCGCCGCTTCCCTCCGGCCGATCGTCTCTTGGCTTGCCGAACGGCGTGCCCTTGCCGCCCGGCCTGAACGACGCCTTCCGCGCCTTCGCTTCCGCGGCCTTCGCGGCGTCGGCCTCCGCCCTGCCCTTGCCGATGGGACGCGCGCCCGGCGCCATCCAGACATTGGCCTTGCGCTGGCCGGGCGGTTCGATCGGCCGCGGTTCGCCTTTCTTGCCGCCGGCCTTGCCGCCGAAGCCGCGCTCGGACTTACCGAAGCCGCGCTCGGATTTGTCGAAGCCAGACTTGTCGAAGCGAGACTGGGGACCGCGTTCGCCGAAGGCTCGCTCGGGCTTCGTCGAAAGCTTGCTCAGCGCCTCGTCGCGGCTGCCCTCACGGCGCTTGCGGGCCTTGATCAGCCCGCCCTCGCCGATCGGCCGGCGGTCGCCCTCGCGCGTGAATTTCGGCCGCTCGTCCTCATCGCGGCGCGGCTCGCTGCGTCGCACCGGCTTGTTGGAGAACGGTTTTTGGATCTCGGCGTCGAAATTGGCGCCGGACTCTTCAACCAGCCGCTCGCCGAGCTGCTCGCGCAGCGTGCGGCCCTTGATTTCCAGCACGTGGCCCTCGGGCAGCTCGTTGAGCTGGAACGGCCCGTAGGAGATGCGGATCAGCCGCGTCACCTCCAGCCCCAACGCGCCGAGGATGTTCTTGACCTCGCGGTTCTTGCCTTCGCGCAGGCCGATCGTCAGCCAGGCATTGCTGCCCTGCTCGCGGTCGAGCGAGGCCTCGACCGAGCCGTAGAAGACGCCGTCGACGGCAATGCCGTCGCGCAGGGCGGTGAGCTTGCTCTCCTCGACCTTGCCGTGGACGCGCACGCGATAGCGCCGCAGCCATCCGGTGGCCGGCAGTTCGAGCACCCGCGACAGCCCGCCGTCATTGGTCAGCAGCAGCAGCCCTTCGGTGTTGATGTCGAGGCGACCCACGGTCATCAGCCGCGGCAGATCGGCCGGCAGCATGTCGAAGACGGTCTTGCGGCCTTCCGGATCGCGGTTGGTGGTGACCACGCCTGCCGGCTTGTGGAACAGGAACAGCCTTGTGCGCTCGATCGGCGGGATCTCCGTGCCGTCGAGATGGATGACGTCGTCGGGCATGACGTTGAGGGCCGGCGACGACAGCACCTTGCCGTTGACCTTGACGCGGCCGGCGGCGATGAGTTCCTCGGCGTCGCGGCGCGAGGCGATGCCGGCGCGCGCCAGCCGCTTGGCGATGCGCTCGCCGGCCTCCGGCGCTGCTTCTGAGGGCCGCGGGCGCGGCTTGAAGCCGCCTTCCGGCTTTCTCGCGGCGCTGTCGCGCGGCGCTCGATCGGCGAAATCCCGCTTCGGGCGCTGCGCGAAGTCGCCTCCGTCTTCGCGCTGCGGCCGGTCGGCCAAGTCGCGCTTGGGCCGATCGCCGAAATCCCGCTTGGGCCGATCGCCGAAGTCGCGCTTGGGGCGATCGAAGCGCCGTTCGGCGCGTTCGCCTTCGGCGGCCATCGGCCGGTCGCCGCGCGGCGTGTAGGGCTTGCGCCCTTCGCGCTTGTCGAAGGGTTTGCCGTCGCGCGGCGGACCTTTGCGGAACGGTCGTTCGCCACGCTCTCCACCTTCGCCCCCGTCACGAGGCTTATAGCTGCGTTTGAAATCGCGGCGCTCGCCTTCCGCGGCCGCTGGCCGATCGCCACGTGGCGTATAGGGCTTGCGGGCGCCATCGCGTTTTTCGAACGGCTTTCCCTCGGGGCGCGGTCCTTTGCGGAACGGTCGTTCTCCGCGTTCCGCGCCCTCGACGGCGCGCGGCTTGTAGCTGCGCTTGAAATCGCGCGCGGGGCGCTCGCCATCGGCGGCCATCGGCCTGTCGTCACGCTGCGTGTAAGGCTTGCGCGCGCCATCGCGCTTCTCGAAGGGCTTGCCCTGCGAACGCGCTCCCTGGCGGAACGGCTTGTCGCCGCGCGGCGTCGGTTTCGATCCGCCTTTGCCCGGCCCTTTGCGTGATGATTTCTTGTCGTCGTCCATATGGATCTTGCTCTTCTTGGACTGCCGCGGCGTACGCGCCCGGTCGGACACGTTATGCAGGCAGTGTCATCTTGATTTGCGCATGCAGCAGCGCGGCAAAAACCGATTCCGGTTTTCAGGGTCACGCGCTAGATAACAGGATCACCGTCGGGTGGCGAGGAGTAATCGGAATGCAAAGCGCGTGAAGCGGCCGGATTTCATGGCTTTGGCGCTCAAGGAAGCCGAAGCGGCCGCAAGCCGGGGCGAAGTGCCGGTCGGCGCGGTGATCGCCAACGGCAACATTGTCGTGGCCAAGGCCGGCAACCGCACGCGCGAGTTGGCCGATCCGACTGCGCATGCCGAAATGCTGGCGATCCGCGAAGCCTGCCGGCAACTCGCCAGCGAGCGGCTTACCGGTCACGATCTCTATGTGACGCTCGAGCCCTGCGCCATGTGCGCCGGCGCCATTTCGTTCGCGAGACTCCGCCGGCTCTATTTCGGCGCGGCCGACGAGAAGGGCGGCGCGGTGGTCAACGGCGTGCGCTTCTTCGCCTCGCCCACCTGCCACCACGCGCCGGACGTCTATTCCGGCTTGGGCGAAAGCGAAGCGGCCCTCATCCTGAAGGAGTTCTTTCGCGAGAGGCGGAATGGCAGTGAATGGTGAATGGTTGACGCAAGCAGTGAGTAGCAAAGAAGCAGGTCGTGAGTAGTGAGCAACAGAGACCTATTCGCAATTCGCTATTCGCTACTTACAGCCCCAGCCAGTCAAACCAGCCGCCGCCCTTCTTGCCTTCCGCCTGCGCCTTGAGCCGGCGCTCCTTCTTGTACTCGTCCTCGCCGAGCTCGTTTTGCGGCGCGGTGTCGGCGGCCTGACGATAGGCAAGCGGCGGCTCGCTCAAATACTTGCGGACATTGGGATTGCCCTGCTTCTGCTCCGCGAGGCGGCGCTGGATCTCGGCGGTTCGGGTCGCGCTGGAATCGTCCGGCGACCAGCGCGGCGGATGGCTGGATGCAGAATCGGCCAAAGCCTTCTTCACCGCCACCGGGTCGGTCTGAACGTCCTCGACCGCTTCCGGCTGGTAGTTCGGGTCGTTCTGGTGGGCGGTCGCGTCGGCGCGAATGCGGGCGCGGCGCGCCTCGGGCGATTCGGGCCAGTCGGCGCTCGCCGTCTGGATGCTTTCCTGCGGTGGCGGCAGAGTTTCCTTCTGTCCCGGCGCAGGCTTCACCAGGTCCGGGCGCGGCTTATAGTCGATAGGATCGCGGCGCTTCGGCGTGATCGCGATGGCGCCCGAAACGTCGTCGGCGAGTTGCTCGGCGGCGGTCTTGTCGGTTCCGTAGGTCGGAGAGCCGACGCAGCCCGACATGGCTATGGCCGATGCCACAAGCGGCGCCAGCAGCGCGGCGCGCGCAAACGTTCTTTCGGTCATGCCAAAAAGTCCCACTTTAAAGCCTTTCGGTCGCCACCGGCCACAGGGGCGCGGTCCCCTTCTTCCCCGCGTTTGCGATGGAAATCCGGCGACAATTTGTCTGCCGGAGTGTCGCGTGTTTACCTCAACCACTTGTCAAGGGCAACGCGCGGGCGAATTTGCGCCGCCCGGCGTGGCACTTTTGCACTTATTTCATGGGTGCATATCGTTAGCCCAAAACCGCTGCGCACTCTTGGGCGACATGCACCTACAAACGACCGAGTGCCCTAAGTTCACGCAGCACGGCAGCATCGCGGGCCGAGACATCGTGAAATTCCGGATCCTGCCCGACATCGGCCGTGTAGCGCCAGGAGCGCGCGCATTTGACCAGACCGCGATCCTGGGCCTTCTCGACGACGACCGCGACGCCCTTGACGTCATCCAGCGTGAAAGCGCCTTGCGGCGCCTTGCCATGGCTGATGACCAGATCGCTGGTGATCGCCATCTCGGCCATGTCGACATCGGCGATGGCTGCTTCCAGCGCCGCATCGTCGATGGTGACCACCGGCACGGCTTCCAGCGAGGAGCCGATCAGTTTATCGGCGCGCGCGATCTCAAGCGCGCCGGTGACGACGCGGCGCACCTGCCGGACCTTGCGCCATTTCTCGGCCAGCGCCTCGTTCCTCCAGTTATCCGGAATGGCCGGGAACTGGTCGAGATGCACCGAGGCGGCTTCGGGGTGACGGTCGAGCCAGGCCTCTTCCATCGTGAAAGGCAGCATCGGTGCCAGCCACTTCACCAGGCATTCGAAGAGATGGCGCACGACCTGCACTGCCGCCTTGCGGCGCAAGCTGGACGGCGCGTCGCAGTAGAGCGCGTCCTTGCGGATGTCGAAATAGAAGGCCGAAAGCTCCACCACCATGAAGTCGAGCAGCGCGCGGGTGATGCGCTTGAACTCGAAGGCGTCGTAGCCCTGGCGCACCGCCTCGTCGAGTTCGGACAGCCGGTGCAGCATCAGCCGCTCCAACTCCGGCATCTTGTCCAGCGGCACGTCCTCGCCATCGTCATGGGCGAGCGTGCCCAGCATCCAGCGAATGGTGTTCCTCAGCTTGCGGTAGGCGTCGATATTGGTCTGCAGCACGTTCTTGCCGAGCCGCTGGTCTTCCCAGTAGTCGGTCGTCACCACCCAGAGCCGCAGGATATCGGCGCCGGACTGTTTTATCACGTCCTGCGGCACGACCGTGTTGCCGAGCGACTTCGACATCTTGCGGCCTTCCTCGTCCATGGTGAAGCCATGGGTGATGACCGTCTCGTAAGGCGCCCTGCCCCTCATCCCGCAGCTTTCGAGCAGCGAGGAGTGGAACCAGCCGCGATGCTGGTCGGAGCCTTCGAGATAGACGTCGGCCGGCCATTTGAGGTCGGGCCGATCCTCCAGCGTGAAGACATGCGTCGAGCCGGAATCGAACCAGACGTCGAGGATGTCCGTCACCTGGTGCCATTTCGAGGCGTCGTGGTTGCCGAGGAAGCGCTCCTTGGCGCCCGGCGCGAACCATGCGTCGGCGCCCTCCTGCTCGAAGGCGTCCATGATGCGCTGGTTGACCGCCTCGTCCTTCAGCACATTGCCGTCGGCATCGGCGAAGACGGCGATCGGCACGCCCCAGGCACGCTGGCGCGACAGCACCCAGTCGGGGCGCTCCTCGATCATGGCGCGGATGCGGTTCTGGCCGGCCGCCGGCACGAAGCGCGTGTCGTCGATCGCCTGCAGCGCGCGGCTGCGCAGCGTCGTGCCGTCGCCGAGGTCCTTGTCCATATAGACGAACCATTGCGGCGTGTTGCGGAAGATGACGGGCTTCTTCGAGCGCCAGGAATGCGGATAGCTGTGCTTCAGCCGGCCGCGCGCGAACAGCGCGTTGCGCTTGATCAGTTCCTCGATCACCGCCTGGTTCGCGTTCCCCTTCTTGCCGTTGTCGTCGATGACGCGCGCGGGGCCGCCCTCGCGGTCCGGGCCGAAGCCCGGCGCGTCCTTGGTGAAGAAGCCGGCATCGTCGACCGGGAACGGGATCGAGGTGTCGACGCCGCGCTTGATGAGTTCGGCCACCGCATCCATCCAGGCATCGAAGTCCTCGCGGCCGTGGCTGGGCGCGGTGTGCACGAAGCCGGTGCCGGCATCGTCGGTGACATGCTCGCCGGCGATCATCGGCACGGGGAACTCGTAGCCGCCGCCCAGTCCTCTGAAAGGATGCGAAAGCGTAAGACTTGCAGCCTGTTCAGGGGAGACGTTGTGAAGCCGGTTCAAGTTGACCTTGGCTTTGGAAGCGGCGTCCTCCGCCAGCGCGTCGGCGAAGATCAGCTTCTCGCCGGGCTGCGGCCCGAAGCTGTTCTCGGCCGCGGTCACTTCGTAGAGGCCATAGGCGACGCGCGGCGAAAAGCTGACAGCGCGATTGCCGGGCAGCGTCCAGGGCGTCGTTGTCCAGATGACGACATGCGCCTCCAGCAGGTCGAGTGCCGTCCCATTCAGCGCCGGCGCGGCATCGGCGGCGTCGACCGGCCGGGCAAGGCTCGCCACCGGGAACTTCGCCCAGATCGTGTCGCTCTCATAGTCCTGGTATTCGACCTCGGCCTCGGCGAGCGCGGTGCGCTCGACCACGCTCCACATCACCGGCTTCGAGCCGCGATAGAGCTGGCCGGACATGGCGAATTTCAAAAGCTCGCCGGCGATCCGCGCCTCGGCGTGATAGGCCATGGTCGTATAGGGATTGTCGAAATCGCCGATGACGCCGAGCCGCTGGAACTCGTCGCCCTGCACCTTGATCCAGTGGGCGGCGAAGTCGCGGCATTCCCTTCGGAACTCGTTGACCGGCACCTCGTCCTTGTTCTTGCCCTTGGCCCGGTACTGCTCCTCGATCTTCCACTCGATCGGCAGGCCATGGCAGTCCCAGCCAGGCACGTAGTTGGCGTCGTAGCCGCGCATCTGGAAGGAGCGGTTGATGACGTCCTTGAGGATCTTGTTGAGGGCGTGGCCGATATGGATGTTGCCATTGGCATAGGGCGGCCCGTCATGCAGCACGAATTTCTCTCGGCCGGCGGCTTCATCGCGCAGCTTGCGGTAAAGCTCCATGTCCTGCCAGCGCCTGACCAAGCCGGGCTCCTTCTCGGGCAGGCCGGCGCGCATCGGGAAATTGGTCTGCGGCAGGTAAAGCGTTTTGGAATAGTCGATGGTTTCAGCAGTATCGGTCACGGGGGTGTCGGTCATTGGTCTGCCATGTGCATTGCCCGTTGGCAAAATAGCTCGGGCGTTGAACTATCATGATCTGGAAAAAGCGCGAGGGGGCCGCGCGCAAAAGTCCCGGCGGCTCCGGCGGCGCTCAGGCCACCCGGAACACCGGGCCCGTAATTCGTATCGCGATCGCAAAAAGGCGCGAAAAGCTCGTCATGGCGTGGCTTTTAGCGGATGCCGCGGCAGGAATAAAGCGCGGATTTCAAGCCAAAGCGCCGGTATTTTGACTTACATCGAGAAATTGAAACGGTAGGTGGTCGACACGCCAACGGTCCACTGATCGCGGTCGCCGCGCTCCTTGACCAGACTGGAATCGGCCGCCGGCCCCATCAGGCGGGAATATTCGGTGAAGACGCTGGCCGTCATCGGCTCGGTCACTTTCCAGGTGATCGCGCCGCCGAGCCCGGTCGACTTCAGCCCGCCGCCCGGATGGTATTCGCTGAGGCCCGAGGCCGCAGCTTCCGTGGCGTTGACGCCGTAATAGGCGTCGAAATAGCCGGCCGAGGCGAAGGAGACACGGGGGCCGCCGGAAATGCGGACGGTCGGGGTGACGTCGTAGAAGGCGTCCGCCGCGATGTCGGCGACGAAGCCGTTATGGGCGCGGATGCCGTGTCTGAGCTCCGCCCGGGCCCGCACCCAATCCAGCGGATAGAATTCGAAGAAGCCGCCGACCTCGCCGCCCCAGCGCACCGGATCAAGGCCTTGCAATTCGTCCTTGCTGGAACGCGAGAACAGGAACTTGCCGGTCAAGCCGGCGCGCACGCTGCCGTCGTCGATCAGCGCCAGCGAGATGTTGTCGTTGCGCGAGGTGAAACGCGCCTCCGGCCCTGCCTTGCCGAGCGAGATGATGGGCTGGGCGCTCAGCATATATTTCTTGCCGCCCTCGAAATTCGGGGCAACGAGACCGGTGGCGCCGAGCGTCAGGTACCAGTCGCCGGAAATCCAGCTCCCCTCGCCGGCCTGGGCAGAGGTGACGGCCATCAGGCCAGAGGCGAGAACCAGCGGAATCGTCCCGACAATACGCATCGTCAACCCTTACGCGAAACAGGCCGGCAGGAACACCGGGCAGCGCAGAAGGCATGGCGTCAGTGCGGTAAATTTTGACTTAAGATCCGTAACAGAGACGGCGCGGACCGCCAGCATGGAGATCGGCCGCCCGGCTCAGCTGCCGCGCGGCGCGTGCGACATGTCCAGCAGCTTGGCCACGGCCTTCGAGCCCTTCCCCGCGACGCGTGCCGATCCGTCGTCACCCACCTCAACGGTGGCGCCGCTGGAGAAGCTAAGCGACCAACCATCACCTTTGGCGTTGCGGCGCCGGTCGGTGAGCTCGATGCCGGCAGCCGTGACCAGCGCGACGATCCGGTCGGCGTCCATGTTGGTCCTCCGAAAACGCGCCCTCAATTCAGGTCAAGCCCGCCGGTAAGATCGCCGAGCGGCGGCTCGCCATGCGCGGCTACGGCCTTGTCGCGAACCACGATGCCGTGCAGGACCGGCAATTCGAAACGCTCGGTGATGAAGCGCAGGATCGACGTCGTGTCATAAGGGGTATGATCGACATAGCCGCGCTTGGCGAAAGGCGAAATGATGATCGCGGGAATGCGCGTGCCCGGTCCCCAGCGGTCGCCCTTGGGCGGTGCGACGTGATCCCAGATGCCGCCGTTCTCATCATAGGTGACGACGACCAGCATGTGCGGCCATTGCGGGCTCTTTTCCAGATGAGCCACGACGTCGGCGATATGGCGGTCGCCGGCCTGGATGTCGGCATAGCCGGAGTGCTCGTTGAGATTGCCCTGCGGCTTATAGAAAGAGACCTGCGGCAGGGCGCCGTCGTCGATGGCCTGGATGAAGCTCGCGCCAGTCAACCCGGCGTCGCGCAGATGTTCGCGCCTGGCCTCGGTGCCCGGAGCGTAATTGGCGTAATAGTTGAACGGCTGATGATGATATTGGAAGTTCGGGATCGGTGTTTTGTTGCCGTGGTCGAGCGTGTACTGCCAGGCTCCGGAATACCACGCCCAGTTTATGTGCTTGAGGCTGAGCATGTCGCCGATGGTCGGTTCCGTCTGCGGCGGCAGCGTGGTGGGCTTGGTAGGATCCGCGAGCAGCCGGTCGCCGCCGGGCGCCGGATCGTTGCCGCTCGGCTGGTATGGCGGCTGCATGGTGTTCACCGCGTAGAAATCCGGCGTCAGGTTGCCGTCGGAGACGAATTTCGGGATCCCGTCGCGCGCCGATTTCGGCGAATTGTCGGCGATCTTCAGCGCTGTGCCGCTAGCGTCCGTCACCGCGATCGACGGCTTGGCCGGGCTGTTGTCGGCATTCGCGTAGTACGGCGCGCAGGCGCAGATCAGCCACTGGTGATTGAAGAAGGAGCCGCCGAAGCCGCCCATGAAGAAATGGTCAGCGAGCACGTATTTTTGCGCAATGGCCCACATATCGGTCTTGGAGGCGTCCCAGTTGCTCATCGGCATGGCGCCTGAATCGGCCCAGGCGACGAACATGTCGTTCTTGCCACCGTTGATCTGCATCTGGTTCTGGTAAAAGCGATGCCACAGATCATGCGTCACGACGCTGAGCGGCACGTTGAACCCTTTTGGGTCGTTCACCGTGAACGGTTCGTTCGGAAGGTGCTCGGTCATTGCCTGCGTCACCGGCGGCGTGACGCCCTTGGCGGTCAGCCCGTCCCAGACCGGCGGCAGTTCTGACAGGACCGAGCCGTCACGGTCGCGCTGCTGCAAGCTTTCCTTGCTCGCCTTGTCGATGCCCTCGGCACCCGGAAAATGGCCATAGAGATTATCGAAGGCGCGGTTCTCGGCGAAGATGACGACCACCGTCTCTATCTTGGCGATGCCGTCCGGCGGATCGCCGGGCTGCGCCGCGAAGGCGGGAGGCGAAGCGACAGTGGACAGGGCGAGAGCCGAGGAAAACAGGGCGAGCCCATAGGATCGCTTCATCGCCGTACCTCCATTGCGCAAAGTCAAATGACACCAGCTTCGGTGCATCTTGGCAATAGCCACCGCGCTGGACGGGTGATCACATCGGGATTACCTTCCTTCAACCGCAGGATGCGCGGCGAACTCTGCAGGGAGACGAAGCCATGAGCTTGCAAGGCAATACCCTGGAAGACGCGATCGGACGCACGCGCGACAAATGGGGATGGTTCGTGGCGCTCGGCGTGCTGCTGCTGATTTTCGGCGGCATCGCCTTCGGCAATCTCTTCATCGCCACCGTCGCTTCGGTCTATGTCGTCGGCTGGCTGATGCTGATGGGGGGCGTCATCGAGATCATCCATGCGTTCGGCGTCAAGACCTGGGGGCGCTTCTTCTACTGGTTGCTCAGTGGCCTGCTCTATGCCGTCGCCGGCTTTTTCGCCTTCTACAACCCACTGCTCGCCTCGGCGGTGCTGACGTTTCTGCTCGCCGTCGCGCTCATTGCTTCCGGGCTGCTGAGGGCCTGGGTCGCCTGGAACCACCGGCCGCAGCAAGGCTGGGGATGGCTGCTGGCAGCCGCGATCATCACCATCCTGCTTGGCCTGATCATCGCCATGGGCTGGCCGGTCAACAGCCTGTGGGTGCTCGGCATGTTCCTGGCCGTCGACCTGGTCTTCCAAGGCTGGAGCTTCATTGCCACCGGGCTGGCGCTCAAGCGGTAGGTTACTCGACCTTCGCGATCGGCCGAAGCCTGCCCAACATCGTCATCCCAGGCGAAGCAGAAGCTCCGTCGCGAAGACCCTGGGATGACGACATGAGAGGGCGTTTCGCCAATCACCAAGGTTTGCAATCTGCTAGCCGGACGCAAGCGCTTTGACGCTTCTCTTCGCCACCGCGCCTTCCAGACCTCAGAAACAGATGGCGGCGTCCAGCTCCGATAGCGGACGCACACCTGCGAGCAGCGCCCTCGCCTCGGCCTCGTCGCGCTTCATCTGCGCGACCAGCGCATCGAGCCCATCGAATTTGAGCTCGGGGCGCAGATAGCCGAAGAACGACACCTGGCAGATCTCGCCATAGAGATCGCCGGAGAAATCGAAGACATAGGTTTCGAGCAGCGGCACGCCATTATCGTCGACGGTCGGCCGGCGGCCGAAGCTGGCGACGCCGTCATGGAGCGTGCCATCGGCGCGGCGCAAGCGGACGGCGTAAATGCCTTCCTTCAGAGTGGCTTCCGGCGAAAGCTTCATATTGGCGGTCGGAAAGCCAAGCGTGCGGCCGAGCTGCTGGCCGGCGATCACCTCGCTCTCGACGGTGAAGCGATAGCCGAGCAGGCCGGCTGCTTCCCCGACCTTGCCTTCGCAAAGCAGGGCGCGGATGCGGCTGGACGAGACGACCTCGGCACCTTCGTCGCGGAAAGCGTCGACCAGCGTGACGCCGAAGCCGTGGCGTTCGCCGGCCGCCATCAGGAAAGCCGGGCCGCCCTGGCGGTCCTTGCCGAAGTGGAAGTCGAAACCGGTGACGGCATGGCTGACGCCCAGCCTGATTTCCAGCACATCGGTCACGAATGCCTCGGCCGAGAGCGAGGCGAAGTCGCGCGTGAACGGCTGCTCGACGAGGGCGGCAAAGCCGAGCCTGGCCAGGAGCCGCGCCTTCATCGGCGGCGGCGTCAGCACGAAGAGCGGCACGTCCGGCCTGAACACCTTGCGCGGGTGCGGCTCGAAGGTGAGCACCAGGGCCGGCACGCGGCGGCGGCCGGCTTCGGCCAGCGCCCGTTCCAGCACCGACAGATGGCCGCGGTGGACGCCGTCGAAATTGCCGATCGCCACGACGCCGCCGCGCAGATGCCCGGGCAACGGCGTGACCGCCGAAATGCGTTCGAAATCGTGCGTCATGTCGACCTGCGTGATGTCGGGGCGCCCGTCATGGTCCGGCTTCCCGCCTATTGCAGCCGCGGGATGACGGCGACCGGGCGATAACCGTGCGTCGTGAGGAATCCCGCCAGCCTTTCGGGATCCGGCCGCAGCGGGTCGCCATAGTCGCGCGCATGAATCCCGCCCGAGACATAGAGCACGTCGAACCCGTTGTCGGCGGCACCCTTGACGTCGGTCATCATGCCATCGCCGATGGCGAGAACCTGTTTGCGCTCGGCCGCGTGGCCGAGCAGCCCGGCGACCTCCTTCATGGCGAGGTTGTAGATCGGCGCGAAAGGCTTGCCGGCGATCAGCGTGCGGCCGCCAAGCTGCGCGTAGTCGCGCGCCAGCGCGCCGGCACACCAGATGGTGCGCTCGCCGCGCTCGACCAGGATGTCGGGGTTGGCGCAGATGAAGGGCAGGTTGCGGGCACGCAGCCGCTGCAGCAGTTCCGCGTATTCGGCGGGCTTCTCCACCTCGTCGTCATAGAACCCGGTGCAGACGACGCCGGAGGCTTCGAATTCCTCCACGAGTTCGACGTCCAAGCCGTCATAGAGGGTGAAGTCGCGCTCGGGCCCGATGTGGAAGATCTTCCTCGGACCCTCGGCGATCAAGTCGCGCGTGACGTCGCCCGAGGTGACGACACGGTCGTAGGCTTCAGCCGGAACGCCGATCGCATGCATCTGCGCAACGACGTCGGCGCTGCGCCGCGGCGAATTGGTGATCAGCACCACCGGCACTTTTGCCGCGCGCGCCCGGGCAAGCGCCTCCGCGGCGACGGGGAAGTGCCATTCGCCATTGTGCACCACGCCCCACACGTCGCACAGGATGGCCGCGTAGTTTTCCGTCAGATCGGTGAGCGAAGCGATGATGTTTGGCGAGTCCGCCATGCCGTTATCCTGAGACTGGTCTAGGCAAAGCCGCGACAGCCATCCTTTTGGTTCGGAGGCCGCCACGGCCGGTCCCGCATAACCGAAGCGCTCCATCCTGTCACCAGCTTTCGCCATCGCCGCCGGGACGAGCCGCGACCACGCCCGTTCGGAAGCGCAGGGTTAACACGCCGTCAAAATGGCGGTGCGTGCTTGAACGTTTCGGGCAAGCTGAAATTTAAGGATCTATGACCATGGTAGCACCGAACTAGGACCATGGTCGTATACCGGTATGGGTCTTTTGCGGGGGCTGAGCGCAATGATCGGCAGATTTATAGGCGACAAGCGGGGCAACTACGCCCTGTTGACAGTCATCACGATGGTGCCGCTGATGGGTGCCGTGGCACTGGCCGTCGATTTTACGGAAATGGTTAGAGAGAAGCAGGAGACGCTCAACGCCCTAGATGCTGCTGGGGTCGCGACAGCGCAACAGATCGTCAGCGGAGCGAGCGACGCGGACGCGAAGGCCTACGCCAAGCAGTTCTTCGAGGCCAATCTCAGGCACGTGCTTCCGGCCAACACGACGCTGACCGTCACGCTGCCCAACAACAATGCCGGCGGCGGCACCCTGGTCCTGGAGGCGTCCCTCAAATATCACCCCTATTTCCTGCCGGCGGCGGCGATGCTGCTCGGCGGGACTGCGGGCGACCACGTAGTCAATGTTTCGGCGAGGTCGGAAATCCGACTTAAGAACACGCTGGAAGTGGCGCTCGTGCTGGATAATTCCGGATCGATGTCGACCCTGGGCTCGGGAACCGGGCAGAAGCGTATTGACCTGCTAAAAGCCGCCGCCAAGCAGTTGGTCGACACGCTGGCGCTGCAGGCCCAGCAGATGAAGCAGATCTCCAAGCCAGTGCAGTTCTCGCTGGTTCCGTTCTCTGCCTCGGTCAATGTCGGGCCGACGCATGACGGCGACAGCTGGATGGATCAAGATGGTATCTCCCCGGTCCAGCACGAGAATTTCGACTGGACGACGATGAGCGCCGCCAACGATCCGAACAAGTACGCCGAGAAGGTCAATGGCGCCTGGTACAAACGCGGTGACGGTTGGGGCGATACCAAGGGTGAGCCCCTGACCCGCTTCAGCCTTTATGCCGACATGACCGTGGAATCGGGTCGCGAAGAGGTGCCGAACTCAAAGCAGTACATCTGCGACGCGTACAACAAAAAGGGCAAATGCACCGACGGACATTGGACTGACCCGCAATATGTCTACACTACCAGCCGCTATGCGAGTTGGCAGGGGTGCGTCGAAGCGAGGCCTTATCCCTACAACGACGACGACACGACGCCGACCACGTCCAATCCTGCGACGCTCTTTGTGCCCATGTTCGCTCCGGACGAGCCCGGCACGCTGTGGCGCGACTTCAACCGCGACGGCGCGAATGATGTCAACAGCTTGAGCTACGGCTACGAGAACAATTGGTGGGCAGACTGGCCTTATTCATTAAACCCAACCGCGGTTCAGCGGCAATCGGACATGCGGAAGTACTTTCTGGTGAAGCCTTACGGTTCGACTTCGGCCGGTGCCGGTGACGGCCCGAACGCAGCCTGCACCACCAGTCCAATCACGCCCCTCAAGGACGTCACGGTGAGTGCGCAGAAGCAGCAACTGACTGACGCCATCAATGCTATGGCGCCAACTGGCAATACGAACGTACCCGAGGGGCTCGCCTGGGGCTGGCGGACAGTCTCAAGCAACGAACCCTTCACCGAAGGTCGGCCAAACAACGAAAAGGGCAACGACAAGGTCGTAATCGTGCTGACCGACGGCGCCAATACCTACAGCGCGATCAGCGACGCCAATTACGCCAACAACCGTTCCACCTATGCGGCCTATGGCTATACAGGCAAAGTCAATTCCGCACTGGCAAGCGTCACGCGCCTGTTCATGAATACGAGCACCGCGGTGCCTAAGACCACCTATACGGACGGCAACTACACCGCCGCGCTTGACGAACAGATGCAGACGCTATGCGCCAATGCCAAGGCGGCCGGGATCATGGTGATGACGGTCTCGCTCGATTTGGTTGACACCAAGGCGGACGAGAAGAAGGCCATGGCTGCGCTAAAGGCTTGCGCTTCCGACTCCCGCTTCCGCAGAGACCCTGCCGACCCGAGCAAGCCGGCGAAGCTATTCTGGAACTCGACCGGCGCCACGCTTTCTGACGACTTCAAGGCGATCGGCAACGAATTGTCGAACCTGCGCATCGTCAGTTGATCCGAAAGAGCAACCGCTTGCTGAAGATGCGCGAATTCTGGCTTCGCTTTTGCCGCGACCGGCGCGGCAACTATGCCCTGATGACGGCGATCGCCATGGTGCCGCTGATGGGCGCCCTCGCAATCGCGGTCGACTTCACCGAACTCAACCGTCAGAAACAGATGGTGCTCAACGCGCTCGATGCGGCGAATTTTGCCGCCGCAAGGCGGTTGGCGGAAGGCGCCACCGACGACCAAATCAAGGGATATGCCGTCGACTTCTTCAACGCCAACCTCAACACCATCGACCCCGCGGACGTAGCGCTCAACATCACCCTACCCACCAGCCAGGCCGGCGGCGGCTTGCTGACAATGAGCGCCACTCTTACCTACCATCCCTATTTCTATCCGGCTTCGGCAATGCTCGTCGGCGTCGACGAAGTCGACGCGAAAAAGCCCGTTGAGATCGAGATGAAGTCACAGGTGCGCTTGAAGAACACACTGGAAGTGGCGATGGTGCTCGACAATTCGGGCTCGATGTCGACGAAAGGATCCGGCACGGGGCAGAAGCGCATCGATCTGCTCAAACAGGCCGCCAAGCAGTTGGTCGACACACTTGCGCAGCAGGCGGCGCAGATCAAGCAGATCGACAAGCCGGTCCAGTTCAGCCTGGTGCCCTTCGCGGCTTCGGTCAATGTCGGGCCCGATAACGACAACGCCTCCTGGATGGATGTCTACGGGCTGTCGCCGGTCGCCAACGAGAATTTCGACTGGTCGACGCTCAACGCCGCCGACAAGCACGCCCAGAAGATCAACGGCATCTGGTACAAGAACGGCACCGGCTGGGGGACCGAGGTAGGCCAGGCACTGACCCGCTTTTCGCTCTATCGCGACATGAAGGTGGTCACCAGCCACGAGCGCATCGTCGGCAGCAAGCGCGTCGTCTGCGACGAATACCGGTCCAACAACACCTGCAAGCGAAGCCACAACGAATACGACTACAACGACACCTACGGCCCGTTCGCGAGCTGGCAGGGCTGCGTCGAAGTGCGTCCCTACCCTTACAATGTCGACGATACGCCTGCGTCCGGCGGGCCGAACAACACCGGCATCGGGGTCGGCGACCCGGCGACCATGTTCGTGCCGATGTTCGCGCCCGACGAACCCGGCAACCACTGGAAGGTGACGCAGGATCCCGACGAGCCGAACCCCGCGACCTACGGCGCCGCCAACAGCTGGTGGAACGACGATCCGTCGAGCACCACCGGCAAGACGCGCCAATCCAACATGGCCAAATATTTCATGCCGCGGCCGATCAATGCGCCGGTGCTGGCAACGGGCGCCGGTCCCAACTATAGCTGCACCACGACGCCGGTCACGCCGCTCACCGACGTCACCACTGCGGACGGGCTGGCGGCCATCAAGGCGGCTGTCGACCTGATGCAGCCCAACGGCAACACCAACGTGCCGGAAGGCATGGCCTGGGGCTGGCGCACCGTTTCCAGCGGGGCGCCGTTCACCGAAGGGCGGCCGGAGACCGAACGCGGCAACGACAAGGTCGTCATCGTGCTTACCGACGGCGAGAACACCTATTCGACGGTGAACTCCGATCCGGCCGGCAACAAATCGACCTATGCCGCCTACGGCTATACCGGCGTCGGCTACAAAGGCACCTCGGTCACCCGCCTGTTCGGCGGCACCTCCAGCGACATCGGCCAGTTCAACTATTCCTCGGGCAACTACACCAACGCGCTCAACGAGCAGATGGCCAAGCTCTGCGACCACGCCAAGGCGGCCAACATCATGGTGATGACGGTTGCGCTCGACATGTCCGCGACCGACGCCGGCGACAAGCAGGCGATGGACGCCCTGAAGACCTGCTCATCCGACTCCCGCTTCCGCAAGGATCCCGCCGACCCCAGCAAGCCCGCCAAGCTTTTCTGGAATGCAACCGGCGCGACGCTGTCCGACAATTTCAAGGAGATTGCGAACGAGCTATCGAATTTGCGCGTGGTGGGGTAAGGGATATAAACTGACGCCGGCGCGCCAAGAAGCGAAAAGGCAGGATCAGGGGCTTGATTTCAGATAGTATTCTCTTTCCCCTTTATCGGAGGATGCTGAGATGCTGTCAGACCTCGCGAAACTCATCGAGCAGGATCATTTAGCCCTGGATGCCTTCGTCAAGGGCAATCCCGAACCATTGAAAAGTCTCTTCTCACAACGGGATGACGTCGTCATCGCCAATCCATTCGGCCCGCCGGCAAAAGGATGGAAAAAGGCTGCCGAAACGATGGACCGGGCCGCTACCAACTACCGAGACGGAGAGGTTATCGGCTTTGACCGTGTTTCCGAGTACGCAACGACCGACTTGGGTTACATCATCGAGATCGAGCGGGTCCGATCCAAGGTCGGCGGCAGCGACAAGCTTGTTCCGATCGCACTTCGAACCACCACTATATTTCGGCGGGAGAAAGGCGCGTGGAAGATCGTCCTTCGTCATGCCGATCCTATTACCTCGCCTCGTCCGGCAGCCTCGATCGTCGGTGAGTAGAAAGGCTACCAAAGCCTGCGGCGCTGCCCGCCCTGGCGCAACGAACGGCGCCGGCAAGTCCCTTGCGCTGGTGCGCGGCACAAGGCACATGTCCGTCCCCGCCGGCATCGGACCTTCCCTGCCGCAGGTGCTGGAGATCGAGCGATGCCTGACGCCGCCAACCATCTGACCTTCGCGCTGATCTGCCTCGGCATGGTGCTCACACCCGGCCCGAACATGATCTATCTGATCTCGCGCTCGCTGTCGCAAGGGCCGAGGGCCGGGCTGATCTCGCTGGGCGGCGTGGCGCTGGGCTTCCTGTTCTATGTGGTGTCCGCGGCCTTTGGCATCACCGCGCTCATCTTCGCCGTGCCTTATGCCTATGACGCGCTGCGCTTTGCCGGCGCGCTTTATTTGCTGTGGCTCGCCTGGCAGGCGCTAAGGCCCGGCGGCCGCTCGCCATTCCAGGTGCGCGAGCTGCCGAAGGACAGGCCGCGCAAGCTGTTCGTCATGGGGCTGATGACCAACCTGCTCAATCCGAAGGTGGCGGTGCTCTATCTGTCGCTCTTGCCGCAGTTCATCAACCCGGCCAAGGGCCATGTGCTGTCGCAGCTTCTGGTGCTCGGCGTGACGCAGATCTCGATCAGCCTGACCGTCAACGCCATGATCGCGGTGACGGCTGGCTCGATCGCCACCTTCCTCGCCGGACGGCCGTTCTGGCTGGTCGTCCAGCGCTGGATGATGGGCACCGTGCTGACGGCGCTGGCTTTGAAGATGGCGACCGAGGCGCAGCGCTGAGATCGGATGATCAGGGCTATGGCTGTTATCCGCTGAAGGCCTGCTTCAAAAACGTGTGGACGTCGCTTGCCGATTTTTCGGCCGCAGCTGCGTTGTACTCCACCCGGTGGCCATACTGCTCGGTGCCCGTCTTGAATGACGGGGAGGCAAAGGCGTGGCGAGCGCCCTTGAAGACATCAAGCTGCACGGCGCTGCCCTTGCCGCTGCGCTGCGCCATCATTTCCCGGCAATTTTTGGCGGGGGTCCAATCGTCGAGCTCGCCGATCAGGATCAATGTCGGGACCGCCACGTCGCCATTCGTAGCCGAACAATTCGGATAGTAAGCGACAGCCGCCTTGAACTTGCGATCCATCAGCCGCTCGGCGCCGCCAAGTTGCACGGCCGCGAGCGTTGCGATCCCACCGGCGGAGAACCCCATCAACGCTGTGCGCTGCGGGTCGACGAAACTCAATTTCGACAGGAACTCCAAAGCGCCGTAGGCGTCATAAACGCGATCAGCAAACAGGCTGCCATCGGCGAGCAGGCCGTGATCACACGTCTCGCGAATACCGCGCGTGCTGAAGCTGTCGACAACGAGTACGACGTAACCCCAGGAAGACAATCGCTGCGACCAGGTTTTCTCTACAGTTGGGAATAGGCCCGAACATCCATGGAGAACGACGACCGCCGGGAACGGCCCCTCACCCGGCGGTCGCGTCAGATACCCATTCAATGGCGTGCCAGGAATGGCCTGGAGCGCTCGCCCGTTTTGTTGCGCAATGCGCTGCTGAAACGGCGTCGGCTTCACGGCCGCGCTTTCAAAGTGCGCCAACTCGTCAGCGTTGGCACGCGTAGTATCAATGCAGCCGACAGCCCAAAGCCCGGCCACGAAAGCCGCCATCTTGAGCGACCTCAAGAACATCTTCATGAAACAGGCTCGGTAAACCGCTTCGGGCCGTCTGCTTTGTTCGAGCCGGCGCGGCCTACATCGGCCGGCGGATGGGCCGGATATCCTGCGGCTCCACCACCTTGCGATAGAGATGCCAAGTCGCGTGGCCGAGGACCGGCATGACGACGGCAAGGCCGGCAAACAGCGGGATCGAGCCGATCACCAGCAGCACCGCAACCGTCAGGCCCCAGAGCGCCATCTGCAGCGGGTTGACTATTACGGCGCGCGCCGAGGTCTCGATCGCCGAGACGGCGCCGACGTCGCGGTCGAGCAGCAGCGGGAAGGCAATCACGGTCGTGGCGAGCACCACGATCGCGAAGACGAGGCCGGCAGCGTTGCCGAGCAGGATCAGCGTCCAGCCCTTGCCGGTCGTCAGCACGTCGCGCAGGAAAGTTCCGACGGAGGCCGGCGGCTCGGCGCCGAACAGGCTGGTGTAGATCGACTGCGCGGTGAACAGCCACAGAAGGAACAGCGCGAAAAGCAGGACGCCGATCGCCGCGATCGAGGGCAGCGCCGGCGAACGGCGCACGTCGAGCGCATGGTGCCAGCGGCTGCTCATGCCGAGCTCGCGCCGGCGGCTGATCTCGTAGAGGCCGATGGCCGCGAAGGGACCGATCAAGGCAAAGCCCGACATCAGCGGATAGACGAGCTGGATTGCACTCGAGCCGGAGGTCCACCGCGTCAGGATCAGGCCGACGACCGGATAGATCAGGCACAGGAACACGTAGTGCGAGGGCTTGGCCCAGAAATCCTCGGCGCCGAGCCTTAGCGCGTCCCATAGATCCGACGTGGTGATGTGGCGCACCGTGGGCTGCACATGCAGCCCTTGCGCGTCCGCCATGACATGAAAACCAGCCATAACCGTCCTCCGTATCGCTCGGGGGGCGGTCACCGCCTGGGTGGCCCGCCCGTGGCTGCCACTTCTAGAACGCCAGGATGATAACCGATCTCCCGGAGGATGTCGCCGCATAACGCGATTTTCATCGGCTGCCCGGCAAAAGCCACGATCGCCGGTATCAGAGGCCGGATGACCAGCCTGACCACCGATTCCCCCAATCTCGGCAGACGCACATTGCTCAAGACCGTCGGCCTTGCGGCGCTTGCCGGCATTGCCGCCTGCACAAGCGTCCCGCTGCCGACCGGCGAAGGCGCCGGCGTGTCGTCTTCCGCCACAGGAACGTTGAGCACAATCCGCACATCGGCCGGACTGCCGGCGCTCATCCCGGACGCGCAGCTCGAGCAGGCGGCGCTGCAGCAGGCCGGCTACATGGCGTCGCGCGCCCGTATGAGCCACACCACGGGCTGGGGCAAGGATTTCGCCTCACGCATGAAGGGCAATGGCGTGCGCGGCGCCGCGGGCGAAAACATCGCCGAGGGACGTTTCGACCTGCAAAAGCTGTTCGACATCTGGATGCATTCGGACGGCCACCGGCGCAACATGCTCGACCCGGACTTCAGCCGCTTCGGGTTGGCTTACGTGCGCGACGGCCGCGATCCCAGCCTGCGCTACTGGGCACTGGTGCTGGGGAGGTAGCGGAGAGAGGGGACAGGAGCGACGAGTAATCTCTCCCCTTGAGGGGGAGATGGCCAGCAGGCAGAGAGGGTCGGTTCGACCGGGCTCGGCTTGCATGTGCAGATGAAGGTTGGCGTTCCATGCGCGGCGACCCCCTCTGTCGCCTTTCGGCGACATCTCCCCCTCAAGGGGGGAGATTACGCATCGCAGAGGCGGCGCGATGAAAATCAGTCCATGTGCGCCGCCGGCGCGCCGCCGGCCGGCGCTGCCTTCGGCTTGCGCAGCAGGATGACGAACGGGACGGCCAGCAGCGTCATCACCATCAGGAGTTTGAAGTCGTTGATGTAGGAGATCATCATCGCCTGGACGTTGACCAGCCTGTCGACTTGCGAAAGCGCCATGGGATCACCGCTCGCCGCCGCGGGCGAGGTTGCCCACAGGTTGGGGTTGTAGGGGTTGATGAACGCCCCGAGCTCGCTGTGGTTGACCTGCGTGTTCTGCACCATCAGCGCCGCAACCACCGAGACGCCGATCGATGAGCCGAGATTGCGCACAAGGCTGAACAGCGAGGTGGCGTCGGTGCGGTAGCGCGCGTCGAGCGTGGCGAAGGCCACCGCCGAGAGCGGCACGAACACCATGCCCATGCCGAGGCCCTGGATGACGCCCGAAGAGATGATCAGCCAGTTGTCCATCTGCGGCGTGAAGCTCGCCATGGTGTAAAGCGACTGCGCGGTGAGCAGGAAGCCGATCGCGACCAGAATACGCGCGTCGATCCTGTGCATGATGCGGCCGACGAACAGCATCGAAATCATCGTGCCGATACCGCGCGGGCCGAGCACGACACCGATGGTGACGGTCGGGTAGCCGAAGATGTTGGCAAGCATCGGCGGCAGCAGCGACATCGAAGCCAGGATCAGCACGCCCATGACGAAGATGAAGCCGAGCCCGGTCACGAAATTGCGGTCGAGGAAGATTTTCGGATCGATGAAGGGACGTTCGGACGTCACCGTGTGGATGATGAACACCCAGAAGCCGGTGATCGACAGCGCAAGCTCGATCCAGATCTCTGTCGAGGAGAACCAGTCGACCTCGCCGCCGCGGTCGAGCATCAGCTGCAGCGCGCCGACGCCGAGCGAGATCATGGCGAAGCCGAAGAAATCGAAGCTGCGCACGCGCTTGGCGACGACAGGCAGGTAGGCGGCCATGCCGATGAAGGCGAGGATGCCGACCGGCAGGTTGATGAAGAACACCCAGCGCCAGTTGAAATTCTCGGTCAGCCAGCCGCCGAGCGTCGGGCCGAGGATCGGCCCCAGCATGATGCCGGCGCCCCAGATGGCCATGGCCTGGCCGTGGCGTTCGCGGGGATTGATATCGAGCAGGAAGGTCTGCGACAGCGGCACGATCGCCGCTCCGAACACACCCTGCAGCAGGCGGAAGAGCACCATCGTCTCGAGGCTCCACGCCATGCCGCAAAGCATGGAGAAGATGGTGAAGCCGACGACGGAGGCCAGGAACAGCTCCTTGCGGCCGAGGCGGTCGGCGAGCCAGCCGGTGACCGGCGTCATGATGGCGGCGGCGACGATATAGGAGGTCAGCACCCAGTTGATGTTGTCGGGCGAGGCACCGAGGTCGCCGGTCATGGTCGGCAGCGCGACATTGGCGATCGTGGTGTCGAGCGCCTGCATGACCGTCGCCAGCATCAGCGCGACCGTGATCAGCCCGCGGTGCGGTACTTCCTTGAAGGGTTCGGGCGTGCTCATGGTGCTGAACTTCCAGCAGGTAACAAAAACGGGTACATTGGGATTCCGGGCGGCGAGGCCTTCCTTTGAGACCCTCGTCGCGGTGGGACGCGAGGATCGATGTGGGGGTTACATCGACCGGAAGTCTCTGTTGGAGCGGATGCCTGCCGCCCGGAAACCTGAGGACCGACAGGTCGGTGTCGAAAGCTTCAACTTCGATCAAAGCCGCGACGCGGCTCGCCTCAAACGCTTGGCTTTCCCTCCATCCCTTCAGACCATTCCCTTGCGGAGGCTCATGCCTCGGGCTTCACTTTGCTTTATTGCGCGTGCTCGCCGGCCGTGGCGTGACCAAAGATCGACGGCAATCCGCGCGCGACGCCGGTATCGACGGTGACCGTCGCGCTCATGCCGGTCCGCAGCGCCATCTTGGCGTCGGGGTCGGTCAGTTCCAGGCGCACGGGAATGCGCTGGGTGACCTTGACCCAGTTGCCGGTGGCGTTCTGGGCGGGCAGCAGCGAGAACTCGGCGCCGGTGCCGGCGCCGATCGCCTTGACGGTCGCCTCGAAGGTCCGGCCCGGATAGGTGTCGACCACGATCTCGGCCTTCTGGCCCGGCTTCATATTGGTGAGCTGCGTCTCCTTGAAGTTGGCGTCGATCCAGGTGTCGTCGGTCTCGACCAGCGCGAACAGCGGCGTGCCCACGGAGACATACTGGCCGATCTTGAAGGACGAGGCCTGATAGACGATGCCGTCCGACGGCGCCTTCACCGTGGTCTGCGAGAGGTTGTAGGCGGCCTTGTCGCGCGCGGCGAGCCCCGACATCACGCTTGGATGCTTGTCGGTCTCGATGTCGGGGTTGCCGCCAAGCGCGGCCTTGGCGCTGATGATGCCCTGATCGGCGACCGCGAGCTGCTGCTTGGCCTTGTCGAGGTCGTTGCGGGCCTCGTCCAGCGACGACTTGGCATTGATGCCCTTCTCAGCGAGATCGGCGGCGCGGTCATATTGCGACTGCGCATAGTCGACCTCGCTCTTGGCCGACTTCTGCTGCGCCATCGCCTGGCTATAGGCGGCGCGCAGCTGCTCGACATTGAGCCGCGCGGCGGCAACAGCCGCGTCGGCCTGGGCCAGCGCGATCTTGTAAGGCTCGGGGTCGATGACGAAGAGAAGGTCGCCCGCCTTGACCGTCTGGTTGTCGGCAATGCCGACCTGGACGATGCGGCCGGCCGTATCCGAGGCAATCGAAATCCGGGCCTGCTGCAGGTTGGCGTTCTCGGTCTCCTGGTAGCGACCGCCGGTGACCCAGACATAGGCGCCGCCGGCGAGCAGCGCCAGCGGCAGGGCGACCATCAAAAGGAAGCGGCCGGTGCGGCGCTTCTTCCTCGGTGCTGCCGGTGCGGGCTGCGGCTCCGCTGCCGCGGAGACTGGCGCAGCCTCCGGCTTCGCCGGCGCCTCGATCTCGAGCTTGGTGACGTTGTCGTCTGCTTTCTTGGCTGCCGCGTTCATGCTGCCCGCCCTTCCGTATTCTTGATCTTTTCGAGCGACGACGTCTCGCCGTCGGTCAAATTCTGCACGATGGTGTCGAGCACCCGGATCAGGATGCGACGGTCCTCCAGCGATACGCCGGTGAGCGATTCCTCATAGACCTCGCCGGCGAGGCTTTTGACATCGGCGTAGGCCGCGTTGGCCTTTTCGGTCGGGAAGATCATGCGCACACGCCGGTCGGCCGCATCGGCGCGACGCTCGATCCAGCCGCCCTCCTCCATCCGGTCGACGAGGCGCGAGACGCTGATCGGCTCGATCTCGAGCAGTTCGGCGAGCCGCGCCTGCGCGACACCGGCCTCCTTGGCGACGCGGACGAGAAGCCGCCATTGCGCGGAGGAAAGGCCCAACCCGCTGGCGCGCGCCTCGAAGCGCTTGCGCATGAGGCGCTGCACGTCGTGGATCAAAAATCCCAATCTGTCGATGCCATCTGAAACCATGAGCGGCATATATAATAAGCGTGCTTACTATTCAAGTGGCTGCGTTGTTCCAGAAGCCGGCAACCGCATGCGGCCATGCCAGGGCTGCATGGTCGAAGCTCGCCACGGCGGGCATGAGAGCGCCACAGAGCGCCGGCTCCGGCGTCGTCTTCAGGCAATGGGTGCATGGCATGGTGCCAACTGTCTGGGATTCACAGTGTTTTAGCAGCTGTGCTGGTGCCGTTCGGCATGTTTGTGATACATCTGACGGCGAGGATCGGGGGATCATCGCAATGCCGACGCTCTATGCGCTGAAGCCGGCTTTCCAGGACAGGCTGCGGCCGCTGGTCAACAGGCTGGCGGCGATGGGTGTGACGGCCAACGGCATAACGATCGCGGCTGCTCTGCTGTCCATCGCGGCTGGATCGGCGATCGCGATCCTCCCCGATTGGAGCCCGCTGCTCTTCCTCATCCCCCTTGTGCTTTTCCTTCGCATGGCGCTCAACGCGATTGACGGCATGCTGGCGCGGGAACATGGCCAGGCCTCGACGCTCGGCATGTACCTCAACGAGATCTGCGATGTCGTCTCCGACCTTGCGCTGATCCTGCCGTTTGCCGCCCTTCCCCAATTCGGCGCCTGGGGTGTCGTCGCCTTTGCCATTGCCGCGGCGCTCACCGAGTTCGCCGGCGTGCTCGGCATCGCCGCCGGGATCGGGCGAAACTATGCCGGGCCGTTCGGCAAGAGCGACAGGGCGCTGGCGCTCGGCGTGGTCGCCGTGCTCGCCGCCGCCGGGCTCTGGCCTGAGGCAATCGCGCCGTTTGTGTTTCCGGCCATGGCTACGCTTTCGCTGCTGACCGCCATAAACCGGATACGCGCCGGTCTTATTGGCAGCACCGGCTGAGCACCGAGACTCGCCATGCCGTCCGGGGGAACCACCATGCTTCACGAACAGGTCGCCAGCGCGCCGGCGCAAAGCCTTGCGCGGCAGGCGCAGGAACGCACCTTCCGCAGCCATGACGGCACGCAGATCTTTTACCGCTACTGGCCGGCGATGCAGGCCACGGCCAAGGGCGCGGTCGTGCTCTTCCATCGCGGACACGAGCATGGCGGCCGCATGGCGCATCTCGTCGACGAACTCAGCCTGCCCGACTACGCCTTCTATGCCTGGGATGCGCGCGGCAACGGCCGCTCCGCCGGCGAGCGCGGCTACGCTCCGTCTTTCGCCGCGCTGGTGCGCGATATCGACTGTTTCATTCGCGAGATCGCCGCCAGGGACGGCTTTGCCGCGCAGGACATCGCGTTGATCGCGCAGTCCTTCGGCGCGGTGCTGGCGGCCGCGTGGGTGCACGACTATGCGCCCAAGCTGCGCGCCATGGTGCTCGCCTCGCCCGCCTTCTCGGTGAAACTCTATGTCCCTTTCGCCAAGGAAGGCATCGCGCTGTGGCAGAAGATCAAGGGGCGCTTCTTCGTCAATTCCTACGTCAAGGCGAACCTTCTCACTCATGACCCTGTGCGCATTGCTTCCTTCGAAAACGACAAGCTGATCACAAGGCCGATCGCCTCGAACATCCTGGTCGAGCTCTATCAGCACGCGGCGCGCATCGTTGCCGATGCGCGCGCCATCACCGTGCCGACGCAGCTTCTTCTGTCGGGCAGCGACTGGGTGGTGCGGCACGCGCCGCAGCACGAGTTCTTCGTCAATCTCGGCAGCCGCGCGAAGGAGCGCCACGTGCTGCCGGGCTTCTTCCACGATACGCTGGGCGAGCGCGACCGCGCCAAGGCGCTCGACCTGATCCGGCCGTTCCTCGAAGCGCAGTTCGCGGCACCCGCGGAAGCTGTAGACCTGAAGCAGGCGGACATCGCCGGCTACACGCGCGACGAGGCCGACCGCCTCGCCTCGCCGCTCGATCTGCTTTCGCCCAGGGGCCTCTACTGGGCGACGAGCCGCGCCTTCATCCGCATCGGCAGTTGGTTCTCGCAAGGCATGAAGGTCGGCGTTACCACCGGCTTCGATTCCGGTTCGACGCTCGACTATGTCTATGAGAACGAGCCGCGCGGCCTGGGGCCGATCGGCCGCATGGTCGACCGGACCTTCCTCGACGCCATCGGCTGGCGCGGCATCCGCCAGCGCAAGCTTCACATCAAAGAGCTGATCGGCTCGGCGCTGGCAATGCTGAAGGCCACTGGGCGGCCGACCAACATCGTGGACATTGCATCTGGTCACGGCCGCTACGTCCTCGATGCGATCGACATGAGCCGGGAGCAACCGACCAGCGTTCGGCTGCGCGACTATTCCGACCTCAATGTCGAGCTCGGCCGCAAGCTGATCGCCGAGCGGCAATTGCCGGCCAGCGTGTCGTTCCAGCGCGCCGACGCCTTCGACGGCGATGGGCTCGCCGCGCTCGATCCGGCGCCGGACCTCGCCATCGTCTCCGGCCTTTACGAGCTCTTCTCCGACAATGCGCTGATTGCGCGCTCGCTCGGCGGCCTTGCCCGCGCCATGCAGCCGGGCAGCCTGCTCGTTTACACCAACCAGCCCTGGCACCCGCAGCTCGAAATGATCGCGCGCAGCCTGACCTCGCATCGCGGCGGCCAAGCCTGGGTGATGCGGCGGCGCACGCAAGGCGAGATGGATCAGCTGGTCGAGGCGGCAGGCTTCGAGAAGCTCGACCAGCGCATCGACCAATGGGGCATCTTCACCGTCTCGCTGGCAAGGCGGCTTTAGGACCACCGCCGCATGCCTTCCAGTGCCGAGCCCCCGCCACTTTCACCCAGCGCCGAGCCCTATGGGCGTGTCGTCCTGCGCGCAGCGCTGTGGCTCGCTTTCCTCGCGCCTTTCTTCTATTCGACCTACGGCTTCGCCAATTGGCTCGCCTCGACGCGCGACCATGTCGGTAGCATCGTGTTCTCCTGGGAACACCATGTTCCGTTCGTCGCCTGGACAATCGTGCCCTACTGGTCGATCAACCTGTTCTACGGACTGTCGCTCCTGCTCAACGACAGCCGCCAGGGCGTCGACCGGCTGGCCGGCCGATGCCTCACCGCGCAGATCGTCGCCGTCGCCTGCTTCATCCTGTTTCCGCTGACCGCCACATTCGTGCGGCCGGAAACGAGCGGCCTGCCGGGTTTCCTGTTTGCGGTCCTCGGCGGCTTCGACAAGCCGTTCAACCAGGCGCCGTCGCTGCATATCGCGCTGTTGGTGATCATCTGGGATCATTGGCGCCAGCGCCTCGCCGGTCCTTTGCTGGGGCTCTGGCACGGCTGGTGCTTTCTGATCGGCGCCTCGGTGCTGACCACCTGGCAGCATCATTTCATCGACATCCCGACCGGCGCGCTGCTCGGCTTCTTTGCCCTGTGGCTCTTTCCGGCACGGGGCGAGCTGCCGTTCGCCGGTTTCCGCCCGGCTGCCGACGGCAGGGCATGGCGGCTTGCGCTATGCTACGCGCTGGGCGCCGCTCTGGCGCTAACGGGCGCTGTGGTCGGCGCCTTCTTCTCCGCCCTCGCCTTGTTGCTTCTATGGCCTTCGCTGGCGCTGGCCATCGTCGCCTTGGCCTATGCCGGGGCCGGCGCGAAAGTGTTCCAGAAGGCGGCGGATGGCCGTGTGTCGCTGGCGAGCCGCATCCTGCTTTGGCCTTATCGTCTAGGCGCCAGGGTCAATGTCTGGACCTGGACGCGCAAGCTGCCGCCGGTCGTGCCGGTCAGCGACGGCATCTTCCTTGGGCGGTTCCCGAACGCCGCCGAGGCTGACGGCTTCGGCACGGTGATCGATCTCGCCGCCGAGCTTGAGCGGCCGCGCGACGCGCCGGGCCGCTGGCAAAGCTTCGGCATGCTCGATCTGCTGCCGCCGCCGGCGGACACGCTCGACCAAGCGGTGGCGGCGATCGAGCCGGCGCGCCGGCAAGGCACGGTGCTGGTCTGCTGCGCGCTCGGCTTCCAGCGCAGCGCCACCGTCATCGCCGGATGGCTCGTCGCGACCGGCCGCTCGCAAACGCCGTCCCACGCGCGCAAGCAGCTCGCCGCGTCCGGACGACCAGTGCATCTTCAGATCGGACTGGACGAGCCGGCATGACGGACGAAGCCTATCAGCAGCGGACAGCCGCCTTTGCCGCGATGCTGATCAAGCACGCCGCATGGCCGGCCGCGATCGTGCTCGTCTGCGACGGCTTCGCGCCTTTGGTGGCTTCGGCGCGCGGCGCGCTCCAGGCGCCGATCGCGGTGCTGGCGCTGCTGGTCGCCGCGGTAAGCGCCGTCGTGGTGCTTGGGTTTTCGGCGCTTCTCGCCTTCGACGCGCTGTTGTTCCGGCTGATGGCGAGCCATGACAATGAGCGTTCGGGATGCGCCGCGGTCGACGACGTGCTGGCGCGCATGCGGCTCAAGCCTGTCTCCTCGTCTCCGCGCCCGCTCGACGACCGCATCGCCGGAACGCGCCGCCTGCTTGCCCGGCAGCGCATCGCCTTCGCGATCTTCGTCATCGCGTTCCTGACAGCCGGATTCTGGATGCCGGGATGAACAAGCTGTCGCTCCGGACCTTCACGCTGCTGCAGACGGCGACTTCGGTCGGCCTGTCGGCGCTGGCGCGGGCGGTGACCGGCGTGCGTCCGATCTGGAGCGGCTGCCAGCCATCGGACGGGCAGCGCATCTATTTCGCCAACCACACCAGCCATGGCGACTTCATCCTTTTGTCGGCCTGCCTCAGCGAAAGAGAACGCGCCACCACACATGCGGTCGCCGCCGCCGAATATTGGCGAAAGTCGCGGCTGCGCCGCTTCATTGCCGAGGACATGCTGTCCTCCGTGCTGATCAGCCGGCAATGGACGAGGCCGGACGAGAACCCGATCTCCGTGATGCTTTCCGTCCTCGACCGAGGCCATTCGCTGATCATCTTCCCGGAAGGCACGCGCAACATGAGCGACGAGCTGCTGCCGTTCCGCTCCGGGCTCTACAATCTGTCGATGGCGCGGCCGGAAGTGGAGCTGATCCCGTGCTGGATCGAGAACATGTCGCGCGTGTTGCCCAAGGGCCAGTTCCTGCCGGTGCCGCTGCTTTGCCGCGTCGTCTTCGGTGCGCCGGTGGCGGTGGCGCCGGGCGAGGAACGCCGCGCCTTCCTCGAACGCGCCCGGGCCGAACTTCTGGCGCTCAATCCGCGCCCTGATCGAGACGAATGATGCGCCACGAAATCAGCATCCTGATCATCGGCCTTTTCGTGGTGCTGACCACCGCCAGCGCCACCGCCGCCGTGCTGTCGGCGCGCGCGCCGAAGCCGCTCAGCGCGACGCTCACCAACCTCACCCAGCGCATCAATGCCTGGTGGGTGATGGTGGCGCTGATGACAGTCGCCTTCTTCTTCGGCCGCTACGGCATGACCATCCTGTTCGCGCTGATCTCGTTCGCGGCGCTGCGCGAGTTCGTGACCTTGACGCACAGCCGCCGCAGCGACCATTGGGTTCTGCTCGGCATGTTCGGCATCGTCATTCCGTTCCAGTACTGGCTGGTGTGGACGGCCTGGTACGGGCTGTTCGTGATCTTCATCCCGGTCTACTGCTTCCTGCTGATGCCGGCGATCACGGCGCTGCACGGCGATACCGAGCGCTTCCTGGAGCGCGTCTCGGCGCAGCAATGGGCGATCATGATCGCGGTCTATTGCGTAAGCCACGTCCCTGCGCTGCTGACGCTGAACGTGCCCGGCTTCGAGGGCCGCAACCTGCTGCTCGTCGCCTTCCTGATCATCGTCGTGCAGGGCAGCGACGTGCTGCAGTACATCTTCGGCAAGCTGTTCGGAAAGCACCGCTTCTCGCCAAAGGTCTCGCCGTCGAAGACCTGGGAGGGGCTGATCGGCGGGCTCGTCGCCTCGAGCCTGCTCGGCGCGCTGCTCGCCTTCATCACGCCGTTCTCGCCATTGCAGGCCTCGGCCGTCGCCTTCGTCGCCTGCACGATGGGATTCCTCGGCGGGCTGGTCGCTTCCGCAATCAAGCGCGACCAGGGCGTGAAGGATTGGGGGCATCTGATCGAGGGCCATGGCGGCATGCTCGACCGCACCGACAGCCTGGTCTTCGCCGCGCCGATCTTCTTCCACCTGGTGCGCTATTTCTGGACGGTTTGAGCGTCGGCATCGGCGTCTCCCCTGCGCAATTCCAAGGTCGCCTCACCCAAACATCGGAAAATTTTCAGAAACCGTTCGGGATTTCCGGAGCCGGAAGCGCCAAGAAGATCGGGCTGGCGAAAAGACAGGCCGCAAAGCCCGATCTCCCTCTCCAGCCAACTGATTTCCCGGTCGCCGCATCCTCCCAGCGCGGCCGCAACCTTGGTCATGGAGACAACATGATTGCACTTTTTCATAACAGGCCGCTGCGGCGCCGCCTTGTCGCCGGATCGATCGCCGTTCTTGCCTGCGGCGGCGCCATGGTCTGGCACGGCGCCAGAAGCGAGGCCTCGAACGTGAAGCCCGCCGCAGCCGAGACAAAGCTTGTCACGGCCATCGCGGCCGTCCCGATGCTCAGCGCCGATACCCGCATCGCCATCGGCGAGATCCGGCCGAGGCTAGAAAGCGACCTCGGCTTCCGCGTGTCGGGCAAGCTGCTCGAACGTGTCGCCGAGATCGGTTCGACGGTGAAGAAAGGCGAGGTGCTGGCCCGCATCGAAGACCAGGACTATCGCAACCGGCTCGCCAGCGCCGAGGCCGATGTCGCGGCGGCACAGGCCGTGCTTGTCGAAGCAAAAGCTGCGGAGGCCCGGATCGGTGCGCTGCTCGGCAAGGGTTTTACCACCCGAGCCAATTATGACGCGACACTGAAGAATCTGCGTTCGGCGCAGGCCAAGCTCAAGTCGGCGAACATCGCCTTCGAGATGGCCAAGGACCAACTCGGCTATACCGAGCTGCATGCGGAATTCGACGGCATCGTCACCGCCACCGGTGCCGAAGCCGGCCAGTCGGTCAATGTCGGACAGATGGTGGCGCGGGTTGCCGATCCGGAGAGCCGCGACGCCGTGTTCTCGATCGCCGAAGCGGTCTTCGCCAACGCACCCGATACCAAGCACCCGCCAAAAGTGACTGTCTCGCTGCTCAGCAATCCGGCGATCACCGCGGTCGGCAGCATCCGCGAGATCGCGCCTATGGCCGACGCCGCGACCCGCACCTTCCAGGTAAAGGTCTCGATCGAGAATGCGCCCAACGAGATGCGCTTCGGCGCAAGTGTTTCCGGCCGCGCCGAGATGGGCGGCGCGCCGGTCATGGTGCTGCCGGGCAGCGCGCTGTTCGACAAGGACGGCAAGCCGGCCGTGTGGGTCGTGTCCGCCTCGTCGGCGGTGGAGCTCAAGCCGGTCACGGTTGCCCGATACGAGACCGACCGTGTCGTGGTCAGCGGCGGCCTCGCCAAAGGCGATCTGGTCGTCACCGCCGGCGTGAACCGGCTGCGGGAACACGAAAAAGTGCGTATCGTTGAAGGAGAGGAAAAATGACCATGTCCAAGACAAAGGTCCTGATTGCCGGCGCCGGTCCGACCGGGCTGACGCTCGCTCTCTGGCTGACCAGGCTCGGCGTCCCGGTCCGCATCTTCGACAAGGCCACCGGTCCGGGTGAAACCTCGCGCGCGCTCGCCGTCCAGGCCCGCACGCTGGAGTTCCATCGCCAGATCGGCATCGTCGAGGACATCCTTGCCGAGGGCATCCGGCTGGAACGGCTTACGTTGCATACGCCGGCCGGCGTCGCAGCGCGGCTGCCGCTTTCCGATTTCGGCCGCGGCATCAGCCCCTACTCCTTCGCCTTCGCGCTGCCGCAGGATATCCATGAACGCGTGCTGATCACGCATCTGGAACGCGCCGGCGTCGAGGTCGAGCGCGGTACGGAGCTCGTTGCCTTCCAGGACAAGGGTGACGCGGTCATCGCGACGCTTTCGCGGAACGGCAAGACCGAGACCGTCAGCGCAGCCTATCTTGCCGGTTGCGACGGCGCCCGCAGCACGGTTCGCCATGGGCTGAACATCGGCTTTCCGGGCGGTACCTACGAGCAGGCCTTCTACGTCGCCGACGTGAAGGGCACGGGCAACGTCACCCGCAATGGCATGGACACGACCATCAGCACCTATGGCTTCGCTATCGTGATGCCGGTCCGGCAGTCGGGCTCGCTGCGCCTCATTGGCATCGTGCCGAAGGCGCATGAGGCCGACGAGACGATCAGCTTCGAGGCGATCCGCGCCGATGTCGAGCGCGACACCGGCGTCACGGTCGAGGAGGTCAACTGGTTCTCGACCTATCGCGTCCATCATCGCGTCGCCGAGCGCTTCCGCGCCGGCCGCGTGTTCCTCGTCGGCGATGCCGGACACATCCATAGCCCGGCCGGCGGCCAGGGCATGAACACCGGCATGGGCGATGCTGTGAACCTCGCGTGGAAGCTAGGCGCCGTGGTGCAGGGCCGTGCCGATCCGCGCCTGCTCGACAGCTACGAGCCGGAGCGCATCGCCTTTGCCCACAAGCTGATCGAAAGCACCGACAAGGTGTTCCGCTTCATCACCAACCGCTCGCGACTGGTCGGCCTGTTCCGGCGTTACGTGATGCCGAAGGTCATGAACATCGGGCTCCACACATCGTTCGGGTCTCGCGCATTCTTCGGCGTGATCTCGCAGACGGCGATCGAGTACCGCGCCGGGCCGATCAGTTCGGGCATGGCGGGCAAGGTCAGCGGCGGCGACCGCCTGCCCTATGTCGCCGGCAACGTCATGGGCGCGGGCGGCGACAATTTCGAGCCGCTGCGCTCGCTCGACTGGCAGGTCCATGTCTATGGCGAGGTCAATTGCGATTTTCGGGCGATGCTCGCACCGACAGGAATTGCAGTGCATGCGTTCGCCTGGACAGACGCAGCCGGGAAGGCCGGCCTGCAGCGAGACGCAGCCTATCTGGTGAGGCCGGACGGCCATGTCGCGCTCGCCTCGCCAGTCCAGGAGGCAGCCGCCTTTCAGCGCTATCTCGCGGGCCTCGCCATCAGGCCGAGAACCGCCGAGCGCGCGCCTTACCGTGTGCCGGGCACCATGCACAGCCTGGCCTGAATTGCGACAGTGCCCGCCAAGCGGCGGGCGCTGACCGAACCCAAACCGTCATTTGTTTTGGCCAGCCGGCAGGCGCCGGCGGAGCGCGCTTGCGCGCGCCCTGAAAAGGAACCACATCATGACCAGCTTCAATCTTTCCGAATGGGCGCTTCGGCACCGCAGCTTCATTGTCTACCTGATGATAGCGGCCGCCCTTGCCGGCCTCTACGCCTATGGCGGCCTCGGCCGCGAAGAGGACCCGCCCTTCACCATCAAGACCATGGTGGTGAAGACGATGTGGCCGGGCGCCAGCACCAGCGACACGGTGGAGCAGATCACCGATCGCATTGAGAAGAAGCTCGAGGAGTTGCCGGACCTCGACTACGTCAAGAGCTACACCAAGCCCGGCGAATCCGTCGTCTTCGTCAACCTCAAGGACACGGTGGCCGCCGACCAGGTGCAGCCGCTCTGGTACCAGGTGCGCAAGAAGCTCGACGACATCAAGCCGACGCTGCCGTCCGGCGTGCAGGGGCCGTTCTACAATGACGAGTTCGGCGACACCTATTCGCTGATCTACGCGCTCACCTCCGACAGCCTCAGCCATCGCGAGTTGAAGGATCTCGGCACCAGCCTGCGCGCCGGGCTGCTGACGGTGAAGGACGTCGCCAAGGTCGACCTCATCGGCCAGCAGGACGAGAAGATCTATCTCGAATTCTCGACGCAGAAGGTGGCGGCGCTCGGCCTCGATGTCGGCACGCTGTCGCAGGCGCTGCAGGCACAGAACGCGCTGACGCCGAGCGGCACGGTCGATGCCGGCCCGGAGCGCATCGCCATCCGCGTCTCCGGCAGCTTCACCTCCGAGGAAAGCCTCAAGGCCATCAACTTCTACGCCAACGGCCATTACTTCCGGCTGGGCGACGTCGCCGAGGTCAAGCGCGCCTATTCCGACCCGCCGCAGCCGACGTTCCGCTTCAACGGCAAGCCTGCGGTCGGCATCGCCATCTCGATGACTTCGGGCGGCGACGCGCTGGCGCTGGGCGAGACCGTCAAGGAGAAGATGCATGAGATGCAGGCCGAGCTGCCCCTCGGCGCCGAGCTCGGCCTGGTCGCCGACCAGTCGCATGTGGTGGAAGAATCCGTCGGCGAATTCACCAAGAGCCTCGGCGAGGCGATCGCCATCGTGCTCGCCGTCTCGCTGCTGGCGCTCGGCTGGCGTCCCGGCGTCGTCGTAGCGGTCGCCATCCCGCTGGTGCTGGCGATCACCTTCGTCACCATGGAGTATTTCGGCATCTCGCTGCAGCGCATCTCGCTCGGCGCGCTGATCATCGCGCTCGGCCTGCTGGTCGACGATGCCATGATCGCGGTCGAGATGATGATCTCGCGCATGGAGGAAGGCTACGACAAGATCTCGGCCGCCACTTATGCATATACCTCTACCGCCTTCCCGATGCTCACCGGCACGCTGGTGACGATCGCCGGCTTCGTGCCGGTCGGCTTCGCCAAGAGCGGCGCCGGGGAATACTGCTTCTCGCTGTTCGCTGTCGTGGCGATCGCGCTCGTCGTCTCCTGGGTGGTCGCGGTGCTGTTCACACCGCTCACCGGCGTCTTCCTGCTGCCCGATCGCATCAAGGGTCATGGTGGCAGCCATCAGCCCTCGCGCATCGGCCGCGGTTTCCAGGCGCTGCTCGAGATGGCGATGCGGGCGAAGTGGCTGGTGCTGTCGGCGACGGCCGGACTGTTCGCGCTCTCCGTCGTGGCGATGGGCTTCGTCGGCCAGGAGTTCTTCCCGAAGTCCGACCGGCCCGAGGTCATGCTGGACCTCACTTTGCCGCGCACCGCTTCGATCAAGTCGACGGATGCCGTGGTCGAGCGCGTCGAGAAGCTGCTCGCCGCCGATCCAGATATCGACCACTGGAGCTTCTATGTCGGCCAGGGCGCGGTGCGCTTCTACCTGCCGCTCGACGCACAGCTCGCCAACGACTTCTTCGCCCAGGCGGTGGTCGTTACCAAGGGCCACGCCGTGCGCCAGGCGGTGATCGACCGGCTGGAGAAGCAGCTGTCGACCGGCTTCGACGACGTCATGGCGCGCGTCACGCCGCTGGAGCTCGGCCCGCCGGTCGGCTGGCCGCTGAAGTTCCGCGTCAGCGGTCCGGATCCGGACAAGACGCGCAGCCTGGCGCAGCAGTTCGCGCAGGTGCTGGGCAGCGACGCCTCGGTGCGCAATATCAACTACGACTGGAACGAGCCGGCCAAGGTCATCAAGGTCGATGTCGACCAGGACCGGGCGCGCGCGCTGGGCATCTCCTCGCAGCAGCTGTCGGAGACGATCAACGCGGTGCTCTCCGGCTCGAAGATCACCCAGATGCGCGACGACATCTACCTCGTCGACATCGTTGCCCGCGCGGTGGAAACCGAACGCGCCAGCATCGACACGCTGCGCGGCCTGACGATCAGCGCCTCCGGCGGACGGCGGGTGCCGCTCGAGCAGGTGGCGAAGCTCACCTACCAGACCGAGCCGCCGCTGATCTGGCGCCGCGGCCGGCTGCCGACCGTGACCGTCCAGGCCGATGTCGCGCCGGGCGAAAATGCCACGCTGGTCACGCGGCGGCTGGAGAGCGCCATCGCCGCCTTCAAGGCGGAACTGCCGGCGCGCTACAGCGTCGAGCAGGGCGGCGTGATCGAGGACAGCGCCAAGGCCCAGGCCTCGATCTTCGTGGTGTTCCCGCTGATGCTGTTCATCATGGCCACCGTCCTGATGGTGCAGCTGATGAGCTTCCAGCGCCTGGTGCTGGTGCTGCTCACCGCTCCGCTTGCGATCATCGGCGTCGCCGGCGCGCTGCTCTTGTCGGGCGCTCCGATGGGCTTCGTCGCGATCCTCGGCGTGATGTCGCTGATCGGCATGGTGATCCGCAACTCGGTGATCCTGATCGCGCAGATCGACCAGCACATCGCCGCCGGCGAGGAACCATGGGCAGCGGTGATCAGCGCCACCACGCATCGGTTGCGGCCGATCCTGCTCACGGCGGCGGCCGCCATCCTCGGCATGATCCCGATCGCGCCGACGGTGTTCTGGGGGCCGATGGCCTATGCGGTGATGGGCGGCCTCTTGGTGGCGACCGTGCTGACGCTGGTTTTCCTGCCGACGCTCTACGTCACCTGGTTCGGCATCAAGGCGCCGGCTGAGAGCACCCCCGCGGCCGAACCGACCGCGGCCGCAGCCGAGCCCCAGCCGCTGGTGGCCTGAGCGGCGCCCTCCCAGCAGCCACGGCGGCCAACGCCGCCGTGGCGACCTTTATCACCCAAAACGGAAAGGAACGATCATGACACCCTTCTTTGGAAATCTTCTCGTTCGCGTGAATGCCGGCTTCCTGGTCCTTGCTTCCGCAGGCGGGCTCGCCACCGACATTGCCGGCTCGTTCTTCGGGCGCGGGGCTGAAGCCGTGCTGCTCAACAACGCACCCGGCACCGGCATCGGCTTCATCGAGGCGCACGGGCTGGCCCTGATCATCGGCGTGACGCTCTGGCGCATCGCCTACTCCCGCAACTGGCACGCCGTGCTGGCTGCCGTGCATGTGCTGCTCGGAACGGCCAACCTTCTGTTCTGGCAGTTCTTCATCGCCGCCGACGTGCTCGTCGTCGGCTACGTAACAACCGCGGCGCACTGGCTGTTCGTGGTTGCTCACCTGGCGGCGCTGACGGGTTCGACCCGGCTGGCCGCTTCATCCTCCCACTAGAACTGAACACCAACCTCAGGAGAAACGAAAGTGCCTGTGAAATCTTTCAGGAAAATGCGCTCGGCCGCTGCGTTGCTCGCCATCGGCCTCGCCGCCGTCGAGATTGTCGGCACGGCCGTGCCGGCCCTGTCGCTGGTCGGTACCGCCGAAGCCCGCATCGGGGCGCCCTGGACACCGCACAGCGCCGCGGGCGTCGCCCGGCGCGCCACGACATGGCGTGTGCTGAGGCACACCACCGCCTGGGTCGCCACGCTGCCGGCAGGCTGCGTTCGCACCAAGGTCAACGGCTTCGACGTCTGGCGCTGCGGCCGGACCTACTACCGGCCCTATCAAGGCCGCTACATCGTGGTCGTCGTCGATTGAGGCGGCTCGGGCACAGCCCAAAGCGCGTCGCGCTGAAACGGATTCGGGCGACGCGCTTTAAGTTTTTGTTTTGATATCCCAGAACCGCTGCACACTTCCGGGGCGAGATGTTTTAGCCGAGGGCAAGCCTGACGCCTTCGCAGAGATGCTCGGCATCGGCCGGATTTTCGAACGGCACGCCGTGCAGCGCATAGTCGAGCGGCGAGAAGGAAGCGCCCTCCTCGATGAGGGCGATCTGCCGCCGCGCCTTGTCCCTGTCGCCCATCTGGGCATAGCAGGCGGCCAGCCTCGTCCTGATCCAGGGCGCCGGCCGCGTCGCGAGCTCCAGCGCTTCCGCCGCCTGCCGATATTCGCCCATCATGTAGAGCGCCAGGGCGCGGTCGAACTGGTACCAGTGCGGATGCAGCGGATCGATGCGAATGCCGCGCGCCAGCCAGGTCAGCGCTTCGAGCGGCCGGCCGCGCATGGTGAGCAGCATGCCCATCTGCTCGATGCTGTCGGCGTCGTACGGGTTGAGCTGCAAGGCGATGCGCATGTGATGCTCGGCCGCCTCGTGATCGCGCATATAGAGGCGGATCAGCGACTGCACGCGGTGGCCGGTCGGCTGGTCGGGCGACAGGGCCAGCCCTTTGTCGGCAAGGTCGCGCGCATTTTCCAGGACAGCATCGCTGGCGCGCCCGAACTCGCCGTCCAGGGAGCGCGCCAAAGCGAGATAAGAATAGGCAAGCCCGTAATTCGGATCTTTTGCGATCGCCGCCTCGAACAAGGCCTCGGCGCCGCGTTGGTCGGTCTGAGCGGGATCGCGCAGCAGCGCGAAGCCGCGCAGCAGGAGCTCGTACGCGGCAAGGCTGGTCACCGGCTTGCGCGAGGCCTGCTCGAGGCCGGCGTTGGTGACCCGCGTGACCAGGCGGCTGACGATCTGCTCGACGATGTCGCGCTCGATCGCGAACAGGCCGGCGCCCTGTGACTGGTAGCGGTCGCCCCAGAGCTGGCTGGCGCTCGCGATGTCGACGAGGCTGACGGCCACTACGACATGCTCGCCCTGGCGGCGCAGCGAGCCCTCCACCAGATAATCGGCGCCGATGCGAGCGCGGATCTGCGGCCACTCGGCGCGGCCGAAAGAGGCGAAGGAAAAACTTGAATTGCGCGCCAGCACCGTCACGGTGCCAAAGCGCGCCACGCCGTTGATGAGATCCTCGGCAAAGCCGTCGACCATCGCCTCGTCGGCCGGATCGCCGCTCTCGTTGCGGAAGCGCACCACCGCCACGATCGGCTGGCTGCTGATCTCGGGCGCCGCTTCGGCTTCCGCGGCAAGCATATAGCCGCGCTTGGAGACGGTGCGCACCATGTCCTCGCCCAGCACCTTGCGGATCTCGCGCACCGACTGGGTGAGCGAATCCTCGGTGACATAGACGCCGGGCCAGACGACATCCATCAGCTCCGACTTCGGCACGACTCGGCCCATATTGCGGGCGAGATGCGAAAGCAGCGCGTAGGCTTTCGGCCGCAGGAACAGCGGCTCGTTGATGCCGCGCAGCGTTCCCTTGGCGAGGTCGAGCGTGAACCCGCCAAATCGGAACACCTGATCGGCCGTCGCCGTCGTCATCGGGACACCCCTTCCGCGTGCCGCTAATGCCAAGTCGATCCCACTCAACCCGGCATGAGCGTGGCTATTATTGCGCACTGCGCAATTTCGATCAAACTGCCCGTCGGCGCGCCGACTAGTGTGGCCGCGCCAAATGCGAGGAGCCATGAACCCGACCGAGAAAGCGCTGTGGTTTGTCGAAAGCCATCTGCCGGATGCGATTTCGCTCGACGATGTCGCGGCAAGCAGCGGCGTGTCGCGCTTCCATGTGACGCGCGCCTTCAGCGCCGCCACCGGCCGGTCGGTCATGGGCTATATGCGGGCGCGGCGGCTCAGCGAAGCGGCGCGCAAGCTCGCGGGCGGCGCGAGCGACATCCTGGCGGTCGCGCTCGATGCCGGCTACGGCTCGCATGAGGCTTTCACACGGGCCTTCCGCGACCAGTTCGGCACCACGCCGGAACTGGTGCGCGCTGGAGGCTCGACCCAAAACCTCGACCTCGTGGAGCCCATCCTCATGGACAGTTCGCTTCTCACCGCGCTCGAGCCGCCGCGCTTCGAGACCAGCCGGGCGTTTCTCATCGCCGGGCTCGGCGAGCGCTACAGCTGCGCGACCAGCGCCGGCATCCCAATGCTGTGGCAGCGCTTCGGACCCTATGTCGGCAACATTCCCGGCGAGGTTCCCGGCGTCGCCTACGGCGTTTGCACCAATGGCGACGATGCCGGCAATTTCGACTATGTCGCCGGCGTCGAGGTGTCGGATTTCTCCGATCTGCCGGAGGATTTTTACCGGGTTCGAGTGCCGGCGCACAAATATGCCGTGTTTGCGCATCGCGAACACATCTCGACCATCCGACGCACGGTCAACACCATCTGGAACAAGTGGCTGCCTGCATCCGGACATGAGATCGCCGACGCCCCCGACTTCGAGCGTTACGGCCCCGAATTCGGTCCGCGCAGCGGCAATGGCGGGCTGGAGATCTGGGTGCCGATCGAAGGTTGAGACGCTGCCCCTCTCCTTCTCCCCCGGTGGGAGAAGGTGTCGCCGAAGGCGACGAATGAGGGGTGTTCCAGCGGAGTGAGACGGTGGCGTTCCCTGGAACACCCCTCATCCGTCTCGCGCTGCGCGCCGATCCACCTTCTCCCACAAGGGGAGAAGGAAAAGGCGCTACAGCTCCAAGTTCCAGGTCTGGCCGACAAGATCCTTGCCGAAGGAATGGTGGCGCTCTTCCTCGGCCAGCTTGAAGCCCGCCGCCTGGTAGATGCGGCGGGCCGAGCCAAGAATGTCGTTGGTCCACAGCGTCAGCGTCTTGTAGCCCTTGGCGCGCGAGAAGGCGATGCACTCGTCGACCAGCCGCCGGCCGATGCCGAGGCCGCGCGCCGACGGCTCGACATAGAGCAGCCTGAGCTTCGCCACCTTGGGCGACTTGCGCATGACGAAAACCGAGCCGACCACCTCGCCTTCGCGCTCGGCTATCCAGCTGCGCTCCCATTGCGGAACGAAGTTCTTGACGAACTCGCCGAGGATCTCGGCAACCAGCGCCTCATAGGTTTCGTCCCAGCCATAGTCCTGCGCGTAGATGAGGCCCTGGCGATGCGTGATCCAGCCGATGTCGCCGACCTGCAGCGGCCGCAGGATATAAGGCACTTTGGGTTGGGGTTTGTCGCCGAGCAGGTCCTGCACCGTGCGCATCGCCTTGACCAGCCGCTCCTGGTCGGTCGGCGCCAGGCGATCGAGCAGCGCGCGCACCTGGTCGTGCGAATCCTGGTTGAGCGGCGCGAAGGCCTCCCTGCCCGCGGGCGTCAGCGCGATCGAGGACCGCCGCGCGTCGGCCTCCGTGGCGGCGCGTTCGACCAGGCCGCGCTCCTCGAATTTTTTCAGCAGCCGGCTGACATAGCCGGGGTCGAGATCGAGGTCGCGCACCAGGTCGCTGGCGACCAGCCCGTCGCGATGGGCAAGCTCGTAAAGCACGCGAGCCTCGGTCAGCGAGAACGGTCTCTTCAGGAGGCCCTCGTCGAGCAGGCCGATCTGGCGGGTGTAGAAGCGGTTGAAAGCGCGCACGGCATCGATGCGCTGCTTGCCGGGGTGATCGTGGATGGTCATGGGAATTCCTCCTGTCGCGGACAGGATCGATCATTTAGTTGACTGAGTCAAATAAATTGATTGTGCCGAACTTCTTTAGGCCGACGGGACAGAGGGGGGCGCGAAGGATCGCGACGAAGACAGTTGGGGCGCCCCTCACCCCATCGGCAGTACCGGCCAGAACTCGACGATGCGCCCACCGGCAAACACCGCGAGCGAGCCGAAATGCTGCAGCACCGCCTCGCTCTGCGTCGGCCGCAGGAAGGCGTAGTCACCGGGCTTCACCTCCGCGCCCGCCGGCAGCCCCATGAATTGCTGGTTGGAAGACAGCCCGATCAGGCCGTTCGGCTTCATGCCTGCGGGGAACACCGGTTCGGCCATCCACTTGCCGCCATAGAGATAGCAGGCCTTCTTCGGGAAGAGGCCGAGCGCCTGCAGCGTGCGGAAGATAGCCGCCGGGCCGGGGAGCACCGGATCGAGCGCCTTCAGAATCGGCGTCGCAATGAGAGCGGCCGGCCGGAAGCCGTCGAGGCCGGGCGTATCGAAATCGCTGGGCAGCACGAAGGCCGAGCCGATCGACACTTCGTTGGCCACGCCGCCGCCATGCAGCAGCGCCGTCTTGGAACCGCCGATGTTGAGGATGCGGCGCTGGTCCGCATCGAGGGCCGCGACGAACTCGGCAGCCTTCGCCGCGGCCTTTTTCAGCGCGCCGGCCGCGCCGCCGAACAGCCCGGGAATTTCCGGCGCATGCGCTTCATAGGCCATGATGCCTTCGCAGCGCAGGTCCTTCGGTATGGCCAGCGCCCTGATCTCGGCAGGACCGGAAAAGCCGCCGCGATGCAGGCCGACATCGACCTCGAAGGCGAAGCGGAGTTCGGTGCCGAACGCTGCGGCGAGCGCACCGTATTCGGACAGGCGCTCCGGCGTGTCGATCAGCCAGCAGACGCGCGACCACCCGCCGGCGTCGCCTCTAGCCAGCGCCGCTTTCGCCGCACCTACCGGCATCGGCTTGCCATAGAGGAGATCGCCCGCGGGAAAGGCGTCGAGCACCGCCTGCGTCACCGGCGGATGGAAGGTCATGAAGCGGCCGGTTTCGAGCGACTTGGAGATATGCGAAAGCAGCGGCAGGCAAGGCAGCGACTTATCGACCAACCGCACGGCAAGACCCGGCGCCAGCCTCTGCTTCACCAGCGCGATGTTGGCGTCCAGCCGGTCGCGGTCGAGCACCAGGCAGGGCCGAAAGATTTCGGCGGCCTTGAGCGCCTTCGACAGCTCGGCGAAATAGGCGCTCATTGTTGGATGCCGAACAGGCTGGCCATATAGGACGACACGAAGCGGTTCTCGGGATCGATGTCGCGGCGCACCGCCATTGCGTCGTCCCAGCGCGGATAGAGTTTCTTGAAATCCGCCGCCGTCAAGCTGTGCATCTTCCCCCAATGCGGCCGCCCGCCATATTTGCGGAAGATCGGCTCGGCCGCGCGCATGAAGGGCAGCGGATCGTTCGCCGCGTCGTGATGGATGGCGATCGAGCAGGTCAGCCTCCTGTGGAAGGGCGAGAGCCAGAATTCGTCCGGGGCGACCGAACGCACCTCCATCGGGAAATAGACTTCCGGGAAATGCTTTTCGGTCAGCGCGATGATCTCGGCCAGCGCCCGGGGACCGTCCTGGTAAGGCAGGTGGTACTCCATCTCGTTGAATTTGGTGCGACGGTCGCTGGCGTAGACGTTGAGCCAGTCCTGCACATAATCCTCGGCCGGCACCTTCTTGACCGCACCCTTGATCAGCGCCCGGCGGAGCGCCGGCAGCCGGCGCAGCACGGTGCGCAGCTTGCGCAACGTCGCCAGGCCCTCCTCGTCATCCTCGGTCGGCCGCGACGCCGGCGTTGCGTCGCTGAGATCGCTGGCGATGAACTGCGCATAGCCGGAAAACGGGATGTAATAGAACTCTGCCGAACGGTGTGCGCCCATCATCGTCTCGAAGTCGCGCAGCATTTCGCCGATCGGTAACACCCATTTGCGGCGCCGCAGCCGGTAGGTCGGGATGTTGTTCATCGTCACTTCGGTGAGCACGCCGAAAGCGCCGAGCGCGACGCCGGTGGCATGGATCATATCCTGGTCGCCCGCCCGGCTATATTCGCGCAGCTTGCCTTGCCCGTCGACGAACTGCACCGCCTCGAGCTGCGTATGATAGGCGCCGAGCGTCGGGCCGGAACCATGCGTCGCGGTGCCCAGCGCGCCGCCGATCGCTTGCTTGTCGATGTCCCCCATATTGGGCAGGCCCTGGCCGATGTCCTGCAGGATGTGCATCAGCGCGCCAAGCCTTGTCCCCGCCCTCACGCGTGCCCGATTGGCTGCGGCGTCATGCGAAACCAGCCCCTCGATCTTCGCCAGCGAGATGATGGTGCCGTCGGACTGCACCAGCGGCGTGAAGGAATGGCCGGCGCCGGCGACGCGCAGCGGACCGGGCGCGGAACGCACCAGATCGGCCAGCTCGCCGACATCGGCTGGCGTGCCGATCAGCTTCGGCGCGGCGTTCACGAAACCCGACCAGTTGCTCCAGGCGTTTGCCATGGTCACCTCCCGCTCAGGCTGGAACGCGGCGCCCGGCAACCAGCACGAAGACGCCGAGCAGCGCCACGCTGGCCAACGCGCTTGCCGCGGCGAATTCCGGCACCGGCCGGAAATTTTGGCCGTCGATCAGCAGCGAAGCGGCCACCGGGCCGATGGCGAGGCCGAAGAGCTGCGCCGCCGGCACAAGCAGTACCGCATTGCGCGTCTCGTCGGCGGTGATCGCCAGCCGGATCTGGTAGGGCACGATGAAGAGCAGGATGAAGCCCATCACCAGCGCCACCGACCAGAAGACCAAAAGCCCAGGGCCGGAAGCGAGCAGCACCGAGCTGATCGTCGCGATGGCGCCGATGACGGTGATGGCGAAGCGGTAGTCGATGCGCGCTTCGAAGACAGTGGCGGTCATGGCGCCCATGACCTGCGCGGCGAGGCTTGCCGAGACCATCAGGCCGACGGTGCGGCCGTCTATGCCGAACTCGGCGCCGAGCGGCTCCAGAAATGCCCAGACGGCGGCGAAGAACATGAAGTAGCAGAAGATCGACAGCAGCGCCGTGAGCGCCGGCAAGGTGAGCACATTGGCAAAATGCTCGTCCTTCGGCAGGTCGGCGTAGTCGTCCGGCACGATCCACGCGACGACGAGCGACAACAGGCAGAGAACGCCAAGCGCGACGAATCCGCCGGCCGCGCCCGCGGCAGGCACCGCATAAAGCGCGAGCAGCAGCGCCAGCGCGCATTGCGCCAAGGTCTGCAGCGTGACGAAATAGCCGCCGATGCGCTCGGCCCGGCGCGAGCGGGCGATCAATTCGGTCGCCACGGCGACCAAGCCACCCTCAGCAAGCCCGGCGAGCGTGCGCGCCCCGATCAGCGCATTGGAACTCATCGCATAGGCGGTCCAGAAATTGGCGAGCGCCAGCAGCACCAAAAGCGCGGCGCTCTTCCAGCGCATGTTGCGCGCCGGGAGGAGCATCGCCACGATCGCCGAGCCGATGGCGATCGCGATCATCTCGGCGGTGGCGACCAGTGCCAGCTCGTCACCGGTGACATGACCTTCGCTGTAGAGCGCGCCGAGCAGCACCGGCTGCAAGCCCAGGATGAGCAGGCCGACCGAGCCGATCCAGAGCGCCGCGGCGAGTTGCAGGCCGGTCGGGTTGCCGACCAGCCAGTCGCCATTTTCCGCATGCGCGGCATCGGTTGCAGTCACGAGGCGCCCTCCCTTGCAGCCCGGTGAAAAAGCTGACAAGTTGTCAGCATTCACGTTCCTGTCAACCGAGAATCAACGACTGCCGGCGCGAGATGAGGCAAACTGGGCAAACGGCGACGGAACCCAGACGCAGGCCCAAGCAGGAGCGCAGCCGCGAGCGCATCGACGCGATCCTCGCTACGACCATGCGGCTGATCGGCGAGAAGGGCATAGACGCGGTCACGATGAAGGAAGTCGGCGCGCTGGCGGGCGGGCCGATCGCCACGGTCTATCATTATTTTCCAAGCAAGTCGGCGATCTTGGCGATGCTCTACGAGCGTTTCTCGGAGGAGAGCCGGGCTCGCTTCGGCGCGATCATCGCCGATATCCGGGGAGTGGATGACGTGACCGCTGCAGCCGATCGGCTGCTCGACGATTACTACGGCCGTGTCGCGGCGGATCCGGCGATCCAGGATCTGCAGAACGCGATCCAGGCCGACAAGGCGCTGCAGCATCTCGACATCGCCGAGACGCGGCATCAGGCGAAGATGTTCTGCGACCGTGTGGCGCCGACGCTGAAGCTTAAGCAGCGCGAGGCGTTCGGGCGCGTGGTGTTCCTGATCTTTCAGCTCGCCGGCGGCGTCGTGCGGCTGGCGCTGACGCAGGACGAGGCGGAAGGCCGGCGCACGATCGAGGATTACCGGTCGATCATCCACGCGCAGTTGCGGCTGTTTTTGTAGGCATGCCTAACGGTGGTCATCCTCGGGCTTGACCCGAGGATCCATGCCGCGACTCCGTCATAGAGCGCAACGGCGGAGAATTCTGCAATCCTTGCAACGCCTTAGCGTCACGGCATGGATCCTAGGGTCTGCGCGCGTCGCTTCGCTCCTTGCTCCGCCCTAGGATGACGACCGCTGGATACGATCCCCTCCGCGATTGCCAACTTACCCCGCATCCAGCTTCGGCCCCAGGATCTCCACCAGCCAATCGACAAACACCCTGACCCGTGGCGACAACTGCCGGCTCGGCGAATAGAGCACCGAGATCGGCGTGGGCGTCGGCGGAAAATCGGGAAGCACTTCGACCAGCCGGCCTGCCTCGAGGTCGTCCGCATATCGGAGCCTTGGCGCCTGGAACAGCCCGAAGCCCAGCCGGACCAGCGCAGCACTCGTGTCCGAATTGGCGACCGTGACCCGCGACGGCAGGACGATCTCGCGAACCATGCCGTCGACGGTGAATTCCAGCGGCATCACCTGCCTCGTGCGCGACGACACGAAGCCGATCATCATGTGCCCAGCCAAGTCGTCCGGCGTGCGCGGCACGCCGTGGCGTTCGAGATAGGCGGGGCTGGCCACGGTGATTTCGCGCGCGATGCCGAGACGCCGCACGATCATGTCGCTGTCGGGAAGCGTGCCGGCCCGGATGACGCAATCGACGCCTTCACGCACGAGGTCGACGAGGCGGTCGCCTTCGCCGATATGCACGGTCAGGCCCGGATATCGGGCGAGCAGCGCCGGCAGTTCCGGCAGCAGGAAGGTGCGCGCCATATGGCCGTTGACGTCGACGCTGAGGCGCCCACGCACCTCATGCGCGCCGAAGCCGCCCTCGGCATCCTCGATGTCGGCGAGGATGCCGATGCAACGCTGGTAATAGGCTTCACCGTCGAGCGTGGTGGTGACGTGGCGCGTGGTGCGACGCAGCAGCTGCACGCCCAACCGCTCCTCCAACTGCTTAATCGCGGCGGTGGCGCTGGAGCGCGGCAGGCCGAGATCGGCAGCGGCCGCCGTGAAGCTGCGCCGTTCCACGACGCGGGTGAAGAGCCGCATGCTGTCGAACCTGTCCATCGCGGATTGTTCGCAAATCTTGAATAGAGTTGGCAATCCATGCCAGATTATATCGGTCATTCGCGCGAGTATATGGATCACCATCGCCAAGACGGAGATTTTCACCATGACCACTCGCGCCATTGCCCTCATCACCGGCGGCAGCCGCGGCCTCGGCCGCAACACAGCGCTCAACCTCGCCCGCAAGGGCGTCGACGTCATCCTCACCTACCGCTCGCGCGCCGACGAGGCGAAGGCGGCGATCGCCGAGATCGAGGCCGCAGGCGGCCGCGCCGCGGCGCTCGAGCTCGACACCGGCGCCGTTACCACCTTCCCGGCTTTCGTCGCGGCATTGAGAAAGACGCTTCAGGGAACCTGGCAGCGCGACCGCTTCGATTATCTCGTCAACAATGCCGGGACCGGCCTGCGCAAGCCGATCGCCGAGACGACGGAAGAGGAATTCGACACGCTGATGAACATCCATCTCAAAGGCGTGTTCTTCCTAACCCAGGCGCTGCTGCCGCTGATCAACGATGGCGGCCGCATCGTCAACGTGTCGAGCGGGCTGGCGCGCTTCTCGGTTCCGGGCTCGGCCGCCTATGCGATGATGAAGGGCGGCATCGAGGTGTTCACGCGCTACCTCGCCAAGGAGCTCAGCCAGCGCCGCATCACCGCCAACACTGTGGCGCCCGGCGCCATCGCCACCGACTTCAACGGCGGCCATGTGCGCGACGACGCCGAGATCAACCGCGTCGTGGCTGGCATGACGGCGCTCGGCCGCGCCGGCGTCGCCGACGATATCGGGCCGATGATCGCCTCGCTGCTGTCGGAGGACAATCGCTGGGTCAACGCCCAGCGCATCGAGGTCTCGGGCGGCATGAATATCTAAGCGTGTTGGCGGATCAACCCTTCGAAGCCGTCGGCAAGATTGGCATTGCCGGCGGCGATGAAGCTCGACAGATTGCGGGCGCGTCCAGGCGTTTTGTTGGCATCGAGCAGCACCGCCCTGCCCTCATGCATGACGAAATCGAACTTTCCGTAGTCGAAGCCGAGCTTGCGCCTTAGCGCGCGAAGCTCGTCCGGCACCGGAACCGCCTCGCGACGGATCGTGTCGTCGCCCTTGACCAGGCTCTGCGGCGAGACATGGCGTGTACAGCGCTCGCGCTCACCGCAGAACAGCCAGAAACGGGCGGCAAAGCCATCCGGCTCAGGCTCGGGAATGAATCTTTCCACAATGAGGTCCTCGCGTCCGAACAGCTCCGCCGGAACGTCGGCGAGCGAGGCATGGGTCTCGTATTTGTCGAAAGACTGGACGCCGGGAAACGGCATCGGCTTGCCGGCGCGCCGCGCGCGCCGATTCAGTTGCTGTTCCGGCGTTCCCCGATGGTTGAGGCTGCTCTTCACGATAACCTGCCCCTTCCAGCCGTCGTCCTTGCCGACGACGGCGCCGCTGATGCGGCGCTTGGAAATATCGGCGGCGCCGAGATTGAGGCAGAAGGGAAAGGCGCGGGCATACTCGACATAATCGGGCGACGTTACGGTCGCGTCGACATGCAGCACCGCGATGTCGGCGGCCGGCTTCGCCGACGTGCCGCTGAGGACCTGCACCGAATGGCCGCGGCGCTTCAGTTCCTCCAGCAGATCGAAGAGCATGTATGGGCTGTCCCGGCGCCATAGCAGCCCGCGCCGGCTTTGGAACCGGTCGAACTCATGCGTGATGACGGCGATGCGTGCCATTGTTCCCCACTTGGCGCATCAAGCGTCGTCCACTATTCGATCGAATACAACGCGCTACCGGGCTGGGGTTTGCATGACCGAGCATTGGAATGCAATTCGCAAACATTGGCAGTTGCTCGGCTCACCCCTGCGGCCGCCGGCGGAGGTTGTCGAAACCTACGACCGCGAGCTCGACCTTGCCCCGTCGGATGTCGTGATGCTTGGCGTGACACCCGAGCTCGCCGGGCTCGGCGCCACGATGACGGCGGTCGACGAGTCTTCGGACATGATTGCCGGCATCTGGCCGGGCGACACCGATACGCGCAAGGCGGTGCGGGGCGACTGGTTCGATCTGCCGTTCGCCGATGCAAGCGTCGAGGCGCTGATCGGCGACGGATGTCTCTCGGTCATCGGCGCCGCCGGCCTCAGGCGCACCCTATTTGCGTCGATCGCGCGCGCGCTCAAGTCCGACGGCCGCGCCGGCATCAGGCTTTACGCCTCTCCCGCAACGCCGGACGACCCGAAGGATGTCCGCGCTCTGGCACTAAGCGGCGGCGTCTCGACTTTCCATGAGCTCAAATGGCGCGTGGCCATGACCGCGATCGGCGACGCGCCGGATTACACGATCCCGGTCAAAGCCATCCTCGAACACTTCGAAAGGGTGTTTCCCGACCGCGAGGAGCTGTCGGCCCGAACCGGATGGGAACTACCGGTCATCGGAACCATAGACGTCTACCGGAACTCGTCCGCCGTCTATAGTTTTGCGCCGGCGGCCGTCTTGATCGAGGAAGCCGAGGTCTTCTTCAAAGACGTCCGATTGGCCTCGACCGGAAGCTACGGGCTCGCCGAGCGGTGTCCGCTGCTGGTGCTGGGGCCACCTAACCGCTGAAATCTACAGGCAGAGCTGTGACGCAAAAATTGCAAAGCGCCCTGCAATAATTCATCTTCGCCACGTCGAAATCTATCGGCCAAAAAGATGGGCTCGGGCATGAAGATACTTGCGGCATTGCTGTCGATCCTGTTGTGCGCACTCCTCTATCCGTCCTCTCCTGCCGGAGCCGATGGCACTCCCGCAACCATTCCCTTGATAAAACTTGAGTATCCGGGGAACCCTAAGAATATTCGTATGCTCTATGTGAGAATTCTCTCTCTCGGAAACCGGAAAATCAAATCAGCCTCTTTTGCTGGATACCGGCTCAAGCGGAATGACGATCGATTGTCGTTCGACGCTCCCCGCCGGATTATGCTCCGAGAACGGTATCAAGGTTGCGAAAACCCTGGAATTGGACGGTATAATTGTCACGACCCAAAAAGTGGTCATGCACTATGGCACCTACGATGAGTATGGAAATATCGCTTCGGCGCGTGTGACTTTTGGTTCGTCAAGCGCGCTGGCCTCCACGGACAGGCGAATATCGTTCCTAATCCGCTACAAGAAAGTCAGGCGCGACACAGGTGAAGTTGTCGGCGGCCCGCTTTGGCCAAAAGGCATCTTTGGCATCTCGCCCATTGGGGGCGACGGGCCACATCAGATGATCAAATCGCCAATGGACGCAGTGAGCGTGGGACCCGGCCTGCATAGAGGTTACTACCTTTCTGCGATCGGCAGTAAGTGGAAAGCCTGCACAAATGAGGCCGGCAACTGCCCACAGGTAGAAGCCCTCCACGTCGGCATCCCAGATGACGTGAAGAAGAATTTCAAGATACAAAAATGGAAACAGGCCAGCCCGCGATACAATTTCCCCACTCTTGACTCCTGTCTCTCATGGGGCTCTGAGCCGGTTTGTCGGCCGACGCTGTACGACACCGGCAACTCAACCATAATGGTCCCAACCGATACATCCAAACCGTATGCATCATTGAATGTCGGCACCAAGGTGGTGGTGAAAACCGAAGGCCAGGACGATTGGAATTTTACAACCACCTACAAGCCTGAGGTGGAAATTGTCCCTGGCCTTGAACATAATATCGTCGGTATCCGGTATTTTGAAAGAAACAGCTTGCTCGTCGATCTTGAAACTCAGGAGATCGGCTTGCGGCTTGGATATTAAGCAGCCGATGCCCGGCCGTCCCATCGAACTCACGAGCAATTTCTGCCAAGTAGTCGTGGGGCAACCACTGTGTTTCAGAACCACGTCGGTACATTGAAAAAATTTTGCGCCATTGCCCCTCCCCGCGCGCCTTGACTCTCGCATGCCATCAGCCTATCTCAGCGCCACGTTAGCACTCGCCTTAGGTGAGTGCTAACTTATATCCGGCCTCGCCGGATGGAGGAACAGTTCTCACCGTTCTCATTCGAGGAAGACAACATGGCAAAGTCCAAGTTCCGCCCGCTTCATGACCGCGTGGTCGTTCGCCGGGTCGAATCCGAATCCAAGACCGCCGGCGGGATTATCATCCCGGATACGGCGAAGGAGAAGCCGCAGGAAGGCGAGATCATCGCCGTCGGCTCCGGCGCTCGCGACGAAGCCGGCAAGCTCGTGCCGCTGGACGTCAAGGCCGGCGACCGTGTGCTGTTCGGCAAGTGGTCGGGCACTGAAGTCAAGCTCAATGGCGAGGACCTTCTGATCATGAAGGAATCCGACATCATGGGCATCATCGGCTGATCATCGGCCTCACCGTCAACTGAATCTTGAATCTGCGGGTTCGACCCGAACCCCTGCCAGGAGCTTACAATGGCTGCAAAAGACGTAAAGTTTTCCCGTGATGCCCGCGAGCGCATGCTGCGCGGCGTCAACATCCTCGCCGACGCGGTGAAGGTCACCCTCGGTCCGAAGGGCCGCAACGTCGTCATCGACAAGTCGTTCGGCGCCCCGCGCATCACCAAGGACGGCGTCACCGTCGCCAAGGAGATCGAGCTCGAGGACAAGTTCGAGAACATGGGCGCGCAGATGGTGCGTGAGGTCGCTTCGAAGACCAACGACATCGCCGGCGACGGCACGACCACCGCGACCGTTCTCGCCCAGGCCATCGTCCAGGAAGGCAACAAGGCCGTTGCCGCCGGCATGAACCCGATGGATCTGAAGCGCGGCATCGACCTCGCCGTCACCGAAGTCGTTACCGCTCTCGGCAAGGCTGCCAAGAAGATCAAGACCTCCGAGGAAGTCGCCCAGGTCGGCACGATCTCGGCCAATGGCGACGAGTCGGTCGGCAAGATGATCGCGGAAGCGATGCAGAAGGTCGGCAACGAAGGCGTCATCACCGTCG
>NZ_NSGC01000062.1:0-1060 GCF_002294795.1 Mesorhizobium sp. WSM3866 | reverse complement strand
GCTAGAGCAGATTCGACTTACTCCGGGTCATAGCCGGCTGCCTCGAAATAGTGCCTGCATTCCTCGGCTGTGAAAGCTGCGAGGCAGTTGGCCACGACCGACCAGAGTTCGTCGATGGTTCGGGCTGCAGCCTTTCTCAGGAGGGCCTTGAGTTTCGAGAAAGCCATCTCGATCGGGTTGAAGTCGGGCGAGTATGGCGGCAGGAACAGGAGCCGCGCGCCAACCTTCTCGATCGCCTCGCGCACCCCGCTGATCCTGTGGGCCGGTAGATTGTCCATGACCACGATGTCGCCGGGGCGAAGCTCGGGTGCAAGGACCTGCTCCGCATAGGCGAGGAAGGCAGAACCATTCATAGGGCCATCGAGCAGCATTGGCGCCGCCAAGCCGCCCAGCCGCAGGCCGGCCGTGAAGGTGGTGGTCTTCCAATGGCCGTGAGGAACGGCCGCCCGGCATCGTTCGCCGCGCAGGCTGCGTCCGCGCAACCGCGCCATCTTTGTGGAAGCCGCGGTCTCATCGATGAAGATCAGCCTCTCGGGGTCGAGATCGAGCTGGTCATCGAACCAGGTCCTGCGGCGGCGCAGGACATCGGGGCGCTGCTGTTCGGCGGCGTGCGCCGTCTTTTTTTAAACGTGATGCCGCGACGCTCGAGGAACAGCCAGACCGTGGACGGCGCTACCCGAACGCCGCACTCGGCGGCAAGGCGCTCCCCGATCTCGGCAAGCGTGATGTCCGGCGCGTGCTCGATGAGGCCAAGAATGAAGGCCTCATGCGCATCGAGCTTCGAACGCGCCGGCTGGCCCTGCTTGCGCGCTTCCATCTCGCCGGTCTCGCGATAGCGGCGATACCAACTCCCGGCCGTCGAAATACCGATCCGGAAGCGACGCGCCGCCTCCCGCGTCGAAACCCCGTCTTCAATGGCCGCAATCACGCGCCCACGAAGGTCCGCGCTCAGGCTCCTCGTCATCATCACCTCCTCGCAAATCACCGGGACAGTGAATCAGACAGGATCTATCGCGTGAAGGTCCTCAAACCGACTCTGTGTTCATCAAAGATGCTCTAG
>NZ_NSGC01000061.1:0-1071 GCF_002294795.1 Mesorhizobium sp. WSM3866 | reverse complement strand
GAATGGGTGGAGGGCACAAGACCGCGGAGCTTTGACATGAAGCAGGTCTATATCAAACGAGATCTTTTCCGTCTACGAGCCCCTGAAGGGGTGGTCTATCAAATATAGTGCCACCGGCAGGCTAACCGCCTGCTACTTACATCCAGCGAGCTTTAAGTGAATTCATTCAACAGAACCGTCCCCGGAAAGCGGATCGTCGTTGACCCCCCTCATGCCGAACCGACCATGTCTGGCTGATACACCACGTCTGGGCCAGAGCTGCCGCTGTTATCGCAAAGAGGCGACTCAACTGCGACTGCCTCGTGATCGGTGGCGGCTGGATGGGATTGCATGCAGCCCGCCGATACGCAGAACTCAACCCTGATTCGTCAGTGATCCTTGTGGACGCTGACCGCATTGGAAACAATGCGTCCGGGCGCTTCATGGGCTTCGTCATCGACCTTGCCCACAATCCACGCAAGCAGGATTTCGTGGAGGACATCAAGGGCAACAAAGAGGAGCTTTTCGTCACCTTGAGGGATCGACTATGTCCGAAGCGCTGTCGAGGAACACGGCGTGGATTGCGACTGGGATCCGCAGGGAAAGTATCACAGCGCCGCGACTGCACACGGCGCCGACGATCTGAGGCGCGGCTCACTGAGGCGCTGGACACCCTGGGGCAGAGCTATAGCTGGGTTAACACCGCAGAAATCCAAGCGATGACGGGCAGCGCATTACATTAAGGCCTTACACCATCCCGGGACCATTCTCCTTCAACTCGCGAAATACCTCAAAAACGCCACCAAGAGCCTGCCGGCCAACGTGACTGTTCACGAGAACACGCCTATTGTGGGGGTGCAGTTCGGCATACCCAGGCATGTTTGCGAAACGCCCGCGGGAGCAATCAGGGCGTCGAAGGTAGTTATTTGCGCGTCCGGCTATCTTACCAGGTTCGGTTTCTTCAAGGACCGCGCGATACCGCTTTACACATTTGCCAGCATGACGAGGCAGCTCAGAGCTATGGCTGAAACTGGGTGATGACGGTTTGAGGAGAGCGGCGTATCGAGGCGGGTGATGAAGCCTGCCAGAACC
>NZ_NSGC01000060.1:0-1128 GCF_002294795.1 Mesorhizobium sp. WSM3866 | reverse complement strand
CAAGCACACGCATCGTCATCATGCCGCTCGAAATGAACAGCACGTCCGCGCCTTCACGCAGCAGCCGTGCTTTGCCGATCTCGAACCTGTAGTCGTACTCGTCGAGCACGACCGGCACCTTGCCGCGCAAGAGCCGCATATAGACCGGCCCCTTGTGGTCGGCGATGGCCTCGGTAGCCTGCTCGATGTCAAGCGCGTCGCACGGGTCGATGATTGTCAGGTTGGGCATGCCGCGGAAAATGGCGATGTCTTCAGTTGCCTGGTGGCTCGGGCCGTAGCCGGTGGTCAGTCCGGGCAGGGCGCAGACGATCTTCACGTCGAGATGCTCCTCGGCGATCGCCATGCAGATGAAATCATAGGCTCGTCGTGAGGCGAAGACGGCGTAGGTCGTTGCAAATGGGGTAAACCCTTCCCGCGCCATCCCGGCGGCCGCGCTCATCAGCACCTGCTCCGCCATGCCCATCTGGTAGAAGCGATGCGGATGTTCCTGCGCGAAGACATGAAGGTCGGTGTATTTGGCAAGATCGGCGGTGAGCCCGACGATCCCGCTCCGGTGATGTGCCAGCCTGGCGAGCGTGTGGCCGAAAGGGGCGCTGCGCGTCGGAACGCCGTCCGGGGCGATCGAGGCGATCATCGCCGAGGTGGTCTTGCGCTCGCCCACCTTGACCGCCTGCCGCGGTGCGAATTTTGACAGCCTCACTGCGGACGTCCCTTTTCCAGTGCCTCGAGCGCCAGCGTCCATTCGTGCGGCTCGACGCGGATGAAATGCGTGATGTCGCGGGCCTCCAGGAACGGCACGCCCTTGGCCATGCGGGTGTCGCAGACGATGATGCGCGGGCGCGGCTCCTTGAGACCCCGGGCGCTGTCGAACGCTGCGCGGACCGCCTCGATGTCATTGCCGTCGACACGCTGAGCGTGCCAGCCGAAGGCCTCGAACTTGTCCGTCACCGGCTCCGAAGACAGCGTCGAGGTCGATGGGCCGTCGGCCTGCTGGTTGTTGAAGTCGACGATTGCGATGAGGTTGTCGAGCTTGTGGTGGGCGGCCGACATCGCCGCTTCCCAGGTCGAGCCCTCGCCGAGCTCGCCGTCCGACAAGAGATTGTAGACGAAACTGTCGCTCTGCTTGCG